>JABWAU010000041.1 GCA_013360875.1 Anaerolineales bacterium | reverse complement strand
GGGGGGCAGGATGATGGTGTAAGGTGTGTGGATACCGGCGCTAATGAGTTCAAGGTGCATGGTGGCTTTGTCCTCGGACCATTTGGAGAGTTCGGGCGGATTGATGCGCCGTTTGTTGTATTCTTTTGCCCAATTGTTGATGGGCAGGAAGCGGTCATCGCCCTGGGAACGGTCAAGGAGGGTGTTGAACGATCTTTCACCCTTGTACAAAGCGGTGGCAGATTCGAGCAGGGTGTCGGGTGTGATTTGCCAGAAGGTTAAGCCGATTTCATGGCAGGCGCCTTCGACGAAACGGACGAAGTCAATGTCGTATTCCCAATACCAGGGCAGGCAGAGGTCGTAGTGCATGGGGACATTGTAAAGGATGAATTACGAATTAAGAAAGGAGGAAACGCAGCGATGATGTGGTGTGTACTTGTCTGCGCCTTGCTGGTACAATGGGCAAACCTACAAGAAAGGAATAATAATGAGCAAAGATTCGGTTCAAGACGGCGTGGTGGTTTCGATGGAGTACACGCTCCATGTGGACGGTGAATTATTGGATAGTTCCGAGGGTCACGGTCCGTTGCAGTTTCTGGCTGGATATGGAAATATCATCCCCGGCCTGGAAAGCGAGATGATGGGAATGAAGGTCGGCGAGGGCAAGGATGTGGTCGTTGCCCCCGCGGATGGATACGGCGAATACGACGAGGAGGCGTTTCTGGACGTTCCGCGCGGTCAATTCCCGAAGGATATGAAGATGGAGGAAGGTCTCGAATTGACCGTGCGCGACAATGCGGGCCAGGCGCGCTATGCGCGGGTCGAATCCATCGAAGGCGAGACGGTACGCCTGAATTTCAACCATCCTCTGGCTGGGGATGAGTTGCATTTCAACGTGAAGGTCGTGGGGCTGCGCGAGCCGACGGACGAGGAACTGTCGCACGGGCATGTGCATGAAGGCGGGCATCATCATTAGAAGTGAGAAGCGAAAAGTGAGAAGTGAACAGTAAGAGAGTATCTTACGCGTAGGTGACGTTCTCTAACGTCGCATCTGCTTTTCTAAGCAGTAGTCAGTTATCGGTAGGAAGAAGAGGATGGGACGAAGGCGATTCGGACGGGAGCAAGTTTCGGTCAAGTCCGAAGCGTATTGAGGTCAAATGAAAAAATGGATGCGTTCGCGGCGCATCCATTTTTTTGTCAATCAATGAGGGCTGGGAGAGGCTGTCCCTCTTTTTTGGCGGAAGCAAATTCGGGTTTCGCCCCGAGGCGAAGGTGAAGGGCGTAGTAGGCGATGACGGAGAGACCGCACAAGGCGCCGCCGATGAACCAAAGCAGGTTCGGATTGTAATTGTCCAGGACGTAACCCGCCGCGCCGGGTCCGATGGTCGAGGGAATCGCCCACGAGAGTCCGAAGATTGCCATGTAACGCCCGCGCATGGTTTCGGGGGCGAAGTTTGTGGCGATTGCCTGCCCCGTCGGGACGACGATCATTTCGCCGATGGTGATGATGACGATGTTGAGCGCGAACAGGACATAGAGGGTGACGACGCCGAACAACGCGAACCCGATCATGTAGAAGACCGTGCCGAACGCCATCATCAGAAACGGCGGACGGCGTTTGATGAGGCGCGAGACCCAAAACTGGAAGAGTACCACTGTGATGGCGCTGGTGGTCATGAGAAAACCGTATCCGCTGGGGTTGACGCCGTGGTTGTCGCGCAGGTACACGGAAAGCGTGCCATACATCTGTTGATAGACGATCAACATCAACATGCCCGCCACCATGAACGCCATGAAGGCGAGGTCTTTCAGGACGACGCGGTAACCGATCACGGTCTGCCAGAGCGATTCGCTTTCCGCGTGCGCGTGCACTTCGGGTTTTGTTTCGGGGATGGCGCGGAAGATGATCGCGGCGACCGCACAACTGATGACGGCATCAATTACGAACAGGTAGAAGAAGTTGATGTTCGCGACGAATCCGCCGATAGTCGGTCCGATGATCCACGAGAGGTTGCCGACCACGCGCAGGATGCCGAAGCCCTCCTGCCGTTGTTTTTCGGGCAGGATGTCGGCGATCATTGCGTCGTGCGCGGGATGCGCCACGCTCGACAGTAAGCCGACGACGACCATCAGCGGATACAGGGCATTGAGATCGTTGACCAGACCGAACGTCAAGGTGCTGATGGCGCTGAAGACGAGCCCGAACAGGATGAGTTGCTTGCGCCCGAACTTGTCGGTCAACGCGCCGCCGACGGTTGATCCGATCAACCCGAACAGGGACGACATCCCAAGCAGGATGCCCGCCTGGGTCATGCCGACGTTGAACTTCTGTGTGATGTACAGCGCGAAGAATGGGAAGAGGAGCGTGCCGCCGATACGGTCAATAAAACTGACGACGACCACCACCCAGAACAGGCGCGGGAACTCGTGATAAATCTGTTTGAGACGGGTGAACATTCCATTCCTTTCGTGTGGGGATGCGTATTATAGCACAGATGTTCTGGTTTTGGATTAATTTTTTCACTTTATGCATATTGTCCCGAAGGGCATGATCCTTCGACTGTGCCTCAGGACGGGCTCTTCGAGACGGCGGATTATAACGCTCCGCACCAGACCCTAATGCTGTCCCAGCGTCCCCAGAGTCCTGACCCTCCGTTCGATCCGGTAAAAGACCTGCGCGCCGATCCACAACATCACGAACATGAAGACGATGAGGATGACGATCTCCACGTTGATCGGAAGAAGCGTATTTGTCTTCAAGAGAAAACCGCGCACGGCATCGAGTCCGTATGTCAATGGGAGCATGAGCGAGATGGGGATCAACCAATACGGCAGCGACTTGACCGGGAAGTTTGTGCCGGAGAATCCCTGTATGAGGAAACTGCCCACGTCAACCAGTGTGTTCGCCTCCCGCATCAAAAGGACGACGCCCGCGAAGGCAAAGCCGAATCCGTACAAGCCGACCAACATGGGAATGGCGGTCAGGATCGCGGCAACTGTGCTTCCCGTCGGTTTGAAGCCGAACAGCATCCCCGCGATGAGGAGCATGACGATGGACGTGATCATGGTCGTCAACATACTGGTCAGCGTGCGGCCGACGAGGATGAGCAAACGCGAGATGGGCGCCAGCCAGTTGGATTCAAGCACGCCCGAATCCATGTCGTTTTTGAGGGCGTAGCCCATGCCCCAGAACACGGTGAGAATGAAGTTGGTCAACACGGTTCCCAGCAGAATATAGGACATGTAATCGCCGCTTCCGGTGTATGCCGCGAAGCCCAGAGCCTCCCCGTTCGTGCTGAAGGCTTTACCCATGAAGTAAACGGGAGTGATCCAGATGATGGGCTGGAAGATGTTGGATACCGCGTTCAACGGATAACGCCAGAAGACTTTCCAGTCCTTGCGGGCGATGACAAGTAAAGCCCGAAGTTGGGTTTTGAGGCTGGGTTGTGAGAGGGTGGTGAGTTCCATAATCAATTCTCCGTCATTGCGAAGGTGAAGCAATTTCCAAGTGAGACGGGGATTGCCTCGTCGTGGCGCTACGTTTCGTCTTCCCTACGTTCCGCTCAACGCGAGCGCCACCCCTTGCAATGACATTAGTATTGTCCGATCGCGCCGGTCTTGCGGGCGCGGCGCTCCATCCAAAGAAATGTAAAGTAACCGACGAAGAGCCAGAAGACCCCAAATAAAAGCAAGGGGATCAAATCGGGCAGCAACTCGGTGATCCCGGCGTTCGAGAAAGCCGCGGCGCGCATCCCGTGGATCAGATAAGTCTGCGGGAGCCATTTTGCAAAGGACTGCATCCATCCGGGCAGGATCGCAACCGGGAAGGTGATCCCGCAAAAGATCATCACCAATCCGCGGACGAGAAACACGAACGCGTTGGCTTCCTTGACGGTGATGACGAGACTTGCAAATGCAAATCCCAATCCATAAACGGCAGGGATCGCGGCAAGCATCATCAGCGCCAGCATCCACACACTGCCGTTCAAGCGAACGCCAAACAACAACCCGAATTCCAAAGCCGTGACGCCGATGAACATCGCCATCGAAACGATCTGCGGACCCGTATGACCGAGCAAATAGGAAAATCTCCAGGTGGGCGAAAGCCAGTTCGATTCGAGCGTGCCGCGCATTTGTTCGTCGCGTAACGAGAAGCCCACGTCCCAAAGGACGATGTTCTGCCACATCCAGACCGTTGTGCCGACGATGATGTAACCGATGTAATCGGTCGCACCGGTGGTCTGGATAAAGATGTTCAATCCGCTTCCGTCGGGACCTGAAAGCGCGCGCGCCGTCAGGATGTACATCATCGGGAAGATCAGGGGCCAGATGAATAGCGCGATGATCCAACTGGGATAGCGCGTGAAAATCGTCCATTCGCGGCGGACGACCGCAAAAAACGCGCGCGCATCCGATAAAAAGCCCGGTCGTCCAAGCGAGCGGGGAGCGAGAGACGTTTCCATGTCAACTCCTAATCGCGCAGCGCCTTGCCAGTGAGATGGATGAACACATCCTCCAGCGACGGCTTGACGATGTTCATGTTGACGAGCCGCGTCCCGTTCTGGCCGATGTTCTCGACGATCTTCGGCAGCAACGTCCGGCTATTCGTCGCCTGCATGTTCACTTCCCACAGGTCTGCCTCTGCCTGCCGGCGGACGACCAGATTCTCCACTTCTGATAATGAACGCAGTTTCTCGCCGATGTGCTCCTGCCATCCGCTGACCTCCAGGCGGACGATCTCCTTTTGATTGATGCGGCGCTTGAGTCCTTCGGGGGTGTCCAGCGCGATGACCTTGCCCGCGTCAATGATGCCGATGCGGTCCGAGAGTTGGTCCGCCTCCTCCATGTAGTGAGTCGTCAGCAGGATGGTGTGGCCCTCCTGCTTGAGTTGAGCGATCAATTCCCTTAAGTTGCGAGCCGCCTGTGGGTCGAGTCCGAGCGTGGGTTCGTCCAGCAAAAGGATGGGAGGGCGGGCAAGCAGGGTTTTAGCGATGGCGACGCGTTGGCGCATTCCGGTCGAATATTTCTCCACGAGTTCGTTGGCGCGGTCCTTGAGTGCCATGCGCTCGATCAATTCATCCACACGCTTCTTCGCCACCGCCGGAGGAATGTGATACAGCGCCGCGAAATATTCCAGATTTTCCCGCCCGGTCAATTTCCAATAGATGCTCCGTTCGCCAGCCAGCACCGTGCCGAGACTGCGCCGAACCTCGTTCGCCTGCTTCATAATGTCATAGCCGTTTACGCGCGCCGTACCGCTCGTGGGTTCGAGCAGTGTACACAACATGCGGATCGTGGTGGACTTGCCCGCGCCGTTTGGACCGAGCAAGCCGAATATCTCGCCGCGCTGGATCTGGAGGTCCACTCCATCCACAGCGGTGAACATGACTTTGGGTTCCTTCTTCCAGAACTGCCAGCGTTTCTTTTTTCCCTCATCCCTGCGCCCCTCTCCCGCGGGGAGAGGAGATGAGGATGTGGGGTTCTTATCTCCCGTCCCCGGGCGGGCAGGGAACTTTTTGACCAGTTGGCGGGCTTCGACTGCAAGATCGGACATGGAAATGCTCCTTTTTAAAGCAAATTTCAAGAAACAGCAAGAAACATTCAATATATTTACTTTTTCACGCTTATTTTTCCATATATTACAACTTTTATTTATTATTGTCAATACTCCTGTTTAGAATTTTAATGTCAGCCTGAAAAATTTCAATAAAAAATCCCGCTTCGGGGCGGGATAATCATGGGACTTCGTTCAGAGTTCGGTCTCAATCGTGCGGGGGCCAGGGGATTTCGACCGGTCCGCCGTAGCCGTGCTTTTCCTGCACAAACACCCGTCCGTGCGAAGGCGACGCGCATCCTGGCTCGTCGTTTATAACGACGATGGCTGGGAAGTTTGTGCCGAGCGTCTCGAAGATGATCTCCCCCGCTTCGCATCGCCAGACCTCGATGATGTACTGGTGCATGAACTCGTCTTCATATTTGCCCGGGCTGATGGGAACCGCCTCCCACGTAACCTCGATGTTGTTCCCGTTTCGAGTGGCTTTTGCCCAGCTCGGACCGGGGTAATACGGCGAGACGGGCAGTTTTAAACCAGGGTAGACGATGGGTAGCGCATTCGGGTCTCCCTGGATTTCGAGAAAATTCGCATTGACCCAGCAATTGTTAGCCCGGTTATTCTCGTCCTTGTTTGCAACCCAAACCCAGTTGTTCGCATCCGTGCGCCCGACCAGTTTGATGTTGGCGGTCTGGTTGAGGGCAAACAGGTAAAGATATTCCGCTCCGGGACCGTAACGGCAACTGAGTTTTTCCGCGGTCACCCTGGCCTTCAAACTCTCGACGGTTGGAATGGGAGTCAGGGTCGGCGTTTCCGTGGGCGCGGAGGGGAGGGTAACGGTCAACGTGGGAATGGGAGTAAACGTTGCGGGGACGGGCGCGGAGGTGTCAGCGGGGAGAACACCCGTTGATGTCGAAGCAGGTTCGGGTGGGTCAGAGGCGGGCGTCCCTCCCGGAGCCCCCAGGTTGCAGGCAAGCGTCGCCAACATCACGACGATGGGAAGGATGTATTTCGGGTTCTTCATGGCTTGATTGTACTCAAATCCAAAAAATAGTTCACCCCGGCCTGAGGGGGGCAGGTCGGGGTGAACCGACTATAGTTTAGCACGGTGATTAAAAATTTGCAACTTAAAAAATCGGGTTTTTTGAGGTTATAAGGACGGCAATTCGATCCCAAACTCGCTCAGGGACGCCGCGTCCTGCGTTGTCTGCCATGGAGATCCGGCGAGCCGAAAACCGAAGAATTCAACGTCGTCGGCGGGAGTTGATGCTTTTGAAATGTGATTGTCCCTTTTCCTGATTGATAATTCCCATAATCGAGGGTAAGATTAATCAGCCATGATTCGCACGGAGAAACGACGTGGAAATCAACGAAAAGTTCTGTCCCGTCTGCAAAAATAAGAATGACCGCAATGCCGTCATTTGCATTTATTGCGGCGCGTTTCTGGCGCATCCTCCTTCGGATTCGACGGCGACTGCCAAGGACGGCCACGACTCGACGGCGGCTTCGGTGGATCTATTGAAACCGCCGGTCGACGACTCGTTGATACCGGAGGACGGCATCGCTATTTACGCCGCCGGCACTTCCCAGCCGGTATACCTGCGTTTTGACAAGGAGTTGATCTTTGGACGCAAGGCGGATGACATCCCCGACGACAATCTCCTCGATCTTACGAAAATGGGAGGCTATCAGATGGGGTTGTCGAGGCGGCACGCGATGATTCGCAGGGTGGAGAACGGATATGAGATCATTGACCTTTCCAGCACGAACGGCACCTGGCTGAACGACGAACGGCTTGTGCCAAACAAGCCTTATCGGCTGGCAAGCGGATCGCAATTGCGCTTTGGACGGATGCGGCTTCTCATCCTGTATCATCCCGTTCCAAAAAGCAGGAAGACGGAATAACCCGTCCGGGTTATCAATAAACCATGAACATGGAAGGTTTCGGCAATTCGCTGGACGATAGACTCCGCGACGCGGCTGAGTTTCTCAGAAAGGGGCAGAAGAAGGAGGCGCGCAGGGTGTTGCGGGAGGCGCTTGCCATGGATCGCGGCAGCCTGGCGGCATGGGAACTTCTCTGGCGCGCGGCTTACAACGAAAAGGAGGAACTGTATTGCCTGAACCGCATCCTTGAAATTAACCCGGACCACACAGCCGCCAGGCGGCGCTTCGAGGCGATCCGTTCCGGCGGGTCTCCCAGGCGGTCCGCCTCGCGCCGAAAAAGGCAGGAGGCGCTTGGTCTGTTGTTGTTCCTGGGCTCCGTGATTGCCGTTTTATGTGTGGGCATTACCGCGTTTGCCCTCCTGCGCGGCGGTTACATCTCCCTGCCTGTTACGTCCGACCTGACCGCGACCGCCATCGCGCAGAAGAACGCCAGTTGCCAGGCGCTGATCGACCGGGCGATCCAGGCTTCCGGCAATTATTGCGGGGACACGGATTCGAACAACGTATGCTATGGCAACACGACGATCAAGGCGGAACTGGCGCCGGATGCGAGCCAGCGTTTTTCGGAGCGCGGCGACATCATCACGGTGAACGAATTGCGCCGCCTTACCGCATCGCCGCTCGACCTGGACAACAACGAATGGGGTATCGCGGTCTTCAAGATCATCGCGAATCTGCCCCGTTCCCTGCCCGGTGAGACTGTCACGATGGTGGTGTTCGGCAACGCCACCCTCGATAATAAAAGCGGGGAAAGCGAGAATTTGGAGTCGTTTTATTTTTCCAGCGAACTCGGTCAGATCGTTTGCGAGAAGGTCCCGTTCGACGGCTTGATGGTCACTTCGCCGGATGGAGGCGGGGTCCGCTTTACCATCAACGGCGCGGAACTGACCCTGATGGGCGATGCCAGCATCAAGGCGCTCCGCAATGGTCAGATGGAGGTGAGCGTTTACAAAGGTTCAGCGCGGATCGTTTCGAACGGCGAGGAGCAGTATATCGGCGCGGGGCAGAAGTCCAGCGTTCAACTGGGAGGCGAGGGGGGTACCCAATCCATTAGCGCGCCCTCGAAACCCGAACCGCTCACCCAGGAGGAAATGGACATATCCTGCACGATGACGGGACAATTCTGTTCGCAAAGCGAGATCACCCCGGTTTCCGAGCAGGAAGCCAGGCAGCAGATCCAGAGCCAGGTCACCTCCACCCCGACCATCACAGTCACGCCGTCGTCCACCGTTCCCCCGACCAACACGCTCCTCGTGCTTCCTCCCTCCACTCCTTCGCCGAGGGTAACGCGCACTCCGACGCAAACGCCATCGCGTACCCCGATAAGGACGCTCACCCGGACCAACACGCCCACGATCACTCGTACGCCCACGATCACACGGACACCTACGATCACCAATACGCCCACTCGGACGAATACTCCCACCCGGACAAACACACCTACGCAGACCAATACGCCCACGCCATCCAACACGCCGACTCAAACCAACACACCCACCGCGACGGCGACATTCACGCCGACCGCGACATTTACACCGACAGCGACGTTCTCGCCAACGGCGACGTTCACCGACACCCCGACCCCAACGAACACTCCTACGGGACCTGGCGAACCGCCCTGCACGAATGTAACGCTCAGTCCCATCACGAACCCGAACACGAACGAACTTGGCATGGACATCACAAACAACAGCGGAGCCGCCATCATCATTAACCGGCTCTTCGCCTATTGGGTGAAACTGCCGACCTCTCAAAAACTCGACAGGCTTTTGTTTGACGGTTTTGTGATATGGAACACTTCGGATGTCAATTCCCCAAGCGACATTCCCAGCGAAAGCAACTGGATCGGCGGCGCCAACCGTACGATCCCGAATAACGAGACGCATAATTTTGTGCTCCGTTTCCAGAACGATTTACAGGCAACAGGGTACGAGGTGCACATCGTCTTTGATATCGGCTGTCAGGTGGTCGGGACAAAGTGACCGTCCTCTAACTGTTTTTTCATGACAACCCCCGCGCGTCCGCCATTGACCACGCTTGCGCCCGGATCCTCCTTCCGCAAATACGCGTTGCTCGAACAGATCGGCGCCGGCGGACAGGGAGTGGTGTGGTCGGCGCTCGACCAGGTTCAAAACCGCGTCTGCGCGATCAAGTTCAATGAGATCGAGGATACCGAAGCGGCGCGGGCGGAGGATATCCGGGACGAGAACCAGTTGAAGAAACTGGTCCAACTCCATCACGCCCACATCCTTCCGCTTTACGAATACGGCTTCGAGGGGACGATGCGCTTCACGATCAGTCCCTACGTTCCCGGCGGAACGTTGACCCAAAAGATCAAAGCGGCGTCCCTCTCCGTCGAGGACGTGCTGCGCTATGGCACGGAGGTCGCGTCCGCCCTGGATTATCTTCACGGTCAGGGGGTGATCCACCGCGACCTCAAATCGTCGAACATCCTATTGGACCTCGCCAGCCACACCTACCTCGCCGATTTCGGACTGGCGCGCATCCTTTCCACCTCCACACTGGCTTTCCATACCGGTCACGGCACGCCCCCCTACGCCCCGCCGGAACAAAACAGAATGAAGGCGATCACCTCGAAGTCAGACATATTCAGTTTCGGCATCCTGTTGTATGAGATGTTCACCGGGCAACTGCCCTGGAACGGAAAGAAACAACTGGGGATGGAGCAACTGCATTCCAACGAGGAACTTCCCGACCCGCGCGAGATCAAGCCCGAACTTCCTCCCTTGTTGACGGAGGTCCTGCGCCGCGTCACCTCCGCAGACCCGGCACGGCGACCGCCCTCGGCGGGGGAGATCATGAAGGCGCTTCACTACATCTTCAAGATCCCATACGTCCCCGTGCGCGACCAAAGGGAACTCGACGAATTGACCGCGCGCCGCATGGACGTTGACGAACTGCTCAGGCAGGGACTGGCTCAATGGGAGTCCACGAAGGGCATGTATAGCCTGGGCTTGACTCGTTTTGCCCTGGTTGACCTGGAACGGGACAGGATCAACTCGAGCGTTTTCAACCGATTCCTTCTATCCCAGGCGCTGATCTATGGCCACAACGACGATCACTGGTGGGCGGCGGTGGGCGATGCGAGAGAGAGGCTCCTGGTCGCCTCCATTCTGCTCGGCAGCGGAAATGAAACCGTCGCGGCGCGCGTCGTGGAACGCCTGGTTCGCGACGCGGAGATCCGTTCGTCCTCCAGGGGGCTGCCCAAAGGCATCACTGCATCCCTGCTGGAGATCGGAACCGGCGCAACCGACGAAACCCTCCGCAGACGTATCTTCGACGGGCTTCGTGTTCTTTCGCGGTCCGGGCGCAACTGGGACGATTCATTCCCCAACCCGCACCTGGTTCAGCGTCTCGGAGATTTGGCGCTCGAAGATTCGGATGCCGGCGACGCGGCGGCGGAACTGATCGGGCATTTGCACCTCGCGCCCGCCGTCGAGGTGATTACGAATCATCACGACGAGGACAGAAAGATCGCCGCCTTGTTGCTGATTCAAAGGGCGGCGGGGAGCCTTCCTGCCCTCGTGCCGGGAGGAGTCCGCCTTCGGTTGTCGGTGGAATGGGTTATCCAGCGCCTGCTTCAACATCCTGTCAGCCTGGCTGCCGCTTACGTGATGGCGCTTCTCGGCACGGCGATCGGGGTCGGCGCGCAGGTTTACCTGACCTACAACCTGCCGGACTTTCTCGACATCGCCCGCATCACGACCTCCCTCGAACAGGGGTTGATCATTGGGGCGATCTTCGGGCTGGGCATCCTTTTGATAAGGGTGATCGTCGAGCGTTTCTCCACGGCGGGCGTCCTCATCCGCCTCGTCCCCGCCACGCTCGCCGGACTCGTCACGATGAACATCGCCCTGCTCGTTTTTCACATCCTATTCCTTAGCACCCCTCCGAGGGGATTTTCGATCACTGCCGGTTGCGCGTTGATCGCGCTGACGTTCGCGCTTGGCGGCTTGTCGCGTTCGCGGCTGGTCAAAATGTTCGTTTCGAGCGCCGCAGTATTCGCGGCGATCATCGGGACGTGGTGGCTTCACGTCAACTTTGCGGCGTCCACGCTGGATTTGACCCCGCTCTTTCGATACGATTACGCCTGGTCCATGACGCAGGTATCGCTGACCGCGCTCATCGTCTCCCTGCCGATCGGCGTTTTGGGGAATCTGATCAACCTTACCGCGCGGAACGAATAAGCCTTCATTCCGCTTCGATACTTCCCCCCAGCCTGCCCATCAACCTGCGAGCCTTTTCCTGCGCCCGCGCGACCGTAGTCCTCTGAAAACGGATTCTGCTTTTTCCCGGCGCGCATTGCGCGAGCAGCGGCAGATCCGCGCGGACGACCGTCCCGATCTTTGGATAACCGCCCGTTGTTGGAGAATCCGCCATCATCACGATGGGCTGCCCGTTCGCGGGGACCTGGATGGCGCCCATCGTCATCCCCTCCGAGACCAATTCGACCTTATCGCGATGGACCAGCGCCGGCCCTTCGAGCCGGTATCCCATGCGGTCGGAAGTATGGCTGACGAAGTAAGGTTGCGACATGAATGTCGCGATACTCGCATCGGTGAAATATTTTTCCTGCGGACCCACGACGACATCTATCGTTGGGTGATCGGAATAAGCGGGGCGCGCCGATTCAGGCAACGTCCGCGCGGCAAGTTGAGGCAGGGGGCGCGAAGGGATTCCGAATCTCAACACGTCGCCGGCTTGCAGCCGCCGGCCGTCGAGTCCGCCAAAGGCGCCGCGAAGATAAGTTGAGGACGAACCAAGCACAAGCGGAGTCTGAACGCCGCCCGAGATGGCGAGATACGCCCAGACGCCGAAGTCCAGTTTATTGAGTCGGATCGTCCAGCCGCCGCGCACGTAATACGAACTCCAAAGCGGGAAATCCCAGATGTAGATCGAAAGGGCGAACCCGACGCCCGCGACCGAGACGACGCAATCACGCAAAGCGCGAAAAGCGATGTCGCCCGGACCGATCTCGACCGCGGCGCAATGCGGGTCGTTGCCAGCCAGCAGGTTCGCGGCGCGGAACGCAAACGGATCCATCGCGCCGGAGGTCGGCACGCCGAATTTTCTCCAATCTGTTCGACCGGAGTCTTGAAGCGTGGCAAGCCCATTGACTTCGAGAATTTCGAGCGACATGATAAGAACCCGTAACGCGACGTGCTTCGCAATGTCGCCTTCGGTTTGCGACTTGATGTCTTTGACAAAATATTGCCGTAATGTCTGCGTAGGGCGCGTTCTCCCTTCGGCAGGCTCAGGGCAGGCTTACGCGCCCGTCGGCGTTAGAGAACGCCGCCTGGGCGCGGTTACGGAGTTAATTTGTAAAACTTCATAAAGTCGCATTACGTTATTGCTCTGCGATAAACTTCACTTCATCGCCCGGCGAAAACAGAAACGGGGTTTCGGAATGGGGATCGAAGAGTTTCAATGGCGTCCAGCCGATGAGATTCCAGCCGCCGGGCGAATCGACCGAATAGATGCCCGTCTGCGAACCGGCAATGGCGACCGTGCCGGCGGGGACGCGCGTGCGCGGCGTTTCGAGGCGCGGCGTGACGAGCGCGTCGTCCAATTTGCCCAGGTAGGGGAAGCCCGGCGTGAAGCCCATCATGTAAACCGTGTAGGTTCTTTCGCTGTGGAGACGGATGACATCTTCGACCTGCAAATGCAGAAGACGCGCGACGGATTCGAGATCAACGCCGTATTCGCCCCCGTATCGCACCGGGACCTGTAATTGCCGCGGCTTTCGAGCGACGGTTTCCTCCGCCTGGGATAATTTCCCGCGCAGAAAGTCCCTGACCTGCGTAAATGAAATGACGAACGGATCGTAATGCACGAGCAGGGTCGCGTACGCGGGGACGGTTTCGATGATCCCTGCGGGCGGCGAAGCCTCCAAAAGATTGGCAAGCGCGTGGACGCGCCGGTTGACCGCCGGCTCGATCTCGTCCCCGAACCGGACGAGGGCGGCAGAATCGCCGAGCGGGACGATTTTGGGAGTGGAGTGCATGTTTGGATATTCTACCGGATACTCTCCGCTTTTCCGAATAAAAACGGGGCGGTTTACGTTAAGATAATGGCAGGAGAAAAGGAAAACCCGACGGTGGCAACGGTTCAGGCAATCAATGAGACGGAGTTGATCCGCAATGCGCAGAACGGAGACCGGAACGCGTTCAGCGAACTGGTCCGCATCCACGCGCGGGGCGTGCTGAACGTCGTCCATCGCATGTGCGGCGACGCGCAACTGGCGGAGGACGCCGCGCAGGAGACCTTTATCCGAGCCTGGCAAAACCTTCCCGCCTACCGCGTGGGAACTTCATTGCGGAACTGGCTTTACCGCATCGCCCTCAACGCCGGGATGGATTTGCTCCGCAAGGAAAAACACATCCTGCACGACGACATCGAAGACCTGCGCCTGACCGATGGAAGACCGGGTCCCGAATCCCTGGTTTCGCAAAGAGAAAGGACGATGCTGGTGCAAAGGGCGATCCTCTCTTTGCCGGAGGCGAGCCGGGCGGTTCTTGTGCTGAGAGAGTACGAAGGACTGTCCTATCAGGAGATCTCCTCGACGCTGGATATACCGGTTGGAACGGTGATGTCACGTTTGAATTATGCGCGAAACCTGTTGAAGGAAAGGCTGCAACCGCAATTGTCCTTGCTGGAGGCTGAACATGTCTGACCACGTCACTGAATGGTTGAACGCCTATTACGACGGCGAGTTGAAAGGCGGAAGGCTTCGCCAGGTTGAGGATCATCTCGCCGCGTGCGAAGCCTGCCGCGCAGAGTTGGAGTCTCTGCGGGGGCTGTCGGCGTTGCTGCATGAAGTCCCGGCGATGGAGTTCGTTTCTCAGGAAAGGTTTGTTTCACAGGTAAACCTGCGTTTATTCCAACGACGGTCTTCGCCCACGAAAAACAGGGTTGTTGAGGTCGGCTGGTGGATGATCCCGGTCGGTTTGCTGATGGCATGGGTCTTTTTCAGCACGACCGCGCTCGTCAGCGACATGGTCGCGGCGGCGGGCAATCTGGGAGTGTTGAACGGCGTGAGCGCTTTACCGGCGTCCGATCCGTCTGCGAATGCGATTTGGGCGTCAACGTTGGGTCGGATCGGTTTGCTCGAAGGCGAGAGCCTGAAATGGGTCGAATCAACGGAGAGTTTTACAAGGAACGTATTGCCGCAATTCGTCTGGCAGGTTTCGATTGCCATGTTGTATCTGTCATGGATTGCGATCTGGTGGGCGCGCCAAACGCGTCGGGAACAGACGCCGCTCCTCGAAGGCTGAGGCAGGTCCACGTTACGAAAGAAGCGAAAGAGAATTTCTGTGAACAAGGAGAATACAATGGATCCCGTCAAAATCTTGAAACGCGCGTGGCACATCCTGTGGAGTTATCGCGCGTTGTGGGTGTTCGGTTTGATACTGGCGCTTGCGACTGCCGGCTCTTCTGGCGGCAACGGCGGCAACAACGGAATGCAATATCAATTCGACAGTGAAAGCCGGCAGATGCCGCTTCCGAGGGACCTCGAGCGGAGCATGGAGGAATTCACCCGTGAAATGGAGCGGCTCTTCCGGGAGGGTCCGCGGAACGTGGACATCCCGCGCGAGGAATTGACCGCGCTGATCTGGATCGTGGTTGCCTTCGTTGTGATTATGCTCGTTTTGGGCATCCTCGTGACCATCGCGTATTACGTATCGGAGACCGCTGTCATCCGCATGGTGGACGAGTACGAGAATACGGAGACAAAATTGTCCGTTCGTGAGGGATTCCGCATCGGCTGGTCGCGCACGTCGTGGAGGCTGTTCCTGATCAACCTGATCGTAAACCTGCCCGCCATTTTGCTGGCGCTGGCGCTGCTCTCGACGGGCATCGGCATCTTCTTTGCGGTGGAGAATGGAAGCCTGAGTTTTACCTCGTTCGGCGTGGTCGCCATGATCGGTGTGGCGTTTCTGCTGATCTTCGCGGTGGTCATCCTGAGCGTCTTCCTGCGCCTGCTCCGCCATTTCTTCTGGCGTGTCTGCGTCCTCGAGAACGCGGGGGTGATGGAATCACTCCGTCGCGGGTGGGCGCTGGCGGTCGCGAATTGGAAGAGTGTCGGCTTGATGTGGCTGGTGATGATCGGCCTGGGGATCGTGTGGGTGGTCGGTTCGATCATCCTCGTGATTCTCACCATCCCGGTTGTGATTGTCACCGCCGCTGCCGCGTTCCTCGTCTCCGCGCTTCCCGCGCTTTTGCTGGTCGGTCTGTTCAGCCTGTTCCTTGACAACGTGCTGGCGTGGGTGCTGGGCATCGTGTTCGTTCTGCCGCTGTTCTTTACCATTGCCTTCTCGCCCTGGTTGCTGCTGGGAAGTTGGCAGACGGTCTTCACCTCGACGGTATGGACGTTGACCTACCGGGAGATCAAGGCGCTGCCCAACGGCGGCGCGGCGGCGGTGGAACCGGTTGCAAGTTGATCGCGCGGATCGAGATGCAAAGACCCTGCCCGTCGGGCAGGGTCTTGATTATTTCGGTTAAAATCTCCCCATGCGCAAACACATCGCGACGAACATCCCTTCGACTTCGCTCAGGACAAGTCTGCTTTCCGCTTTCTGTATTTTCCTCCTCATTTCCTGTTCCTCCCCCACGCCCCAGGCGATCCCCTCAACCGAGACGCCTGTCCCTCCTCCCGCCACCGCGCCTGTTTTGGAAACCTCCCTCCCAACCGAGACCGTGACCCCGGTCCCAACGCCCGCGCCTGCGCTGGAACGTCCGCAATATGGGATTGATTTGCAATTGAACTATTCCACCAAAGCCGCGAGCGTGAACCAGACCATCGCCTACCCCAATTGGAGCGGCGAAACGCTGAAGGAACTCGTCCTTGCGGTGCAACCCAATTTGTGGAGTGGCGGATTCAGCCTCAAGTCGCTTGCAATAGACGAAACCCCAATTACCCATTACACCCTCGAACCCCTCAGCCAGCGACTCGAAATCCCGCTTCCGCAGCCTCTCCCTCCCGGCGGAACCGTCACAATAACTTTGTCTTACGGGCTCATCCTTCCGCAGATGCAAGCGTACAGCAACCCGAATGAGGTCCGTCCGCAGATCTATGGTTACTCGGAACGACAACTCAACCTCGTGGATTGGTATCCGTTCGTCGTGCCGTACCAGCCGGGCGAAGGCTGGATCTTGCACAACCCCTGGTATTACGGCGAACATCTCGTTTACGATATAGCCGACTTCGACGTGACGATCACATTCACGGACGGGTCGAGTCCGCAGATCGCGTCGTCGGGGGCGGAAGTGGAATCGGGGTCAGCGGACAGCCGTCGGTTTGCGCTGGAGGCGGGGCGCACGTTCGCGCTCTCCATCAGCACGCTGTACAAGGTCGCCCAGCGCCAGGTCGGCGATGTGACCGTGTACGCGTATTTCTTCGGGTTTTACGACGCGCCCGGCGAAGCCATGCTGCAGACGACGGTCGAGGCGATGCAAGTCTTCATCGAAAAACTCGGACCGTACCGCCACAAGACGATGACCGCCGTGCAGGGCGATTTCAACGACGGCATGGAGTATTCGGCTTTTTATTTCGTCAGCCGCGATTACTTCAATTTATACGACAACACGCCGAAGAATTATCTCGTCATCATCTCCGCGCACGAGACCGCGCATCAGTGGTGGTTCGACGCAGTCGGCGACGACCAGGCGCTCGAACCCTGGCTCGATGAAACGCTCTCCACCTACAGCGAACGCATCTATTACGAAACGGTGCATCCCGACCTCGTGGACTGGTGGTGGTATTACCGTTACTTCGAGTTCCAAAAGGCGGGTTACGTGGACACGCCGATCTACGACGGCGGCGGTCAACGCCCGTATTGGGACAAGACCTATCTCACAGGCGCGCGCTTCATGGAGGCGCTGCGCGAAAAGGTGGGCGACGAAATCTTCTTTGCGTTCCTCAGAGATTACTATACCCGCTTCGTCGGGAAGCGCGCCACCGCCGCCGATTTCTTCCGCGTCTTCCGCGAGAACTCCGCCGCGGATATTTCAGACCTGATGGTGCAGTATTTTCAAAACTCCTATTAACGTCATTGCGAGCGGTGCCAAGCAATCCCCTACAACGTAGAAGATACCATCCCCTTGCGGGATTGCTTCGTCACTCGCCATCGCTCGCGCCTCGCAATGACGGGGACAATGATTTTTTATGCGACTCCCTCTTCGACTCACCTTTCTCCTCCTTTTTTTGATCCTCACATCTTGTAACTTATCCACGCCGAAGCGGACGGTTCCTCCCACGCTTGTGCTTGTCACTGCGGACCCTAACGCCTCGCCCACGCCGACGCCTTTCCAGCCCCTCGACTCGAACTACATCCCCGTCAACGCGCCGACCCTCGCCTCGACCTTCACTCCCCTCCCGCCGACGAACACGCCGTTGCCGACCCTCGCATCCACCGCGACGGCGCTCCCCTCTCCCACAACCGTTCCCTCCTCCGCGCGGACGCAGTACACACTCTACGCCCTGCTCGATTACTACGGACATCAACTCGCCGTGGATGAGACGATCACCTACACCAACCAGACCGGTCTTGCGTTGAGCGATCTCCTCCTCGTGGTCGAGCCGAACCTGCGCGGCGGATTTACCCTCGAGCACATTTTGTTGAATTCCAACCCGCTCAACTACGACCTGAACGGAAATCGGTTGTCGGTGTACCTGTCCCAGCCGCTCATGCCCAGTTCGCAAGTCACGCTGGCGATGCGTTTTCGCATCTCCATTCCTGCGAAGGTCAAGGACCATCCCTACGGCTATGACGTGGACCAGGTGAACCTGACGGATTGGTATCCGTTCGTCGCGCCATACAGCAACGGCTGGGTCCTGCACGAGGCATCGTACCTGGGCGAACACCTCGTCTACGACGCGGCGGATTTCGAGGTGAACGTCAAGACTACCGAAGGGAGTATCACCATCGCCACAAGCGGAGTGCCTGAACCGAACGGCGAATGGACGCGCTACCGCCTGTACGGCGCGCGGACGTTCGCGCTGTCAGCCAGTGATCAGTTCAAGGTGGTGGATGCAGTCTCGGGCGGCGCGCAGATCCGTTCGTATTACTATCCCGGTTACGAAACGCAGGGACTCGCCATCCTGAACGCGGCAGTTCGCGCGGTGGGGTTGTGGGAGGGGCAGTTCGCGCCGTATCCATATTCCAGTCTGAGCATTGTCCAGGCGGACCTGAACGACGGGCAGGAGTACGACGGACTCATTTTTCTGGCGACCAAGTTTTACAACGAGTACAACGGCTCGGCGCGCAGTAATCTCGTGGCGATCGGCGTGCACGAGGTGGCGCATCAATGGTGGTTCGGGCTGGTGGGGAGCGACCAGGCGATGGAGCCGTGGCTGGACGAGGCGTTGTGCGTGTACAGCGAGGCGTTGTTCTATAAGTACATCTATCCCAACTCGTACGATTGGTGGTGGAATTTCCGCGTGAACTATTTCGGTCCTTCGGGTTACGTGGATACGACCGTGTACGAAGCGCCGACGTTCCGCGCCTACGTCAACGCGGTGTATCTCAACGGGGCGAACTTCGTGGAGGCTTTGCATTACCGCATGGGCGACGATGCCTTCTTCCGTTTCCTGCAGGATTACGCCTCGCGCTATGGGCGCGGCCGCGCCACCGCGTACGATTTCTTCGCGGTTGCCAGGCAGAACACCACCGCGGATATTTCGGATCTGGTGAGGGCGTATTTTAGAGAGCCTCTGCGTTAGAGAGCGCAGATTACGCGCGTTTGGCGCCTTTTCAGACACTTTATCAGGGGAGGGTTCGGTTGGATGCGTTACCGAAGAGCGAGGAGCGACATGAAAATGGACCTCAACTGTGACATGGGGGAAAACGTCGGCAACGACGAACTCATCATGCCGTACATCACGTCCGCGAATGTTGCGTGCGGATTCCATGCGGGGGATGAAAGGAGTATGCGCGAAACCGTCCGTTTGGCGAAGCGGTATGGCGCAGCGGTGGGGGCGCATCCGGGCTGGAGGGACGCGGAGGGGTTCGGCCGGCGCGAGATGACGCTGCCGCCGCAGGACGCGGAGGCGTTGATTCTGTACCAGGTCGGCGCGTTGTATGCGATCGCAAAAGCGGAGGGTGTGGAGTTGCGGCACGTCAAGCCGCACGGCGCGCTGTACAACCAATCCGCGAAGGATGGGAAGTTGGCAAATGCCGTTGCGCGCGCGGTGAAAAGTTTCAGCGTGGATCTGGTCCTGGTTGGGCTGGCAGGCTCGGGGTTGATCGAAGCGGGGATCGAGGCTGGGTTGAGGGTCGCGAGCGAGGGATTCCCGGACCGCAACTACAATCCCGATGGCACGCTGGTCTCGCGCAGGGAACCTCATGCGATCATCGAGTCGCCGGATGAGGTCGCTTTACATGCAGTTCAACTTGCGGAAAACGGGATTGATTTCAAAGGCGCGCGCGTGAACGTGGAGACGTTATGCCTGCACGGCGATCATCCGCGCGCGGTGGAGAATGCGAGGCGCGTCCGCGAGGCGCTGGAAAAGCGCGGGATCGAAATTGCGGCGTTGTGATCAGTCTTCGGCGATCACGATCACCTTGTCTTCGGGCGAGAAGGTGACGCGGCTGGTTTTCTTTGGGTTGGTATGCACGCCGTAGGATTTGCCCGCCTCCTTCGCCTCGGAGACGAGACGATAACCGATGGCGGTCTCGCCGCGGCGGCGCGCCGCCTCGACCACTGTGAAGAAGTTGACCGGCTCGCCCGGCGCCACGTACTGCCCGGCGGGTTTGAGGTAGATCTCCGCGCCTGCGGGGTCGAAGAGATCCATGAAGATGTCGAACAGTTCCGCGTTCTCTGAAAGTTGCGACAACATCAGGCTGATCAGGTGATCGCTGACGATGAAATCGTCCACCTGTGTGGCTTCGGCAAGTTCGCGGTTCCGCAGGTCGAGCATTTCGCTGACGATGGAGAATGGGGTTTCGTCCTTTCGGGCGATGTCGCGCAGGTGCAGCAATGTGACCAGCGTCTTCGCGTCCGCCTCCTGCGGCTTGAGCGTGCCATAAGCCAGCACAATGACGTGGTCGTAGTCTTGCACGTCGAGCCGGTCGAGCAGGCTGCGATCGGTGGTTTCCTCCTCCAGTACGATTAGTTTCTGGTTCCTGAGTTCGCCGCCTCTCGCAAGGATCTGTTTTTCGATGCCATACGTGTCGGCGACCACGGTGACCTGAGAGCCTTTGGCGACGTAACTATCGAGTTCATGCACGATGATCGCGCCGCTCCGGTTCCAGCCGAGGATGAGGCATTTTTCGGGCTTGGGTTTGAACGGTTCGCCGCCGGAACGAATGGCGGATTCGTCGGTCCGGTTCGTTTCCGCCACCGGAGAGAGGTGGATCGTATCGTCGTCCGCGGAAAGGGCGATGATCTGATCGTTCTTTTCGATGCGCGTTTCCATCGGCGGGTTGATGACGATCTCGCCGTCTCCCTTGCGGAGACCCAGCACGCAGGAGTCGTCGTACATCAGCAGGGATTCGCCGAACGTCCTGCCCGCGAGGGCTGGCTCGTGTTTGAAGTAGATCTCGTCGCCGCCGAAATTCATCAATTCCGTGTACACCACCGAAAGCCCCGATTGCCGCGAGGTCTGTGCCACCACGCGCGCGATGATGTCCTCGGTGAACACCGCCTGAACGTGATCCCTCTCGCCGACCATCTCGAGAATGGCGAGGTTCTCCGCTTTACGTATCTGCGTGACGATGTGATAGGGCTTATCGCGGCGGTCCGGGTTGTTCGTGATCGCCATGACGGTCTTGATCACGTCGGTATCGGGGTCGCCGTCCTCGGGCGGCAAGACGATGATGGATTTGGCGGTGTGCGGGCTGACGATCTCAAGGTCGTTTGGGTCAATGGGATTCCCGTTTCGGCAGATGATGCGCGTCCTGCCCCGCACCTCGACCCGCTCCCGTATTTCATCCTCCATCTCCACCTTGTCCTGGTCCGCCAATACCACGATGCGCGCGTGAGGCTGGTTCTCGTTCGCGATCATCAACTCGTTGAGGATGGTGAAGATCTGCGCCGACCATCCCAACACGATCGTATGTCCCTCCTCGATGACCAGCGAACGTCCCTTGCGCAGGCGTTCCATCTGCCCCTGGATGGCGTTGTTCAACACGCCGATCAACGCGCTGACGATGAAGATGCCTCCGAGCGTGACGAACAACATCACAATGCGGAATCCGGCGCCGGTGTCCTGTCCCATCGTGCCGGGGTCGAGCGTGCGCATCAGGCTTTCCCATGCGGCTTCGCTGAACGGCAGGGGCGTGGGGTCGTGCGATTGCCTGAACCCGAAGATCGAAATGAAGATCCCCGCAATGGATATGATCGCGACCGATAACACGAACAACATCCCGATCATGGCTGGCGTGCCGCGCGACATCAGGTTGTCGAAACGATAACGAAAACGCTGGCGGAGAGTGGGTTTCATCATACCTCCCGGAATCGAATGATGACGGCATTATAGGGTTATTTGCGGGATTTGCCAATTGCGATTGACTTTCAGATAAATCCCTCTATACTTAATTTCAGCGCTTCACGACGACGTATAGCCGGCTTTCGTAACCTGTGGAATTTCAGTCGCAAGGAAAGGAGAAACCCATGACAACCACACTCACTTGGTACGGACATGCCGCCCTCGGTCTCGAAACGGGCGGATACAGGATCGTCGTTGATCCCTTCCTGACCGGGAACCCCACCGCGTCCATCTCCCCCGAGGCTGTCGCGGCGGACTTCATCCTCATCAGCCACGGACACGGCGACCACGTGGGCGACAGCGTTGCCATCGCAAAACGCACCGGCGCCATGGTCATCAGCAACGACGAGATCGCCAACTGGTTTGCCGCCCAGGGCGTGGAGAAGACCCACGGTCAACATCTCGGCGGCGGGTACAAGCATCCCTTCGGTTACCTCAAACTGACCTTTGCCATCCACGGCTCGGCATTGCCCGACGGCTCGAACGGCGGAAATCCCTGCGGCTTTTTGCTCACCGCCAACGATGGGAAGAAGATCTACATGGCGCAGGATACCGGTCTCTTTGGCGATATGAAGTTGATCGGCGAAGAAGGCTTGGGCTTGGCTGTCATCCCCATCGGCGACAATTACACAATGGGACCCGACGATGCCCTGCGCGCGGTCAAATTGCTGGAACCGAAGGTTGTCATCCCCATCCACTACAACACGTTTGACCTGCTCAAACAGGATGAACACGCCTGGGCGGCGCGTGTGGAAAAAGAGACAAAGACGAAGCCCGTCATCCTGAAGCCAGGGGAGAGTTATTCGCTGTAAATGACAGTGCGACCTTCAAGGTAATGAAGGTCGCACTATTTTGCATGGAGTGGAATGGCGCGAAATGTCACTCCGACCACGATTGCATCGCTTTGAAAACGTCGCCTATTCCAGCGCCCTCAGAATGAAGTCGTCGAAGGTCACATCCGCCGAACTAACGTCGTTTCCGCTCCAGACGATCAGCCCGGAAGTGCCGCTGGTGTAGGTGTCGTCGAGGACCGAATCGATCAATTGCCCGTCCACATACAGAGATAGCGCGCCGTTTCCGCAATCCAAGCCGAGGCGATAGGAGGAGGCGTTCGTCGCGATCAAACTCGAGGAACCCCACGCGTCATTGTTCGTCAAAAATGTATCCGTTTCCCCGTCCGCGGCTTTTGCAATGGCGTATTCGCCGGCCGGCGTTACGACCGCGTAATAGTAGGAGGAAGTGACTTCCTGTTGATAGCAGATGATCCCGAACGCGGTGGTGGTTTCGCCGTCGTTGTTACGGGCGGTCACTTCCGCGCGGACGTTCCGGTACGCTTCGACGTTCGGCGTGCTCCACACGATCCAGTTCGTTCGGAAGACCCTCATGCGCAACGCGTTGTTTTCGTATGCGATGGAGGCGGTCTCCTCGTTTAGGATGCCCCAGATGCTGTCGTCGGAGAAATCGTCCTGAAGCAGAGTCTCTCCGGCGGCGGGGGGAACTGTCAGCGTGGGCGGAGGCGGGAGGATTAGGGTGGCAAGGGGAGTCTGTGTTGGGGAGATCGTTAGCGTGGGTGCTGGAGCGGAGGGTTCCCTGAGGTTGGAGAGAAGGATAAGGGTCCCTCCAATGCCGAACAAAGCGCACACGCCGACGAGGCATCCCACCACCCAGCCGGTCCAGTTCTGAGGTTTGGGCGCGGCTTTCGGAGCAGAAATACCCTGACGGGCATCTGCGACAGGCGCCCGCTGAGGTTGAGGCGTTGACTTCCGTTCGACGGCTGCACCCGCATCAACCAGTGGAGCCGCGGGGCGCGACGTCCTCGTTTCATCCAGCGCGCGCTTCCAGGCGGCTAAAAATTCGCCGACGGTGGCGAAGCGGTCCTCGGGGTGTTTTGCCAGGGCTTTGAGGATGACCCGTTCAATGACTTCGGGAATGTCCGGTTTGAGGGTGGAGGGCGGCGGCAGGGGATCGCTGACGTGTTTGAGGATGACCGCCAGCGGCGTTTCGGCGACGAACGGGACGCGCCCGGTGACCATTTCATAAAGGATGATGCCGAGCGAATAAATATCGGAGCGCTGATCCACTTTTGCCGCCTGCGCCTGTTCGGGGCTGATGTAGGCGGGGGTACCCATGATGGCATCGGTTTGCGTCAGGCGGGGCGAGGCGCTTTCGAGCATTTTGGCAATGCCGAAATCGGTGAGGAAGAGGTTGCCCTGCGCATCTATGAGCGCGTTGGAAGGTTTGAGGTCTCGGTGAACGATGCCGAAACTGTGGGCGTATCCGAGCGCGTCGGCGAGTTGGGTGAAGAGGCGGTCAATTTCATCGAGGGGGAGCGGACGCCCGTTCTCCATTTTGTCGCGGAGCGTGCCGGCGTCGAGGTAACGCATGACGAGGTAGGTGACACCTTCGCTTTCGCCGTAGTCGAAGACAGGCAGGATGTGCGGATGTTCGAGTTTGGCGATGATGTGAGCCTCCTGCTGGAAGCGTTGGGTGAACTCCCGGCTCTCCGCCAGTTGACCCGGCAGGACTTTGATCGCAACGTTCCGATCCATGGATGCCTGATACGCCTTGTAGACGGTTGCCATACCCCCCTGCCCGATCTGATTAATGATACGATACGGTCCGAGCATTTGCCCGGGTTGAAGTTGTTCCATATCTCTCTCCTCGCGCATGGGCTGGTCGGTTGAGTGTATTCTACTTCTGTTTCCTCGTTATTACAAATTCGGCGGATCGCAAAAAACGCGCGACGCGCATTCCACGCCTGCCCACCGAAGCGCAATGGGAAAAAGCCGCGCGCGGCACAGACGGTAGAACTTGTCCCTGGGGTGAAGGTGCCAGTTGCACTCGAGCCAACTATTGGAAAAAGGATGGCGGCTGTTTGGGTGATACAACCATAGTCGGTTAAAAGCCCCTATGGGATATATGATCTAGCAGGCAATGTTTCGGAATGGGTGGCGGACTGGTATTCCGAAACCTATTATCAGAATTCGCCCATTTCCAATCCTTTGGGGCCTGATTTTGGTCTTGACCGGGTGATTCGCGGCGGTAATT
Organism: Anaerolineales bacterium; assembly: GCA_013360875.1. GTDB lineage: Bacteria > Chloroflexota > Anaerolineae > Anaerolineales > Villigracilaceae > Defluviilinea. The sequence goes on along the minus strand of JABWAU010000041.1, from coordinate 2,226 downwards.
TTTACCACGACCCATACGGCGTGCGTGTTTATTCCCGTGGCTGGGACGCTGCCGAGGGCTATTACTTCAGCTATGGTTTTCGTTGCGCCAGAGATGCGCCATAACCATGCCCACCACTGACAAACGCCCTCTCAAAGTCTTCCCTTCGGCAGGCTCGACCTACCAGATTGGGAGTTGGAAATCCGCAAGGCAGTTAATTGACAAAAGCCAGTCTCTAATGGAAGGCTTTTTATTTTCGCTTTTACCAAATTCATGTTGACAGGCATCTCATCCCACGTGCGACCCTCAAGTATTCTCCCTGCTCTTTTCTTCTGCACGCCGCCCCATTGCTTGAAGAAAAATGGGACCTTGGCTCTCGGGCACTGATCCCGAATATCCGTGACCCATTCCTGCATGATGGGTTTCGCGCCGGGACCAGACCTCGCCCGTATTTTGGCTGTATAATCTTCTCATAACACCAAAACAGAACGGATATGATCGCGACCAAGCGCCCTCTCAAAGTCTTCCTTTGCCACGCCCACGCGGACCGCGACGCCGTGAAGGCTCTCTACACCCGCCTCACCAAAGACGGCGTGGACCGCTTCGCAGTGGCTGGACAAGGTATAATTTACCCATCAGTGAAAGCAGGTAACTAATGACCACATTTACCATTACATTGCCTGATGAGCGCATGAAAGAACTCAAGAAAATCGCCGAGCGTTTCCGTGTTGCTCCCGAAGAATTAGTGCGCGCCAGCCTCGAAGAATTACTAACCCGCCCGCTGGATGACTTTCAAAAAGCCCTAGAACGGGTTTTAAACAAGAACACGGATCTCTACAAACGACTGGCATAAATGCGCTATTTGACGGTGGGAGAGATATTGGAAATTTACAGCCGCGTGATGAACCAGTCGGGCGGTTCGGTGGGAATTCTCGATCTCGGCGCGTTGGAGTCGGCAGTCGCCCAACCGCGTGTGACATTTAACGGCGAAGAACTGTATCCAACCATCGTAGAAAAAGCATCTGCTCTCGGATTCTCGTTGATTCAAAACCATCCGTTCGTTGACGGAAACAAGCGCGCAGGTCACGCCGCGCTGGAAACCTTTCTAATGTTGAATGGCTACGAGATTTCCGCCAGCGTGGATGAGCAAGTGGACATCATCCTTGGTGTTGCGTCTGGAAAGATAAACCGAAACGCGTTCACAGACTGGTTACGAAATCACATCATCGAGTTATCGTAATGACCGAATCCAAACGCCCATTGAAAGTGTTTTTATGCCGCGCCCGCGCGGACCGGGATGCTGTGAAGGCTCTCGATGGTCGAGTAGTCCTGAGTGGAGCGCAGCAAAGTCGAAGGGCGTATCGAGGCCACGCCCGCCTGACCAACGACGGCGTGGACCGCTTCGCGGTGGCTGGACAAGGAGAAACCCTGTGGTGAGCGGAGCGCCGTGCTGAGCCTGCCGAAGCGCCGAACCATCCTCCCAGGGCAGGATTGGGAACTGGAAATTCGCAAAGCCGTGCGCGAAAGTGACGTATAATATTTGGCATGAAGCAGGAAACCATTCTTCAAATCCTAAAACAAAAGAATACTGAATTATCCATAAAATTCGGCGTTAATTCTCTATTGCTGTTTGGCTCAGTGGCAAGGGATGATGCTACTCCAACTAGCGATGTGGATTTGCTCGTGGAATTCAACCGCCCTGTCGGATATTTCGGCTTGTTTGCCTTGCAGGATTACCTTGAAAAATTACTCGGTTGTCCCGTTGATATTGGGACTCCTGACAGCTTGAAACCATATATCAAAGAACGTATCATGGGGGAGTTGATCCGTGTCACCTAGAAATTGGAAAGACCGCATTCGAGATATTCTGGATGCGATTGCCGAAATCCAGAAATTCACGCATGGAATGGACTACGAGACTTTCAAGACTGATGATAAGTCCATCCGTGCGGTCGAAATGAATTTCATCATTATTGGTGAAGCCGCAAACCAAATCCCCGAAGAAGTTGAAGAAAAACATACAGCGATTCCATGGAGCCTCATGCGTGCCATGCGGAATCGTATTGTACATGTCTATTTCAAGGTTGACGAAAAACTGATGTGGGACACCATCCAGAATGATTTGCCGCCTTTGATTCCTGAATTGGAGAAGTTGTTATAGTCTTGCGTGTATCAAAATGGGATGGACATGACCGAATCCGAACGCCCTCTCAAAGTATTCCTCTGCCATACCATCCCCTTGTGGGA
>JABWAU010000040.1 GCA_013360875.1 Anaerolineales bacterium | reverse complement strand
AATCGCACCATTTATCGCGTCAAGCATGACCTTCTGGACGACTACTTGCGCCAGCAACTCAAAACGCCTTCCGTTCAGATGTGTCTTGCGTAAGTCCTACTGGTAATTATAATCCCCCATAAAAAACTCCCCTTTCGGGGAGTAACTTTTTAAAATTTACTTCTTTCTCCTCGGCGCCAACCTGTTCTTTCCAAACCTCGTCGGCGTGGGAGCGGGGCGTGGAGGGCGGGGTGCCCCGCGTCCGTGGGAGTGAGCAGACCTCGGCGGGGCGGGAGGCGAATAGTCAAAGTCTTCGAGAGTCTTTTTCTCCAGTGGCGCTTTCATAATGCGTTCGAGAGTCCGAATCATATCGGCATCCTCAGGCGTGACGAGCGTGAACGCGTCGCCTGTGCGTTTGGCGCGTCCTGTGCGTCCGATGCGATGGATGTAGGCGTCGGCGGTGTCGGGCATGTCGTAGTTGATGACGTGCGAGATGCTCTCGATATCGAGACCACGCGCCGCAATGTCGGTGGCGACCATGATCTGGAAGTGTCCCGTTTTGAAACCGTGCAGGGCGCGCTCGCGCTGTCCCTGTGTGCGGTTGCTGTGCAGGCTCGTGACTCGAAAACCCGCGTGCGCGATCTGCCGCGCCACTTTATCGGCGCGATGTTTGGTGCGTGTGAAAACCAGCACCGAATCGGTATCGGTCTGCTTGAGCAGTTTCAACAGCAAGCCCGATTTCAAATGTTGCGGCACAGGATACAACGCATGCGTCACGGTGACCGCGGGTTTGCTGATGCCCATCGAGATGCGTTGCGGCTCGGTCAGCGACTGTGCCGCAAGTTGCTCCACCTCAGGGGGGAAGGTTGCTGAGAACAACATCGTCTGCCGCTCGATGGGCACCGCCTTGATGATGCGCCTCACATCGGGCAGAAAGCCCATGTCGAACATGCGGTCGGCTTCATCGAGCACCAAAATCTCGATGCGATTCATTTTTGCATGTCGTTGCTGGATGAGGTCCAACAGGCGGCCCGGGCACGCCACAAGGATCTCCGTGCCAGCGCGCAATGCCTTGATCTGACGGTCGCTTCCGACTCCGCCATAGATGGTCCCGCTCCTCAGCCCCGTCCCCGCTGACAGCGCGTGGATCACCTGGTTGATCTGCTCGGCGAGTTCACGAGTCGGCGTGACGATGAGCGCGCGCGCCTGGTTGCGCGGACCATCGAGTAACTTGTGCAAAATGGGGAGGACAAACGCGGCGGTCTTGCCTGTGCCTGTCTGCGCCGTGCCGATGATGTCCCGTCCGCGCAACGCGGCGGGAATCGCCGCCTCCTGGATCGGTGTCGCGGTTTCATATCCCGCATTCTTGATTCCCTGCATGAGGCGGGAATCCAAATTAAATTGTTCGAAGTTCAAAGCATTTCCTGTTCTTCAGAAGTCTTGCACGTGTAAAGATTGAGTTTCCCTCAAGCGAACAGCGGTGGACTGCTGATGTAGATTTATTGATGGGGGGATTATACCCTATTATTTCATCCTGTCTCTGGGGGCGAATTGCCTCATAAAAAAGGTAACTTTGAGAAGCATCGTTGCCTCGAAAAGGAATGTTACTGAGAAAAGGGACGGCTGTCAGTGGGTGGTACAATCCATTTGCTCACTCGGACGCTTCGCGTAGGGCAACGCCGGGGAGCGACCCGAGTGCCGCAGTGAGCGGCTATACAACTGGTCAGGGAGAAGGTCAGCGCCGCGTGCTGGGAGAAATACAACACGCGCAGGTCGGTTGACTACTTGGCAGTGATGTCGGGCAGTCCGTCAAGGATGCGACGACGGAGTTGGTGGTGAAGTAAAAGTCAATCGCGGTGACAAGCCTACGGTTTTATGTTTGGTCGGTATAATTGGAACATGAAAACCAAAAAGCGATTTCCCGAGGCTGTTCTTGCAGCCATTCACAAGGAACGGATTCTCGGCATCCGCGCAGGGACCGACTCGACTCACCGAGTCATCGGGATTTGGGCGGTCGTCGTGGAGGGACGCGTCTTCGTCCGCTCGTGGAGCCTGAAGCCGCGCAGTTGGTGGCGGACGTTTCTCGAGGATCCGTATGGCGAAATCTTTGTTGGCGGACGTAAGCGCGGCATCAAAGTCTGCGCGGTGCGGGTGAGGAGCGAGAAGATGAAAGAGAAGGTCAGCGCGGCGTACCGGGAGAAATACAACAAACCGGGGGATATTCAGTACGTGAAGGACATGTCAAGGAAGAGGTCGTGGGATACTACAACTGAGTTGGTGGGGTGTAGGCGGAATACACAAGAGGGCGGAACGTAAGAGTATAATTTGCTTGGGAGAATCATTCCATGCACTTGTTTGAAAAAGTTCTGAACGTTTGTGTTGAGGATATCGAGTTTGAATTCAGAGGACAACCCTCTGTTGAGTGGTTGAATTTTCTGCTGAACCCGCGTCGTTTGCGCGGAAGTGATTTTCTAATGCGCTGGTCGCAAGGCGTATGGAGCGAAGAACGCATTACCCAGGCTGTTAATCAAACAGGAGAGTTCTTCGCGATCCCGTATGGACCGAGCGGCACGGCTCCCGATGACGAGGTGCGCGCCTTTGAACTTTACTTTGAACGCTTGGAAGCGGCTGGATTGGGCGCAATCAAACGCCCTGACTTATTGGTCTTCAAGAAGGCAGATCAGAACACTGTTATGAAATCAATTGAAACTCTTGGCGGTATTTCCGAGTTGCCATTCACCGCTGAGGATGACAGGAGTATGCAACACATCTTATCAAAAGCCATTCTCGCAGTGGAATGTGAAAACAGCCTGTGGAAAGGTACTTTGATGCCTGACTATGGCGCTGAATTGAAACCACAGAAACGCCTGGATGGAAAGCCTGGCTTGAAAAAGAATGCGGTTTTGCCAACGATCATTTTGAAAGAAGAGGATCGTGAGCCATTGCAGACATGGCAGGATGCGAACAGAATCCCTATACATATCTGGCACGTGTTCTTTGATATGGCTTATGGTATTGCCCTTGACGAAGCACAGCGGTTGATTCGCCAGCGGTTTGTTCTACTGCTAGAAGACACCTTTCAATCTCTGGGTGGTGAGACAACGAAAAAATCACTGTACGAGTTTTCAATTCAATTTGGATACCGGCTCGGAGATTTTACTGAAGAACCGCATTTTCTCGCAAAAAGCATTACAGACAAAAACGGTCATGTATTTCCCTATGCCAGCATTGGAGACGGAAGAGTAAAGCTGCATCCCGAAGCGTTAGGTGTTTTGCGAGAACTCACGTATAGATGACAAGTTGATGGGAATTAACCGTCTTTGATCGAGGAGGGAATCCTCCTTGGTTTTTTCGTCATCAATCTTGTCGAATAGCGTAACTCTTTAATTCCTCTGAGGATAGTTCGTCCGGTTTTACGAGCCGGTAATGCTTTTCTGAACCGACTTTGATTCCATCCTTCGATTGCTCGAACTCAAAAAGCGCAATGAGATTGCCCTCCATGAATTGCGCCGCGATTGACCGGCAGATCAAGCGTGGAAACTTGAGAGCGCACATTTCAATATCCTGTTCGATTTGCACAACGCCGATTTTGTCTTTGCCGCCTTTGGCTTGCACAGGTAAAACATAATGCGCGCCGCGTTTATCAAGCCCGATATAGATTTCGTCAGTTTCGACCTGCGAACCATCGCGCAGGGTTGTTCTCAAATGATTTTGCAGGGAGTAACAAGTCAGACCAGTGAAAATGTCCACCAGGCGGTTGTAACGAAGTCTCGCCAAAAGGGATTGTTCATCGTTCATCGAGTACTTGGCAATGACGCCGGGTGTTGCATCGGGAATTTTGGTTTCCGCCAGAACATTTGATGGAGAAATGTTTGCCTGCTTAACAGCCACAAGTTTGTATTTTCCTTTGCCTGCCGGTCGGATGATCCACTCGTAACCTTTGGGGGCTTTGGACGCAATTGATTTTGGCAGGAGTGTCCGGTATCGGAACGAATAGAGAACATCGCCAAGATTTTTTGGAAGGGCAATCCCCAACTCGTCGGCAATCTTGCTGAACTCTGATCGTTCGAAACTGATTTCGGTGGCGCCTTTCTTGAATCGCTTCGTGAAGATTGCTTCCAGAATTTTGGAGTATCGATTCGGTTCTTTGTTTTCCATGCTTATCCCTTCCATTGCAAGATGACGACTTCCTCGCGCAATTGCTCTTTCGTGGCTGTCGCCAGCCGGGTGCGGAACAAGTCAATGCCAACAAGTTCGTATCCCAGTTTCTGGGCAATATCTCCCAATATTCGACCCGTCCGAATCATCACACGCAAATAGGACGCCTGGTCTCCGACCACATAAGCAAGTTTTGCGCCAGGGCGCAGGACCCTGCGAAGATCGGACAGGTGCTTTGCCATGCCGCCAAAATATAGTTTCGCGGCTTTGGGGTAGAGTCTTTCAAAGCCTGAATCTTTGCCCATCTCAATTCGGCGTTTTTCGATTTCATCCGCGATGCGATGAATTTCAGGGAAATCAGACACCCACTGATCGTCATCATCGCCTTTGTAAATACCGCGCGTGTTCGAGCGGACGAGTCGCCGTTTCAACTCTCTCAATTCTGTCTTGCTATTGATGAAACCAAGCAAAACCGATTCGAGCCGAGTAGTTCGAGTATAGTCCTTCTCATTGGGGTAGGGCGGCGATGTGATGACCGCGTCCACGGAATTCGATTCGATCATGTCCAAAATGCGCGCGTCCGCCAGATGAACTCTTGCCTCGGGAAAAGTTTTTCCTGAAATGCGCTGCAAGTCATCTGCTATTTTGTTGATCTCGACAAGCCAGTTGGAAATGACAGGCACATCGGTTTTGGGCTTCCTGACCCCAACCTCCGGACCAAAATGCAGATTGCTGATTTTGAAAACCAAGGCGTTTCCCAACGCCAATAACGCGTGACGGTAAAATGGCTCATGCGCATGTTGCTTTAGACATTCGAACAAAACCAAAGTCTTGTGTAATGGAAACGGACCGATCGAGTTTGCCAGGATCAGTTTTTCTTTTTCCGGCGGAAGTGTTTTGAGTTTGAAATCATTCGGGTTGCCCAATAGAAGATTGTCGTCAATTCCCTGTGACTTGAGTATGGCAAGCGCCTCTTCTGAAATTTCCCGCGCCCGCGTGGATAATTGATCCGCATCCAAATTCCAATCCGTTTTAACCGAGGAGGCAAAATGCGGAAACGGATTCCCTTCCAGCCCAATTGCCTTCATTCCCGCCAACTTGGCTTCGACCAACGTTGTGCCTGTCCCGCAAAACGGATCGAGTACAACACTGTTTTGATTTAGGTTAAATTTCTTGATGTATTCCCTGACCAGATGTGGCGGAAACGACAACACAAAACGATACCAATCGTGGAAGGCGCGGTCCTGTGGGTCCAGTTTGTTGGCGCGGCCGTTGGAAAGTTCGGGTTTCTTTTCCTCTCGAACATCTTCGGTATTTTCAAATCCCATTTTGAGTTGGGTGGGGGTCGTCATGAGACAATTTTATCATTCCTTGTCTGCAAGCCAGGGGATGAGACCAAAGCCCCTCGAAACAGAATCAACCTCAATCCACGCGTGAAGCGGGCAATTCTCCAATCCTCCATTCCTCAACCCTTCGATGCGCCTCCGCCACTCAGGGCAAGTCTCCAGTTATAATCCCCCCGATGTTTGAATTCCAAATCACAGCCCGCAACAACCGCGCCCGCGCAGGAGTCTTCACCACCCCTCACGGCAACCTTCTCACGCCTGTCTTCGCGCCGGTTGGCACGCAAGCCACGGTCAAGACCCTCACGCCCGAACATCTCAAAGACATCAATGCCTCGCTCGTGTTGAGCAACACCTATCATCTTTACCTGCGTCCCGGCGACGAACTCGTGCGCGACATGGGCGGCTTGCACAAGTTCATGGGATGGCATCGTCCCATGCTCACTGACTCAGGCGGCTTTCAGGTCTTCTCCCTCGCGCAAACCCGCAGAATTGACGACGATGGCGTGACCTTCAAGAGTCACATTGACGGCTCGACGCACCGCTTCACGCCCGAAAAGGCGATTGCGATCCAGGAGAACCTCGGCGCGGACATCATCATGGCGTTCGACGAATGTTCCGACCCGAACGACCATGCCTACAGCAAACTCGCCATGCAGCGGACCCATCGTTGGGCGGAACGGTCACTCGAAGCGCAGACGCGTACTGACCAGGCTTTATTCGGGATCGTGCAAGGCGGCGTTCAAGCGGACCTGCGGGCTGAATCAGCGAAATTCATCGCTTCTCTCGATACGCCCGGCATCGCCATCGGTGGACTCTCCGTGGGCGAGACCAAACAGGAGATGCACGACACGCTCGATATTGTTGTTCCGCTCCTGCCCGAAGATAAACCGCGCTACCTGATGGGAGTCGGTACCCCCGAAGATTTGATTAACGGCGTGATGCGCGGCATTGACATCTTCGATTGCGTTCTGCCAACACGATTGGCGCGTCACCACTCTGCGTTTGCACCAGAAGGACGGCTCAACCTGATGAACGCGACCTTCGCGCGCGATGGACGACCGATAGATGAGACCTGCGATTGCTATGCCTGCAAGACATTTACACGGGCATACCTCCGCCATTTGATCGTGGCGAAGGAATTGCTGGCAGGAACATTGATTTCGATTCATAACCTGCGGGCGTTGATACGATTGATGGAGGAAATCAGAACATACATTACCGACGGCTCGTTTGAGTCGCGTGCGCCGGAGTTAATGAAGCAATGGCATGGGAATGCGGAACGAACAAAAAAAGTTCGCGTGGATGAATAAATCATGCAATCCATCGTTTCCACATCGCCCGACGGTTCGCGCAAAGCAGTTTTGGAATACGCGGATGAGATTCGATTCGGTCCTGCGTATTACCATCTGAAAGTGGACAATATCTCATTTGGCGGGCGCGTATTTGGGGATTCGTTCCTATGGTCGCCCGACTCGCGGTTTTTCGCCGTTCAGGAATGGGAAACGACCGGCGAGACGCTCGGTCCCAAAACCCGGCTGCTCCTGATTGATCTCGAAGCCCGGCGCGAGTGCGTCCTTTCACGGGTTGATGGAGGGTTCATCGTCCCCAAACAATTCGAAGGCGGCAAACTGATCTATACGAAGAGGTATCATGGAAAGGGCATTGAGAACGAGTTTGAAATCGAATTCCCGTCTTTGAACAGATGGGAAAATCTCGAATAATTCAAGGAACAATATGACACTCCTCCATGCCTTCATTCTTGGAATTGTGCAAGGATTGACCGAATTCATCCCCGTCTCGTCCACCGCGCATCTGCTCATTGGGCAAAATCTGTTCGGCTTGCCCGCCGATGAGGCGATGTTCTCGTTTCTCGTCATTGTGCAGTTGGGGACGCTCGTTTCCCTTTTTTCATTCTATTGGAAAGACTGGCTTGCCATCGTTCGTGCGACCTTCGACCTTCGACATTCGACCCCCGAAAGAGATTTGGGAATCTTCATCATCCTCGCCACCGTCCCCGCCTTGCTTGCTGGCTATCTATTGAAAGACGCGGTCGAAATGCTCTTCAGACAACCGATGCTCCAGGCATCCATTCGGTTGTTTGCCGCCGCGCTGCTGCTCACCCTGGCGGAATCGCTCACGAAAAAGAATCGCACACTTGACTCGATGACCTGGTTCGACGCGCTCTTCGTCGGCGTCATGCAGATCATTGCGGTCTTCCCCGGCGCCTCCCGCAGCGGAACGACCATCAGCGGCGGCATGTTCCGCGGCTTCGACCGTCCCTCCGCGGCGCGGTTCGCGTTTTTGATGTCTGTGCCGGTCATGCTTGCGGCGGGCGGATACGAGGTGCTGGATGTGCTGCAAATGCCGAACCTCGGCGAATTCCTGCCCTTGCTTGCGGTGGGTTTCGTCACCGCGGCAATCGTCGGCTGGTTTGCCATCAAATGGCTGATCGGTTACTTGAGCAGGCGTTCACTTTATGTGTTTGCCGTATATTGTGCGGTCATTGGGACGCTCGTATTTTTCCTGAGATAAATCATGGATACAAAATCACTCCTAAAAACCCTTGTTGAGATAGAATCTCCCTCGCACGACAAAGCCGCAGTTGACCGAGTCGGAGCCATCGTCGCGGAAGAAGCGCGCAAACTTGGCGCGCAGGTTGAGATCATTCCCAACAAAGAAACGGGCAATCATGTGCTTGCCAGATTCCCCTCTCCCATGGGGAGAGGGGCTAGGGGTGAGGGAGAAAAGCCGATCCTCCTCCTCTGCCACATGGACACCGTCTTCCCTCTCGGCACGATCCAAAGGATTCCCTATCGCGAAGAGGGCGAGAAAATTTTCGGTCCAGGCACGCTCGATATGAAGGCGGGCATCGTCATTGCGCTTGCCGCAATCGAATCAGCCCAAAGGTCCGGTTTGAATCGCCCGGTCACGTTGCTTTGCACGTCGGACGAAGAGATTGGCAGTCACACATCGCGTGCGTTGATCGAATCGTTGGCGAAGGAATCCGCGCTGGTCCTGGTGCTGGAAGGCGGACTTCTGGATGGTTCGCTCAAGACTTGGCGAAAAGGCGTGGGTGGGTTTAAGATCAAAGTAAAGGGACGCGCCGCGCACGCGGGTGGCGAACACGAGAAGGGATGCAATGCCATCGAGGAAATGGCGCATCAGGTCGTCGCGCTCCAAAAACTGACCGACTACTCCAGGCAAACCACTGTCAACGTTGGCGTCATCCAGGGCGGGACGGTCACGAACGTTGTCCCTGAAGAATGTACGATCAAAGTGGACGTACGCGTGATGCAGCCCGGCGAATGGGAACGCATCGAAGCCGTAGTCAAAAATCTCAAGCCGGTCCTTGATAGGGCGAGCATCGAGATCACAGGCAGGTTGAATCGTCCGCCGATGCCGTTCGATGAAACGATGAAAGCCGCGTTCGAGAAAGCCAAAGCCATCGCGTCGAAGATCGGCATGGAACTCAAGGCGGGCGGTTCGGGCGGCGGCTCGGATGCGAACTTCGTCGCGCCGCTCGGCGTCCCCGTGCTGGATGGGCTCGGCGCGGTCGGCGAAGGCTATCACTCGGAACGCGAATACATCCTTGCCGAAAGTCTCGAACAACGCGCCGGGTTGTTGTCCGCGTTGTTGATGAATTGGTGAGAATTCCATGCAGAGGATTTTTCCCCACTCGCTGATCCTTTTCTCCCTTTTACTTTTCTCCTGCTCGACAGAAACGCCTCACGCTTCGCAGACGCCTCAAGTTGTCTCTGTTTACTCGAGCCTTGCCGCCACCCCCTGGCTTGATTCGCTCTACGCCTGCGCCGAATCCTTTGCGGTCATCTCTCGCGTGGACGATCCGTCGGCTGCCGATATCGTTTTGCGCGTGGGCGAGCCAAAGCCTCTCACGTCGTTTGCTTATCAAATTGACGAGGAGGAGATTTTAATCGTGACCCATCGTCAAAGCCCGGTGCAAAATTTGACTCTCGACGAAGCGCAAAATTTGTTCGCGGGATTGGGCGATCCGTCCGTGCAGGTGTGGGTCTACGCGTCAGACGAGGATGTGTTTGGGGTGTTCGATCAGTTCGTGATGAAAGGAAGAAGCGTCTCCTCGTCCGCGAGGATCGCGGTCAGCCCGCAGCAGATGTCCGATGTGTTGAACGCTGAATCCAGCGCAGTCGGCATCCTGCCGCGGCATTGGAAAGTTGGGGACGTACGCGAGGTGTATTTGGCGGCGACCGTCCCCGTGCTGGCGATCACACAAGGCGAACCGCAGGGCGCGGTCAGTCAATTGATCGGCTGTCTGCAAAAATGATCCAAGCGGGACGGGTCTGGTTCTTCGCGCTCCTCCCAAAGCCGAAAGGCGTGATGCTGCGCCGGGCTGACCGCAATGAAATTACACTTGAGAACGGGTTGGAATTGACGTAGAATAGGAAAAATCATTCAACAGCAGTTGGAGGAGAGATGACAGACAAACCCGAATCACCCAGAAAAACTGATCCAGCAATTGTGGCGGCTCTTATCGGGGGCGCGGTTACGATTATTGTTACGCTGATTACTGTCTTTGAAGATCGGATATTCACCCCTCCTCCCACTCCAACTCCCACAACGACAATCTCTATTGCTCCGACATCCACGCACACGCCGAAACCGACGGATACCGTCCCGTCCGGCGAGCCGACCTCGACCCCCGCCCCGACCGATACCTCCACCCCATCCCCGACAGCCACGTTTACAGAAGTTCCGCCGGTTCCCATCGGCGAGGATTGGAAGCAGGGATGTATCAGTTCGCTGTGGCAGCCCTACTCCTCGAAGGGACCCGTCGAAGCCATCGTAAAGGATGGCTGCCTGTCCCAGCCGGTCGAGGTTTTTTTTGCGAGCAGCGGCAGGCTGACATTTCTCTATGAAAGCAGGCTTTCCAGCGCGGAGGTGCATGGATTTTTCGCGCCCCTGCCCGTTTCGGAAGGCTCCGTGAGCCTGTACGTCAGTTTGCGGGACCTCAATACGAGCGACATCTGGATCGGCGTGTTTTCGGCACCCTCCATCGATTCGCAGGGATTGTTGATGACCATCCCCGCCGGTCCCACGAGCGCGCGCCCGTTCAGCGCGTGGCAGATGCCCAGGATGGAAAGGATCACCACGACGCAGACCTTGAACCAGGGATCGGGATACGGGGTCCGGTTCGAATTCACGACGGGCTCCGTGCGGGCGGTTGTGCTTCCGAACGTGTTTGCGACGACTGCGCTCCCCGCGCCATCGTCTCAAAAATGGCTGTTTGTCGGTTATCGAGCCAATAACGGCACCAACCGCATCGAAGCCTCGTTCTTCGACCTCTCGATCAAACCGTAACGCGAAATTTATTTCGCAAAAGTATCGCCATAAAAAACGCCTCCCGTTTTTAGACGGGAGGCGCTCTCATGTTATGGGGATTTATCCCTTGCTCAACGTGACCAGCACCATCGGTCGGCGTTTGGTGTACTCGTAGAGATACGACTTGACCGTGTTGGCGATGTCCTTTTCACTGTCCCAGCCGCCGTTATTGACCACATCCATGATGTGTTTGCGGACTTCGGGAATCAACTCCTCCGCGTCCCCCTGCGAGACGAAGCCGCGCGTGATGATCTCCGGCTCGTGCAATAACCTGCCGTTGAGTTTATCCACGCTGATGTCTATCAGGAAGATGCCGTTGCGCGCCAGTTTCTCGCGCTCGCGCATGATGCTGAAATCCACCTCGCCGATGGACTGTCCGTCCACGAAGACGTAGCCGCCGGGGATGCGTTCGCCGAGTTTGATGTTCCTGCCGGAGAGTTCCACGATCTGCCCGTTTTCGACGACGATCACGTTCTCATTCGGGATGCCGACCTCCATAGCCAGTTGTCCGTGCCGCTTCAATTGTCGCAGTTCACCGTGAATGGGGAGGAAGTATTTCGGCTTGACCATGTTGAGCAGGAGTTTCAATTCCTCCTGGCTGGCGTGGCCCGAAACGTGGATCGGCAGGATCGCGTCGTAGATCACGTTGGCGCCGCGTCTCAGCAGGCGGTTGATCGTCTTGCTGATGGTCTCTTCGTTGCCGGGGATGGGGTGCGAGGACAGCACGATCGTATCATTCGGTTTGATGTCGAACTGACGGTTCGTCCCTGCGGACAGCCGCCCCACAATGGACGACGGCTCGCCCTGCGAACCCGTGCACATGATCGTGACCTTGTGATCCTGCATTTGCAAAGCCTGATCCAACGGCACGAGCAGTTCGTCGGGGATTTCGAGATAACCCAGCTTGCGGGCGATCTTCACGTTGTCAATCATGCTCGAGCCAGCCAGCGCCATCTTGCGCCCGTGCTTTGCGGAGGCGTCAGCCACCTGTTGGATGCGCGAGATCAACGAGGCGAACGTCGCCACGATCACGCGTCCCGGCGCTTCGGTGAACACCTTATCGAACGCCGGACCGATGATCATTTCGGAGGGAGTCCAGCCGGGGCGTTCGGAATTGGTCGAATCGGCGAGCAACAGGTCTACGCCGCGTTTCGAGAATTCCGCCAGTTTGGCGAAGTCCGTGGGCCAGCCGTCCACCGGGGTTTGATCGAATTTGAAATCGCTCATGTGGACGACGAGTCCGGCCGGGGTCGTGATCCCAAGCCCAACCGCGTCCGGAATCGAATGGCAGATGTGGAAGAATTCAACTTTGAACGGTCCGAGTTCCACCGAGCCGCCTGCCTCGATCGTGTTGAGCGAGACCTTGTTCCCGGCGTTGTTACGCGCCAGTTTGACCTCGATCAAGCCGCGGGTCAGGGAGGTTGCGTAAATGGGCGCGGGAACCTCACGCACGAGATGATGGATCGCCCCAATGTGATCCTCGTGTCCGTGCGTGATGACGATCCCCACCACCTTGTCTGCCTTGTCCAGCAGATATTCGAAATCGGGGATAATGTAATCAATCCCGATCATGTCGTTGTGTGGGAACATGATGCCCGCGTCCACCACCAGAATCTGGTTCTGGAATTCATAGGCAGTCATGTTCTTGCCCACTTCCCCGAGCCCCCCCAGGGGAATGATCTTCAATTTTCCTTGTTTACTCATACGAGTTTTTATCCTCACTTTGTGTTAAATGTTTTATCCGCCTTTGGCGGTAAAGGTCTAATAAAAAGACCTTCGCTGACTTGCTCGCGAAGGCTGCGCCGTACCATTGCGATTGTTCCTGCAAACAAACGGCGTAATTGCGCCGTGAAAGTCAAACTCAATGACCGTGAGTATAGCAGGGCAGGGGAGATTTGTAAAGCAGAGGATTTACCTGTCATTGCGAGGCGAGAGCCGAAGCAATCTCCTTCTCGACGAGAATCCGCTTCCTTCCCGCCTCCGCCTGCCTCCGTCCGAGTCACTTTTGCCTCCGCTGGCGTCTTTGCCTCTCCATCATCAGACTTAACTCGATCTGCTTCTGCTCGATCTGCCTGCGGATATCCTGCTTCTTCTTCTCTTCCATTATCCCTGCCATGACTTGTTTCAACTCGGCAATCTCCTTGAGCAACTCCACCTCACGCGAAGCGAACCCTGCATTCTTCAACACCGATTGCGCCACACGGACCTCCTCCGGCGTATCGAAATACGCGGTCAGGTCAATAGGCTTGCCTCTGCCGGGCAGGTTATCGAATTCCCCGCGCTCCTGCGCCTGCCTGATTAATTCTTCAACGGTTTTCTCAAAGGACACATCTAGCCTTCTTCTGCCGTCTCTGCTTCGCGGCTTGGGTTTCCGTAGGATGGACGTTTCTCCTTCCGCAAATCTTCCCAATCTGCCCCGCGATACGCTTTGAGCGTGAAAGCGATCTGCTCATCGAAAGCTGAGGGGCTGTAGGAGAAGATGAGCGGTTGGAAATCAACCTGCCATCCCGGCAGATGGCTTTGGTTGAGCAACGCGTCACGCGCCTCGATAGTGTCCACATGGAAAATTGCAACGCCGCCCGGCTGACCAATGAAGTGATCGTGATAAACCGCAAGCGGAAGGCTCTGATCACCGATAAACTCGTTGAAGACGCGATTGGCTTCCGCCGCAGGCAGGTCTTCCGGCGCCAGCGCATAGACCAGAAAACAGCGCGGCTTTTGAATTCGTTTGGCATGTTTGTTCATGGCACCTCTAATCAGGCATGTAAAGCCCACCGCCCTGCTCGAGCCAGTCAGCGGCCCGTTCCACAGCGGCAGGCACATTGTTGTCCGAAATATCCAGTATCAGGCTTGGTAACATGGATTTGGCGATCAAGTCCCGCATCACTTCCTGCTCGCGGATGAAGGGCGTTAGGGCGTTGTATTGCGATGGGTTGCCGGAGACCTTCAACCTTTCCTCGCGCGCCGCCTCGAAGCTTTCCGGCGAGCGTGTGCAGAAAACGATGCGGAAATTCAACGGCAATAATCTTCCCTCGAGCCAGCAGAAGTCACAGTCCTTATTGTAAGTCTGTTTTTGATAAGCCATCGTCGAAATGTGGAAGCGGTCCACGATCCACGAATAATATTTCTGCAACTCGAACATCTTTACCCAGGTTGCGTAAACTTCCATCGCAAGCGCTTCCTCGTGCGGTTCGAAGTTGATCGGTCCGCGCCCCCAGGGATAATTGGTGAACGAACACCACTCCGCCGAGATCAGCGGCGAGTGATAACGATATTTGCGCGGTCCCACGATGCGCGGATGCTCATTGAGCGAGAAGGCGATCTCGGTTTTGAACGTCAGCCGCGTGCCTTCGAGGATGATCTTGGGGCAGAGTTTGTTTCCCATGACGGGGAGTATATCAAAATTGACAATCTCCTCTAACTCCTGTAAACTCCCCCCATGGACATTGACCTCGACCTGTACCGTCACGAAGTACGCGTTTCCACAAATCCGCTGGTGAGACTCTCGGCGATTGACGTTTCGCCGGATCATCCCCAGCGGACGTTTGTCTTTGTTCACGGGTTCGGCGGCAAGGCGGAGCAATGGCAATATCAGATGCAGAAGTTCGCGGTGGAGAACCGCGTCATCGCGCTGGACCTGCGCGGGCACGGTCTCTCCGACAAGCCGGGCGACGGCTACGACATGCCGCAACTTGTCGAAGACCTGGAAACCGCTTTGACGCTGTTGAAGGTAAAGGGAAAGATCGTTCTCGTGGGACATTCCTTCGGCGGCGCGATTGTCACAGAATATGCGCTCAAAAATCCCGACCGCGTGGAACGCTTGATCCTGATCGCAACGGCGGGAGAGTTCCATTTGAATCCGTTCTTTCGGTTCGGTTTGAGTCTCCCAGCATGGCTTCTGAGATTGATCGGTCCGTTTATGCGCTCGTGGCTTCACGCGCCGCCTCACACGCTCAAGAAGTTCTATTACGGAAACATGTCCCGCTGGAAAGGCTGGGATAAGTTCATGTCGTTGACCGCGCCGACGCTCGTCATCCGCGGTCACCGCGACCGCGTGTTCGAACGTCCGCTGTTCGAAAAGGTGACGGAATCCATTCCCGGGGCGGAAGAGGCGGATATAGGAGTATCGGGCCACATGGTCATGCTTGAACGGCGCGAGGCGGTGAATCGGGCAATCGAGCGGTTCCTGTCCGGGGAAGGTCAGCGCTCATGGCGCGATTCGTCCGGCGCAATCCGAAAGACAAAGGGCGGACGCGACGCCCTGCGGCGCGAAAGACCGTGGCTCGAACATTACGAGGCAGGCGTGCCATACACGGTCGGCGTGCCGAACATCCCGGCGCATCATTTATTGCGCTCCGCGGTGAGACGTTTTCCGAATCATCCCGCGATCTTTTTCGAGGGAAGCAGGCTTTCGTATCGCCGCTTGAACCACGAGGCGAATCGTTTTGCGAACGCGTTGATCGCGCTGGGAGTTGGAAAAGGCGCGCGCGTCGTCCTGTTGATGCCGAACGCACCGCAGATGGTGATCGGTTTTTATGGGACGATGAAAGCCGGCGCGGTGGCGGTCTTCATTCCGCCGGTCATCGAGCCGGAGGAGATCGTGCGCCAGGTCAGGGATGCGGAAGCGAGCGTGCTGGTCACGCTTTCGATGTGGGCGGGGCTGGCAAAACAGATCCAGAAGGGAAGCGGCGTTCCTCATATTGTTTTGACCGATCCGGCGGACTATCTTTCATTGCCGAAATTTCTGGTCTCGCGCTGGCGCAATCGCGGCTTCGGTTTGCCGAACGTGCTCCGCTGGATGGACTGGCTCGGTGCGCAAAGCCTTAAGTCTCCGACGGTCGAGGTCACGCCCGAAGATCTGGCGGTTATCATCTACACCGGCGGGACGACCGCGCAATCGAAAGGCGCGATGCTTTCGCATCGCAATCTTGTCGCGAACGCGCTGCAGACCCGTCACTGGCTGCCGGATGCCGACGAAGGCAGGGAGAGATTCTTGTGCGTTGTGCCGATCTTCCACAGTTACGGAATGACGACCGCGATGAATGTGCCGGTCTCTCTCGGCGCGGCGCTGATACTGAAGACGCGCTTTCAAATTTTGGATATTCTCAAGACGATCAAACGCTACAGACCGACGATCTTCCCCGGCTCGCCGAACATGTACGTGGCGATCAACAACTTTCGCGGCGTGAGGAAATATGGAATTGGTTCGATCAAGGCTTGCATCAGCGGCTCCGCGCCGCTGCCGGTCGAAGTGCAGGAAGCGTTCGAAAAACTGACGAAAGGCAAACTTGTGGAAGGCTACGGACTCACCGAAGCCTCGCCCGTGACCCACGCGAATCCGCTCAGCGGCAAACGCAAAGTGGGGACCATCGGAATCCCGCTTCCCTCCACCGAAGCAAAAATCGTTGATCTCGACAACAAACGCAGGGAGGTGAAACAGGGACAGATCGGCGAACTGGCGGTGCGAGGTCCGCAGGTGATGATGGGGTATTGGAAGAATCCGGAAGCGACGAAAGAGGCGCTTACGGATGACGGTTGGCTTCTCACAGGCGACGTGGCGCAGGCCGATGAAGACGGCTACGCGCGCATCATTGCGCGCAAGGCGGATATGTGGTATCCAAACAAATACAGAAAACGACCCGCCTTCCCGCGCGACGTGGAGGAAGTGATCTACGAGATTCCGCAGGTCAAAGAGGTTGCGGTCACTGCCGTCGCCGGTCATCCGTTCGCGTTCGTGATCGCAGGCGGGGACGCCCCAACGCCGGCCGCGGTCATTGCGTATTGCAAACGACGCCTGCCGCCGCACCTTGTTCCGCGCTTTGTGTTTTTTCTGGATGACTTCCCGCGTTCGTTCATCGGCAAGGTATTGAGAAGAGAGTTAGTGCGACGATATGAAAAGTACGATGCAAAATCAAGATAATGTGATCCTCCCGTCAACCGCAAATTACGTTCGGCAGGGCGAGGGTGCGCCGGTCGTTATGATCCACGGTATTGCCGCGTCTTTGCACGATTGGGACGACCTCATCCCCGAACTTTCCAAATCGGGATACGCGTGTTATGCGCTCGACCTGCTGGGTCACGGCGACAGCCCGAAACTCGATTCGCGCTCCTATCGCATGGAATGGCTGTTCGAGCATTTCCTCAACTGGATAACGTCCCTGCGATTGACCGAGCCAGCCATCCTGGTCGGACATTCGCTGGGCGGATACCTCGCGCTCGAATACGCGCGTCGCTTCTCTGCCTGGACCCGGGGCTTGATCCTCGTTGATCCGCTTTATTCACGCTCACAACTTCCCCCGCTCCTGCGAAGGACGTACGGACGCACAGGCTTGAGCAGCCTGATCGTGGGCAGGATCCCTGAATGGATGTTCCGCGCGGTCGTGGATGTTACCAGCATTGCGATGGGACACAGCGTTGGCGGCGCTCATTCCCTCCCCGAACGCGTCCGCGCGCAGACCGCGCAGGATTACGCGCGTACCGCGCCGGGCGTTTACCACGCGCCGAACACCGTCGAGGATCTCACGCCTTATCTTTCTTCCATCTCGGTCCCGACGTTAGTCGTATGGGGAGACCATGACCAAACGCTTTCCGTCTCATCGTTTGGTAAAATGGTGAACGCCATGCCACGCGCGACCGGGAAATCATTTCGCGCCGGTCACGTGCCTCATCAATCGAATGCGGAGGAATTCAATCAACTCGTTTTGAAGTTCCTCAGGGATGCGGTTTGACCCATGCCGTCCCAACGCGCCTCCTGAAGTGCGGGATATTTTAAGGTTAATCCCCCGCGCGTCCCCTTGAATTGCCTCTATCTCTGTGCTAAAATCCGCTGCGGAATAGCCAGATGTACGGGGATGCAGCGCCCTCACGCCCACAGATGGCGGCTACAAATGTTCTAAATATCGGAGTAACATTCTTCCATGCGGTGTCCATACTGCCAGCATCACGACTCTAAAGTGCTTGATACCTCCCACGACAGCCACGGAGGAATCCGCCGCCGCCGCGAATGTTTCAATTGTGGACAGCGCTTCAGCACCTACGAACGCCCGATCTTGGCGACCCCGCTCATCGTCAAACAGGATGGCACGCGTGAAGAATTCGACCGCGAGAAACTGGCGCGCGGCATCCGCATTTCTTGTGCCAAAAGGCCCGTTTCCGCGGCGGATATCGAGCGTATGATCGGACAAGTTGAATCCCAACTGCAAAAATTGGGCAAGGCGGAGGTCTCCTCGCGCGTGGTGGGCGACCTAGTCATGGAAAGCTTGAAGGAAATGGACCAGATCGCCTACATCCGCTATGCCATCGTGTATCTTGGCTTGGACGATCTTCAGTCCATCCGCAAAGAAATAGACCATTTGCTCGAAGGCTAAATAACCGACGATCCTCGACATTCCGCCGCAAGGGTGGAGTGTAGATGGTTGTCGGATTTTTGTCTGTGTTTACCTCGCTGAAAAAGTCGAAGCGCAATATTGTCGAATACCATCATATTTTAGGAGAGTGTATCATGGCGACCAAGGCAGTTGTGTCAACCGCCCAACCCAAAAACGGATTACTTCCCGCGCCGCCCATGCCGAAGGATTTACCCGGGGCGCATTTGACGGACAATGCGCGCCAGGTACTGATGAAGCGTTACGTCCGTCGCGGAGATGACGGCAAGCCAGCCGAAACGGTGGAGGAGATGTTTTGGCGTGTGGCGTATCACGTCGCCAAGGTCGAAGAGCAGTGGGGCGCGGACGTTCAGAAGCGCACGATCGAGTATTACCATTTACTCTCCAGCAAGAAGTTTTTCCCAAACTCCCCCACGTTCACAGGCGCGGGGACTCCTCTTGGGCAGCTTGCGGCTTGTTTTGTTCTCCCGATCACTGACGATATGGGACGCGACTCTGCTGGCATCTTCCAAACCCTACGCGATGCGGCGTTGATCCAACAAACAGGCGGCGGGAACGGATTCTCCTTCTCGCGCCTGCGACCCGCAGGCGCGTTGGTCAAATCCTCGGCGGGTCAGGCAACAGGACCCGTTGGATTCCTGCGCGTGTACGATCATGCGTTTGGGGAGATTGCTCAGGGCGGCACGAGGCGCGGCGCAAACATGGCTGTCCTGCGTGTGGATCATCCCGACGTGGAGGATTTCATCACCTGCAAGACGGACGAAAACCACATCACCAACTTCAACATCTCGGTCGGCATCACGGATGCTTTCATGCGCGCGGTGAAGAACGACGAGGAATGGGAATTGCGCTTCCCGGAGATCAGCGAGATGAAATATCGCAGGTTCAGTGGCACGCTCGAGCAGGCTCAAAAGGAAGGGATTACGCTCCGCACGTACAAGAAGGTGAAAGCGCGCGAGTTGTTCGATAAGATCGTCAAGCAGGCGCATCACAACGGTGAGCCGGGTGTGTTGTTCCTCGATGCGGCGAATCGAAGTAATCCCGTTCCGCATTTGTATCCGCTTGAGGCGACAAATCCATGCGGCGAGCAATGGCTTGGACCTTACGAGAATTGCTGTCTCGGTTCGGTCAACCTCAACGAACACTGCGGACCTGACGGAACTGTGGATTGGGAATCCCTGCGGCGGAGCGTTGTGCTGTCCACGCGTTTCCTCGATGACGTGGTCGAAGCGAACGCGTATGTGCCAGCCGTGCCGCAGTTGAAGGAAGCTGCGCATCATGCCCGCCGCATCGGTCTCGGCATCATGGGACTTGCCGATTTGATGTATCACGTCGGCGTTCGTTATGGTTCGAAGGAGGGTCAGGAGTTCGGCGCGCAGGTGATGGAGTTCGTCCGTTATCACGCCATGTTGACCAGCATCGAATTGGCGAAAGAGCGCGGACCTTTCCCCGCCATCGAGGGTTCGATCTACGACATGGACAACATGACGTGGACTCCGCCCCGGTCATTGATCCCGTATCAGAATAACTGGAGCAGGCCCGAGGTCCAGTGGGAGGCGATTGTCGAAGGCATCAAACAGCACGGCATCCGCAACGCCGCTCAGACCACCGTCGCGCCGACCGGCACGATTGCCACCGTCGCAGGTTGTGAAGGCTATGGCTGTGAACCCGTCTTTGCGCTGGCATACATCCGTCACGTCAACGACAACGGCAAAGACCTCAGGCTCACGTATGCCAGCCCGCGCTTCGATGAGGCGCTCAGGAAACTCGGGCTCGGCGAGGAGATGCGGCAGGAGATCGTCGAGCAGGTGATGCGTGAAGGCACGTGTCAGCACATCAAGGAACTGCCGCAGTCGCTGCGCGATACGTTCGTCGTTTCGTCGGATATCACTGCCGAAGAACACGTGCGGATGCAAGCCGCATTGCAAGCCTTCGTGGATAACTCACTCTCGAAGACCATCAATTTCCCTGAGACCGCGACCGAGGACGATGTCGCAAAAGCGTACATGCTGGCGTGGGAATTGGGCTGCAAGGGGATCACCGTGTATGTGACGGGTTCGCGCGAGAAGGTGGTGTTGGAGACGAAGGCGACGGCGGAGAAGAAGGACGCTGGTTTCGATACGACGCCTTCGGCGTCTACTCGACCAGCGGGTCAGACTAAGCCCGAAGTTGCCCCCACATTTTCGCCTGATCCAAAGCGACCGCGCCCGCGCGCATTGACCGGCAAGACGTACAACATCGAGACGCCCGTCGGCAAAGCCTTTGTGACCATCAACGAGAACGGAGGCGAACAGCCCTTTGAAGCGTTCATCAATACCGCCAAGGCTGGTTCGGAGACCGCCGCCGTCTCCGAAGCGATCGGCAGGCTCATCTCATACATCCTGCGCATGACCTCGCCCATCAAACAGACCGACCGCCTGCGTGAAGTCGTGCGGCAGTTGCTTGGCATCGGCGGCGGACGTTCACTGGGATTGGGTCCCAATCGCGTGCGCTCATTGCCCGACGGCATCGGTCAGGTGCTAGATATGTACCTGCGCGAAAAATCGGGGGCGTTACCTGTGATGGAAGAGAAGGCAAATGGCGGCGGTCACACGATCGAAGAGGAAGCCGAACTTGCCAACTCGCTTGGCTCGGCGATGAAGATCGGCGACCTATGCCCCGAATGTGGCGAAGCCGCGGTAGTCAACGAGGAGGGATGCAGGAAATGCTACGCATGCGGGTTTAGTGAGTGTTAGGCAGCAAAAGAACCCCGAGGTCTCAAGGACCTCGGAGTTCTGATTTCATACGGCGACTAAAAACTCCCAACCGCCTCTTCCACAGATGGAAACACGCGCAGCATCTGCATCATCCCGACCGTTTCCAGCACCCTCCTGACCGCATCCGAAACGTTTGCCAACACCACCCCGCCCCCTGACTTTTCCGCGCTTTGCAGAGTCTTCACGATGGCGCGCACGCCCGCAGACGAGAGATACGTTACATCGCTGAGATCGAGCGCCAGCCTGTTATTCTCGTGCGCGATCTTTGACAGTTGCTCGTCCAGCGCCGCCGCCGAGACCGAATCCACCCGGCCGGAAATCGTAACGACCGCCGCGTTCCTTCTAATTTCGCTTTTTACCGATAACTCGTCCATTTTTCTCTCCTGTTCATCGTTTACGTTTGCGGGGTGAAATTCCCCTGCCCGATTGTACAACGAAATAACGAAGCGACGAATGCCGAGTCCGGCGGCGCTATCCCCCGATCCGTTCGATCAACTTTTGCATCCGCTCATAATGCGAACCCTTCCAGTAGATTTGTCTGCATGCCGGGCAGACGCGGAACTCATCGAAATAAAGTTTGGTCAGCGGCTCGAGGCGCTCGAGGATCGCCTCCTTGTCAACCGACTCCAGCGGATGATTGCACCGCAGACAGCGGTGGAAGGGCTGGATCTTATCGGTCAGGTCGAAGCGCTGGATGACCTCCATCAACTGCTCCAGCGGTTCGAGCGAACGCAGGCAGTAGCCGTGCTGAATGACCTTCCTCATCAGCAGACGGCGGTCGCGTGTCAACAGGATGCGCGCCTCGCGCTTTGCGATCCCGGTCATTACCTCATCGTCATAATCGTTTTGATACAAGCAATCGAAACCCAGCATGCGCAGATGCGCGGTCAGGCGGCCGAGATGGCAATCGAGCAAAAACCTCGGCTCGATGGGACAACCATTTTCGATGGGATGGACTTCGACTCGATCTCCCTCCTGCGTGATCCACCCCAGCGCCTCCTCCCGACCGTTGACCTGAATCCGTCCGATCTCCGTGTGAGGCGCCCCAAGCGACTCCACCAAATGCTTGACCGATTGCCGCCCGCGAAACTCCACGCTGACCCGACGCCCCTTTCGATCATTTCGCAGGAAATCGTTCAACCTGCCGTGGAAAAAGAAATATGCCGTACTCACGCTGACATTATATTCCCACGCTGCCAGGCGGGGATGAATCCATTATCATTCACGAGAGCGCGTAATTGGCGCTGCCGAAGGCGTCTACCGCCTGATTTGCGCTGGTGCGCGCAATCTACACGAGGTTTTTCGTGACCTACTGATTATCACACTGACAGGTGCGGGTGGAATACGGCTACTAATCCACGCAGAATTGTCGCGGTTGGTGTTGAATCAAATCCGTCGAAGGGGTGGATTGTCCTTCGCCAGCCAGGTCGAACGCCTCCATCCAGGAGGTCATAAAGAGAGTAAAGAAGCCTTCGGGGACATGCACCCAACTTCCCTCCTTTGTTTGCAGGAAGAAAGTACCGGGGTTGTCGCATCCATTGCGTCCCATTTCCGAGCCGTCCGCACGGGCGGAGGCGCGCACTTCTGCGATCACGTACCACACGTACGGTTTGCTTCCATCCCTGGAGTTTGGTCCGGCGTAAAGGATTTCCACTTTGTGGTCGGGCGGATAATACTTATCCATGAGCGCCAGCATCCCCGCTTCGGCAGATACATATTCGCCCTTTGAACGCGCATCGGCGATTGCCCAGGTGGTATAAAGCCAGGATAGCGCGACCACGCCCGCCGCAATCCCCGCCACGGTCAACGACCAGCGTAAATATTTATTCATCGGTTTCCTCTTCTGTGATTGTAAACCCGAACATGACTGGTGATTACCCACAATGCACAGGAAGCATCCTCTAACGCTGATGAGGCGCATTAGACCCTGCGCGTGCGCCTTATGCGCGAGATGTGGGGAATCACCAAAACATGACCCTTGTGAAAGTATAATGACCACAAGAGAAGGAGACTTCATGGCAAAACTCATCCCCGCCGCGGAGCGCGTCGTTCGCGCCCGAAAACTGATCCAGCAAGCCCGCGACCTTCCCGTCCCGACCACCGGACTCGGCAAATCCGACTTCTCGTACATCGCCAACGTCAAGGACCTCCTGCGCCAGGCAAAGGATCTGGTCAAATTCATCCCTCAGACCGCCGGGGTCTCGAACGAGATGAAGGAGGAGGTGAAGAAGATCTACTCGGAGATTGAACAGGCGAACCGGGAGATTTTGTCTTGATTTGGACGCCCATAAACGGTTGTACAATAATGGTGAGGACCAAATATCGAATCCATGAATTGAAAGGAGGCGCAATATGACGGAACGTAAACTTCGCGAACTGCTCGAACAACTCCACGACGAACTGGCGCGCACCAAATCCGTGGACGATAAGGGGCGCGAAATGCTGGCGCACATCAGCGCGGACATCCAAAACCTGCTCGGACCTTCCGCTAGCGCGCACCCATCCCTGCGCAAGCGTTTGCAGGATGCGATTGACCATTTCGAGGTCGAACATCCCGCCATTACTGCCGCGCTCTCCCAAATGCTCAATACTTTGAGCAATGCCGGAATATAACTTCACGGCAATAGCGGACGAGCGATTCGTCCGCATTATTGTTTACGACTGTATAATAAAACCATCGAGCAGAGAGAAGCATGAATTCATCGCAATTTCGCGGACGTTATTTTAGAATTCTGTATTTCTTTGCGGGGGTCATTGCTCGTTTTATCCTCTGGGAATTAATCCTTGCCAGGTTGGGTCTTCGCAAATGGACTCGCCGCACGCGGGCGGAACGATTCCGACGCGAGGCGCTTCGTTTCCGTGCACTGGCGATTCACATGGGTGGCGTGATGATCAAGGTGGGGCAATTCCTCTCCTCGCGGCTGGACGTGCTTCCGCCCGAGGTGACGGACGAACTCGCGAATTTGCAGGACGAGGTTCCACCGGAAGAATACGAAGCGATCAGGGAATTGGCGGAAAAGGAACTGGGCGCGCCGCTCTTGGAAAAGTTCGAATGGTTTGATGAGACTCCGCTCGCGGCAGCGTCGCTGGGTCAGGTTCACCGCGCCAGGTTGCGGGTCGAGGCGGAGCGTGAAGCGGATGGTTTCCGGAATGTCGTGGTGAAGGTCCAGCGTCCAAATATCGAATCCGTCGTGGAGGTGGATTTGTCCGCGCTATCGCGGGTTGGAAACTGGCTGATGCGTTATCGTCCCGTGCGCGAACATGCGGATGTGCCGGCGTTGTTGCGCGAGTTTTCGACGACCGTGCGCGAGGAAATTGACTACCTGCACGAAGCCGAAAACGCGGAAATGTTTTTCGAGAATTTCAAAGACGATCCCGACGTGCATATCCCGCGCGTAGCGCGAAGCTTGACGACCTTGCGCGTGCTGACGCTCGAAGACGTGTACGCCATCAAGATCACCGATTATGCGGAGATTAGGAGAGTGGGCATCGAACGTAGTGACGTGGCGAAAAAACTGTTGGATGTGTATCTCAAGCAGATCTTCGAGGACGGCTTCGTTCACGCGGATCCGCATCCCGGCAACCTGTTCGTGACGCCGCTTGGCGAAGAGGGCGAATCGCCGCGCCGTTGGAAGTTGACCTTCGTGGATTTTGGCATGACCGTCCGCGTGCCGGAGGGCATGCGCGAGGGCTTGCGTGAATTGTTGATTGGCATAGGCACAAAGGACGCGGGACGCGTTGTCAAATCGTATCAGCGACTGGGGATGCTGCTGCCGGGCGCGGACTTGAAATTGATCGAGCAGGCGGAGGCGCAGGTCTTCGACCGCTTCTGGGGAATGTCCATGAGCGAACTGCGGCGAACCAACCCCGATGAGATAAGAAAATTCGCGCATCAATACCGCGACCTGATCTTCAGCATGCCGTTCCAGGTGCCGAACAATCTCATCATGCTGGGGCGCACGGTGGCGATCCTTTCGGGTATGTGCACGGGATTGGATCCCAATTTCAACGTTTGGAATCAACTTGCGCCGTATGCACGTAACTTGATCGAACAGGAAACGACAAAGGGGATTGGCGAGTGGCTCGAAGAACTGGGGAGTTTATTGCAGAACTTGATCGCTTTACCGTCTCAAGCCAGCCGCGTGCTCGCCCGGGTCGAACGCGGCGATTTGATCGTGCAGTCGCCGAAGGTCGAGCGCGAAATCCACGCCCTCATCCGTTCTGTGGATAGGTTCACAGGCGGGGTGATCTTTCTTGGATTATTGCTTGGAGGGGTGTTACTCTACAACGCGGGGAACGTGTCGTACGGGCAGGCGATGATGACCGCCGCGCTTCTTATTCTGTTGTGGATCGTGTTCCCGCGCCGCCGATAAAATAAACAACGAGACAACCCCTCTGTCTCGTTGTCGTTTCATTGCCGCATATAAGAGTTCAGGCTTTTTCGTCCATCTTTTTGAGGGCGTGATCCAACATGCTTCGCCAGGCGAGCAGCATCTCACGGCGGGCTTTGCGTTGATGCTCCACGAAGCCCTCGGGCAGGAATTCCTTTATCGCTGCGCGTATTTCCTGGCGGGCTTTCTTGTAATGCTCGCGCGTCTCTTCGGGGATGCGTTCCTTCCATTTCGTTTCGCGTTCTGTCATCTGTCGCTCCTTCCGTTCGAAAATATTATAGCACTTTCGAGGCAGTCTCAGAACATTTATGGATACGAAGGTTGCGTATTCGTGGGCGTCGCCGTCGGCGCGCCCCTTGTGGGGGTCAGCGTCGCGCCTCCCACGACGATGATCACGTACACCTCATCGCCGAAGAACTGTCCCGCCGCGGTGGGCATGCGCCAGTTGCCGCGGATGGCGCCGGTCTTGTTCGTCGGCGCGACCATGGCGACGGAGACGTCAATTTCCGTGTTGGCTGGGACGGACGAGGGTAGTGTATAGGTTACCCCGTTCATGGCATCGCCGCCGGTGAACGCGAATTTGAATCCCGCGTCCCACGCGCAGGAACCGGTGTTCCTCACCTTCCACGTTTTGGTGAAGGCTTGTCCCGGCGCCATCTGCGTGTTATCGGGAACGGTCACGTCGCTGACGAAGCGCATTTGATAACAGGATGACGTCGCGGCGACCGTCGGTTGCGAAACGACCGGCAATGTGCCTGCGGTGCTGGTGGTGAACGCCGCGAAAGTCGGTGAGGCTGTCAGCGTGGGGACCGGCGTATCGGTCGGCGCGGCAAGCGCGGTCTGAGTCAGAACCGCAGAGAACGTCTTGACCGCCTGAGTCTGTATCGCATCGGGATCCAGTGTTGGCGTCGCCTCCGCGTCGCTGCCTCCGCACGCCGCCAGCAGCAACGCGCTGGCAAGTAGTAGGTAAATCGCTTTTAGTTTCATCTACACTCCTTATTACGAACCGTTATTGTACATGGCTTTATCCAACGTTTAACGAACGATTCCCCTGCGAAGTTCCAACGATCCACATGCTATAATTCGCCCGATGATCTATCTGGACTATTCCGCCACAACGCCTGTGGATGCGCGCGTGCTGGAGGCGATGACCCCCTACTTCACCGCCTCGTTCGGGAACCCCTCGTCTGTCCATCGTTTCGGACAGGGAGCCGAAGCCGCGGTCGAATCCGCGCGTGAGACGGTCGCGCGGGTGTTGAACTGCCGCGCCGACGAAATCATTTTCACCTCCTGCGGCTCCGAATCGGACAACCTCGCCATCCGCGGCGCGGCGTATGCCATGCGCGAAAAGACCGGCGCAAAATGGATCCTTGCTTCGCGCGCCGAACATCCCGCCGTGACGAAAACGCTATTGCATCTCGAAAAATACGACGGCTTCCTCATCGAATGGCTGGATGTGGACGATCGCGGCCGGGTCGCGCCGGAAGTTGTATCGAAGGCAATCTGCGATAACACGGCGCTTGTCTCGGTGATGCACGCCAATAACGAGATCGGGACGATCAACCCGGTTCGCGACATCGCTGAAATTTGCCGCGCCAACCAAATCCTTTTCCACACCGACGCGGTACAGGCCGCAGCGTACCTGCCCATTGACGTTCAGGAATTGGGCGTGGACATGATGTCCCTCGGCGCGCACAAATTCTACGGTCCGAAAGGAGTCGGCGCGTTGTACGTCCGTAAAGGGACGCCTCTCGTCTCGCATCTCACGGGCGGAGGGCAGGAGTTCGGTCTGCGCGCCGGGACTCAGAACGTGCCGTACATCGTCGGCTTTGCGGAGGCGCTGCGGTTGACGCACGAAGAACGCGAAGGACGCATTGCTCACGTCAAGCCGCTGCGCGACAAAATCATCGGAACCGTTCTCGAGGCGATTCCAGACTCACGTTTGACGGGCGACATGGAATCCCGCCTGCCTCAGCACGCCAGTTTTGTCTTCAAGGATGTGGACGGGAACTTATTGCTCACATTACTCGATGCAGCTGGCTTTGCCTGTTCCTCCGGTTCTGCCTGCAAGACCGGCAACCCCGAACCCAGCGATGTGATGAACGCCATCGGTCTCTCGCGCGATTGGGGTCTGGGTTCCCTGCGCGTGACTTTGGGGATCGGCACAACCGCCGAACACGTCGAGTCGTTCCTCTCCGTGCTTCCCAGCCTGGTTGAAAAAGCCCGCCATTTGAAGTAACTTCATCCAACCCTTTCTATCTGTTTACCTCTTTACCTATCTAACCCAAGTTGCTACCTTGGGATGAAAATTGACAAAAATCCATGAGATTCAGTAAAGTTGGGGTATCCCGACCACCAACAGGAGAACCTCATGGATAC
>JABWAU010000003.1 GCA_013360875.1 Anaerolineales bacterium | reverse complement strand
GGCGACGCGGTGAAGTTGACGGGCGCGTACACCGTGGATAACGCGACGGAGGACGAGGACGTGGTGTTTGGCCAGGCGCTTGCGGATGCAACTGCGAATGGCGTCGCGATCCCGGTGAAGGTGCGTGGCGTTTGCGTTTTCAACTATGCGGGCACGGCGCCGACCGTTGTTGGCACAAAAGGCGTGTTGGCATCGGCGACGGATGGCAAGGTGAAAACGCCGGCAAGCGGCAACGGCGTCGGGATCAATGTGAAGGTGGATACCGGCTCGGCGCAGGTGCACGTGTTGATGTAGGCCCGGAACCGGGTCTTTCAGGAACCCTACCGATACGCGATTACTTACAACGACAACGATTACAGCAGACACTCCTGATCCATCCCCGGTCAACGCGAATGTGAGCGTTAACGTCAAAGTTACCGGTGGCTCCACCATCCCTTCTGGTCAAGTAAATATTACAGGAGCAAACAGTAACTGTACGATCACTCTTAGTTCGTCTGGAACGGGCAGTTGCTCCGTGAGGTTTACTTCAACAGGCACAAAGACGCTTACGGCGGCATATGTTGGTGACCAGACTCATCTCGCCAGCAGCGACACTGAGTCTCATCAGGTTTCGACTACACTGCGTACGCCCACCCCCACGCGTGTTCCGACGCTTCCCCCTCCGCCTCCTCTCATCGCCATCAACGAATTCGTCCCGCGTCCCGGCACGGACTGGAACAACGACGGCGTGGTCAACCAGGGCGACGAGTACATCGAACTGCTCAATCACGGCGTGGTGCCCGTCAACCTGAGCGGATACCGGCTGGACGACGAGGCGAATATCGGGTCGAATCCCTTCTCGCTTCCATCCGTGACGTTACAGCCCGGCGAACGCATCGTCTTTTACGGCAGTCAAACGGGATTGCTCCTCAGCGACGGCGGCGACGGAGTCCGTCTGCTCAAACCCAACGGGCAGTTGATGGACGCCTACAACTACTCTGTTGTGTATTACCCGGACCAATCCTTCTGCCGACTGCCCGATAACGGCGGCGCGGACGACTGGAACGAAAACTGCTTCCCGACCCCCGGCCTGAAGAACTCCCTGAGCGGGAGCATCCTCCGTCCGCCGGCGCGGGAGGACGCAAGCCAGCCCTTGTGTCCCATTGCGGATACGCTTCCGGAAGAGTTCGTCATTGCGGAGTGTGCGCCCTTCGGGAACAACATCTGGAATCGCCTGTATTGGGACCGCTTCGGCTGGTATGGGGAAATGCCTCTGCTGAATGTGAACGTCAAGTGGGAAGTGTTCGCGGATTAAAGCCGCCGGTACCGCGACATTTAGGTCGCCTTTCAATGTAGTGCGACATAAATGTCGCAGTACGGTTTTCCCCCTCAATCGTCCGCCGCGGCGCGGGCGACCTCCTCCTTCTCGAAGACCACCTCCTCCTTGCCGGTCAACTTATCCTGCACCTTTTCGACGATCAGTCGCAAATGACCGGAATGGGAGACGTAATCCAGATCGTCTGCGGGGACGGCAAGGACCGGGCAGAGCGTGAAGTTCTCGATCCATTGTTCGTAGAGGTCGTTCAAGCCGTGCAGGTATTCCGGTGTGATCGTCCGTTCGTAATCGCGTCCGCGATTGGCGATGCGTTTCAACAGGGTGGGGACGGAGGCTCGCAGGTAAACGACCAGGTCCGGGGGCGGAAGGAGGCGGGAGGTCGTCTCGTAGAGATCGCGGTAGGTCTGGTAATCCCGCTGGTTGATGTGTCCCTGCAAAAAGAGATTGTAGGCGAATATCTCCGCATCCTCGTACACGCTCCGATCCTGCACCACCGAATTGGGATGTTGTCCCAGTTTGTAATGCGAGCGCAGACGATGCGTGAGGAAGAACACCTGCGAATGGAACGACCAGGCGCCCATGTCCTTGTAGAAATCCTCGAGATAAGGGTTCTCCGTGACGGGTTCGTAGAACGGCTCCCAGCCCAGGCGGACGCAGAGCATTTCCACGAGCGTGGATTTCCCGACGCCGATGTTCCCAGCCACCGCAACAAATTTCTTCATTGCTTCCCTCCGTACAAATTAAAATCGGGGTTTCCCGTTTCTGATGGGAAACACAGTATCTTTGCCGTCAACCTTAAGAGCGGATTTCCACGAATTGATCTAGATTTCGCGGTTCATTTCGGGATCTCTCCCGCCAGTTCCTTGTCAATCACCTGCTTGAACACGTCGAGCGGCTGAGCGCCGACGACGGCAAGACCGTTGATGAAGAACGTCGGCGTGGAGCGCACGCCCAGGTCCACGGCGAAATCCAGGTCAGCCTGCACCGCCTTCTGGTATTTGCGTTCTGTGATGCAGGATTCGAAGGCGGTCATGTCCAGGTTCAAATCCCGGGCGTATCGAACGTATACGCTGTTCCCAAGCGAGTCGCTGCTGAACAATTTATCGTGATACTGCCAATAGGCGTCCTGCTCGCCGGCGCACATGGCGGCTTCGGCGGCCGGGAACGCGTCCGGGTGAATGGACGTCAGCGGCAGGTGACGATACACGAGACGGACCTTGCCCGGATAGGCGTTCAACAACGGCTGATAGACCTGCAGATGCCAGCGGCGGCAATACGGACACTGATAATCGCTGAACTCCACGATGGTGATGGGGGCGTCCGCCGGACCGATGGAGGGGAAACCCTCGCTCGGAACGTCGTAGCGGATGAATTGCGGCTCCTGCGTCACCGGCGCTTCGACCACCGGACCTCCAGCCTGCGCGGCGGTCCCGGGCGTTCCCCCTGCCGGATCGTATCCCCAAACCACGTAACCGAGAAGCACACCTGCCGCAAACGCAAGGACGACGAGAACCGAATAAAAATAACTGCGCTTGAACGTGACGGTATCTTCCCGTTCTTCGACGTCCGGCATTTCTTCGAGAAATTCCGGCTCGATGACCGGCTCCTCCTTGACTTTTTTCGTTCGTGTGGCTCTTGTTGGCATGGATGGCATTATAACATGCGCGCAATCTTCGCTACTTTAACGTTGAATAAGCGTATATCCTGGTGATTACCCACATTTTGCAGTATTGCCTTTTGGTTGCGGCTCGAACGCCGCGTTACAAATCGGAGGTCGAAATGACGATGCACGAAAAACGCATCCCCTGGTATCTCTGGCCCTTCGCGGCGATCTGGAAACTCCTTGCCGTGATCGTCGAAATGACCGGCAGGCTCGTCGCCATGATCCTCGGCATTCTGTTGATGATCGTCGGTGCGCTGGTCAGCCTGACGATCGTGGGCGCCATCGTCGGAATCCCACTGGCGATCGTGGGACTGCTGTTGTTCATC
This sequence comes from Anaerolineales bacterium, assembly GCA_013360875.1. Taxonomy (GTDB): domain Bacteria; phylum Chloroflexota; class Anaerolineae; order Anaerolineales; family Villigracilaceae; genus Defluviilinea. Next base: position 94,351 of record JABWAU010000003.1, on the reverse strand, counting down.
AAGGGAATTTTCTAGTAAAAACTTTAACCGCGAAGACACGAAGAGCGCGAGGGCTTTTATAGAGTCTTTGCGTTCTCGTTCTTCGCGGTAAGAAACTATGAATTGACCTGAGGCAAAGTTCCCCGTCTCCGAAACAGAATCAGGACCCGGTCCCGCGCTGAAGCGACAGCCCGTCTCACTTGTGGGATGCGAACGATCAGGAACAGGATCACGATCAATCCATAGATCAATGGGCGGACGATCTCCCCCCGCAGGGCGAAGAAATCCCCTTTTTTGCCCCAGGCATAATGCAATACCGCCAGCGGCGCGATGAGATAGACGGTTTGATGCAGGCGTTTCCACGTTTTGCCGAGTCGTTTCTTCCAGATGTCGAACGAGGTGAAGGCGAGCGGGATCAGCATCAGGAACGCAAGCAAGCCGATCACGATATACGGCTTCTCGAAAACGGTCTGAACGATGAGACTCCACGCCAGACCGTAATCAAGGTGGACAAACACGATCACGTGGATGGTCGCGTACATGAACGCGTACAAGCCCAGGGCGCGGCGGCGTTTGATCAACTCGCGCCAGCCAAAAATGTTATTGAGTGGCGTGCAAGCCAGCGACAGGACGAGCAATGTGATGGCGTGGCGTCCCGTTCGTTGTTCCAGTTCCTGAACCGGGTTGACGGACAGGTTGTCCGTGAGAAATTCGAGGAGCAGGAGGACAAGCACAGACCACGCATAAGCATGCGCGGTGATTTGAAGCGGGGTGTAACGTTTGAAGAGGTTTTTCATATACTGCGGTATGTCAATGCGGGGCGCCGGTCGGATAGGCGTGATCTTCGATGTACCGAGACCAGCCGCAAAGCAATGACATTTTAATAGAATAGGCTCAAATCCATCCCCTCGTACAAATACGCAACCTGCTCCGCGTACCCGTTGAACATCAGCGTCGGACGGCGTCCTAGTTCGCCGATGCGCCGTTCGGATGCCTGCGACCAGCGCGGATGCGACACTTCGGGATTCACGTTCGAATAGAATCCGTACTCGTTCGGCGCGACGCTATTCCATAACGTGGCGGGCTGTTTATCGGTCAACTCGATCTTCACGATCGCCTTGATGGATTTGAACCCATACTTCCACGGCACGACGAGCCGGATCGGCGCGCCGTTCTGATTCGGCATGGGCAGACCGTACAAGCCTGTCGCCAGGATCGTCAACTCGTTCATCGCCTCGTCGAGCCGCAAGCCTTCCTGGTAGGGCCACGGATAAAAGGGACTCTTCAATCCGGGCATTTCCTCGCGGCGATACACAGACTCGAAACGCACGTACTTCGCGTCCGAGGTCGGTTCCACCTCCTTCAACAGATTCGCCAGCGGAAAACCCATCCACGGGATGACCATGCTCCATGCCTCCACGCAGCGCAGGCGGTAGATGCGTTCCTCCTGAGGGAACTTTTTCAACAGGTCTTCGATGCCGTACGTCTTCGGAGTGTTGACCATGCCGTACACTTCCACCGTCCACGGGCTGGCGGTGAACTTTTCAGAAAGGGGGGCGACGGCTTCCTTGTTCGTGCTGAACTCGTAATAGTTGTTGTAATTGGTAATGTCCTTGAAGGAATTTACCGCATCGCCCAACTCGTCGGTCTTGCCCGGCGCGGATGGAATCTCCGCTTCACCCGCAGGGACGGCTGATTCCGTTCCCCTGGGCGCGCACGCGGCGAGAAGCGCGGACCCGGTCACGATGCCCGCGGCTTTGAGAAACTCGCGCCGCGAGAGATATTGCGAATACGGCGTTATCTCGGACGGTTTGACAGGGACGGATTTGTATTTGTCGTTCATGATTCTCCTGTTTTGGATGAAATCACGGAAGCAAGGCTTCCCGAGTCCGGAAGTTTGCTGGCGAAAGTAACTGCTCAGGCAAGACCCTAAAGGTCTCCTTTGCAATCAAAACTGCGCTTCAAACATGATGTCTCTGCAAATTCAGCGTCTGTTTTTGCGAGTAAGACCTTTAGGGTCTGCGTATGCGAGAAGGGCTGAGCAGTTACTGACGAAATCACGGAAGCAAACTTCCTGAGTCCACAAAAGTTTCTTCCAGCAATGCCTTGATATTCTCCTCGGTCTCCTGGTATCTTCCTTCACCGATGTGGACGTAACGGATGCGACCCCGCTTGTCAATGAGATATAGCGTGGGCCAGTAATGATTTTTATACGCCCGCCAGGTTACTCCGTCGTTGTCCTGCGCAACGGCGTACTCGATGCCGAGGCGGGAGATGGCTTCCTTCAGGTTATCGAAGTCGGCTTCGTACGAAAATTCGGGATAATGATTGCCGACGATGACGAGACCCGCATCCTTGTATTTGCTGTGCCATTCCCTCAACGAGGGAATCACGTTTCGGCAATTAATTCAGCCGAACGTCCACATCTCGAGGAGGACGACCTTGCCGCGCAGGTCGGCGATCCGTAAGGGGGAGGGGACATTCAGCCAGGTATCGTTGTTGAGTTCGGGAGCAGGTCCGAGGTCCGGCAATGAAGCGGATTTGAACGCGGCTGGTTCTGCTTGTCGAGTCACGAGGTCTCCTGCTGAGGCGCATCCAACAAGGATGAGGGCGAGCAATCCGAAAAGAATCCTTCGCATGATCGGTTTCCTGGATGCGGTTATTCTAAGGAAACTTCCTTACGAAAAGATTATGCAATGATGAAGAGACCATAAGGGTTTGGGAACGTCCCAAAGTGGGCTTGTATGGTAGCGAAATAAATTTCGCGTTACGGAATGTGGAACGTGAACTGCGCGCCTTTGCCCACTTCGCTTTCGACCCGAATGTCGCCCCCGTGCGCGCGGACGATGCCGCGCGCAATGGCGAGACCCAATCCCGCTCCGGCGCCGCGACTGCGGGATCGCGAAGCGTCGCCGCGATAGAATCGCTCGAAAATGTGCGGGATGTCTTCCGCGCGGATGCCCTCGCCCGTATCGCTGACGGTCGCCTCCACGCCCTTGTCTGTCCGCCGCACCCAAACGCTGACCCTGCCGCCGGGAGCGTGGCGCAGCGCGTTACCGATCAGGTTGTTAAGTACGCGCCCGACGGCTTGCGTATCCATGAGGACGGGATCCACGTCGGGGTCCACGTTCCCCTCGAGCGTGACACCCTGCTGCTTTGCCAGTTCCGCAAAACTTTCGAGCGTATCCGAAACGAGATCGCCCAGCGACGCCGCTTCCTTGTGAAGCGGAAACCCGCCCGCGTCCAGTTGCGCCATTTGGAAGAGATCGTCAATCAAAACGGAGAGGTTTCGCACGTCGCGTTGAGCGGTGTTGAAATAACGCTTTACCGTTTCGGGGTCCTCCACCATGCCGTCGGCGAGGGCTTCGAGAATGGCGCGCACGGAGGTAAGCGGGGTCTGCAGGTCGTGACCGACCCAGGCGATCAGGTCGCGCCGCATGGCTTCGAGGTCGCGTTGTTTCTGGTCTGCGGCTTGCAGTTGTTCCGCCATCCGGTTGAAGGCAATCCCCAACGCGGCGACTTCATCCCGTCCCTGAACGGGGACGCGCGTACCCAGGTCGCCCTGCGCCAGTTTTTCCGCCGCGCCCTTGAGAAGATGGATTCGTTCCGTCACAGCGCTGGAAAGGAAATATCCCAGCGCCATCGCCATCCCGCCCGCAAACACCAACAATACAATGGCAAGCAACAAATCGTGTTCGCTGGCGAACATCATCTGCGCGGAAAACCAGACGTTGAAAAATGTCAGTACGCTTGCCAGCGCGTACCCGCCCAGCAACGTCCAGCGCAATGTGGGTGAATAATTGATCCAGCCCAGACGATAAGCCGCGTAACCAGCCAGCGCGGAGACGAGCGCCGTAACGCCCAGATACAACGCCATCAACCCGAGTTCCTTCAACGGAGGCAGCATGAGCAGCGCGAAGAAACCCAGCGAAACGGCGACGATCAAAAGGACGCCGATCACAAGGCGGGCGGGCAGGGGAGTTTGGGATAAAACGCTTTTCATGGCAATGGAATTTAAGGCTCGAACTTATAACCGACCCCCCACACGGTCAACAGCCGTTTGGGTTTCGAGGGATCCTCCTCGATCTTTTCACGCAGGCGGCGCACATGCACCGTCACAGTGCCGGGGTCAATATACAACGCGCCGCCCCATACGCGTTCCAGCAGTTGCTCGCGCGTAAACACCTGTTTCGGATGACGCGCCATGAAATGCAGCATGTCGAACTCCCTGGCTGTCATCTCGACGATCTTTTCTCTGACCGTGACGACGCGTCCGCGCGGGTCAATGATCAGACCCTCGAAGGACAGGCTGCGTTCATTCCCCCCTCCATCCTGCTCCCGTCCAAGGCGCCTCATCACCGCCCGCACCCGGCTCACCAACTCCTGCGGGCTGAACGGCTTGACCACGTAATCGTCCGCGCCCATTTCGAGCCCGGCGATGCGGTCAATCTCCTCGCGGCGCGCCGTCAGCATGATGATTGGCACGTCGGAACGATCCCTCAGCCAACGGGTAAGCGTGAGACCGTCCACTTCGGGAAGCATCAGGTCGAGGATCACGAGGTCCGGCTGTGCGGACGCGAAGGCATCCATCGCCCGCTTCCCATCTGAAACGGCGCGAACGTTGAACCCCGCCCGCGTCAGGTACAGGCTCACCACCTCCGCGATGCTGGCTTCGTCCTCCACGATAAGGATTTCCCTGGCGTTCGTCATGTCGCTCCAATCATACCCGAATGAAAAGTCGTGGTGGAATTAATAATCCATTACCCCTGCGGTGAAAAGGTTCACACTTTCGTAATAATTCCCCCGCTTCCATGGGCGCGGAATTCAACCGTGATGCGAATGGGCTTCACCCCTGTCCCTGTCGCCCCGTTCGCGATACACCATCACGCGGTTGCGTCCCGCGTTCTTGGCGGCGTAGAGCGCGCGGTCCGCGGCGCGCAGAAGGTCCTCCTTGGTCCCGCCCTGGGTGGGAAAGGAGGATATGCCCATGGATACGGTAATGTTGAGGTTGAATCGCCCAAAGGGGATGTAATGCGCTGCGATGGACCTGTGCAGCGAACCGACGCGCTCCTTCGCGACCTCGATGGTGATGTTCGGCATGACCAGCACGAATTCCTCGCCCCCATAACGACAGACAAAATCTCCCTGCCGACTCTGTTTTGTGACCATGTCCGCGAGCGTTTTCAGAACGAGGTCCCCTGCCTCGTGACCGTAGGTATCGTTCACAACCTTGAAATGGTCAATGTCCATCATCACAATGCAAAGCGGATAGCCCTCGCGCGCGGCGCGCGCCAGTTCGCGTTCGAGGGTGTCCTCGAGGTAGCGGCGGTTGAACAGGTTGGTCAGCGCGTCGCGAATGGCTTGCTCGCGCAACTGGCTTTGCAGCAGGCCGATCTCGATCAACTGGGTCTGCATCCTGTCCATGGCGTGACGCAGGTCCTTCTCCACCTCCTTGCGGTCGGTGATGTCGCGAAAGGTGATGAGGCGTCCGCTCAGGTGCTGGTCGTCGTCATAGAGCGGAGTCACCCGCAGGTCCAGGTAACGGGACGGTTTGTTGGGCAGGCGCAATTCGGTGCGCGTCTCCAGCCCGGTGAATAAATGCCCGGCGCTATCGTTCCAGATGCCCAACGCCTCCGTTACGTTCTTGCCGATGAAGGAGGAGGGTTCCTCCCCCAGAAAGTTCCTCATGGCGGGGTTGATGTCCACGATGCGTCCCTGAATATCCAGCACGAGAACGCCATCGCTCATGTTTTCGATCAGACGCGAACGGGCGATGGGGACCAGATCCATGAAGCGGTGACGGAAGATGGCATAGGCATAGATGATGCTCGAAACGCCAAAGAGCGCGGGCACGCGGTCCAGATCACCGGGGATGGGGTTGCGGGAGTAGATTTGAATGCTGAAAGCCAGCGGGACGAGGGAACCAAGCAGGATCATCAGGTATTGCTTTTTGAAGAACGAGTTCGCGTTGCGATAACTGATCACCAGCAGGAGGAACGCAAGCGACGCGATGGCGTAGGAATATGCCAGGTTGATCCAGTACCATATCCCGGGTTGAAGGGTCAGGACGGCGTAACCGTCGTGGACAACCTGTTCCGTGGAGGCAAAGACGAGGCGTGGGACTGCCCATATAAAGACCAGCATGAGGACAGGCTCGGCGAATAACAATATGAAATTTCGGAATGTGATCCAGTTGTCGCGATGGGTGATGCGCAGGGTGAAGATCGTGAACAAGCCCGGCACCATCACCGCGCCCATGAACATGACCTTCAACCAGAATATCTGTAGTCCGAGCGGAACGAATACCCACGTGAGCGCGTACGAAAACCCCCAAAGGAACATCCCCAGCAACATGCCCTTCAACGCCATGGATCCCGGCGTGGTGCGTTTTCGGGCAAGCAGAAAGACGATGAATGTCACAAGTGCGGAGACCAACAAAATGATGGAATAAGGATGATACTGAATCATAAATCAACCCAACCCGTACGGACCCGATACAGGTCCTTCGTCCGATTGTATTTTACTTTGTTTGGATTGGAGTTACAGGATGCTGACAGAATACTAACAAAGATGATATGCCCCGAATTGATGCGGCAAATACACAGCGAATGCCCGATCCGGTTTCGCATTCCCGGGCTCGATGCTGGATAGATCGGTGTTGGCGCGTCATTCCCCCCAGATATGGCGGCAGGATTTTCGGACCATTCGCAGGATGAAGCCTGCGGTACGGGAACCTCGGTCAATAAAACGCGTGGGGAGGGACGAACATCACTCCCTGCCGAACGACTCGAGCGCCGAATCCATGCTTTCGTACATGGGAATGTTCTGCAAAAAACCGGTAATGCCCAGCACGTTGTAGATCTGCGGCGGCGCGTTGCACAATTTGAGATGCGCCACCTTGAAATGATCCTCCTTGGGCGTGAACATCTGATAGACCTTTTGGATGGCGCGCATCCCCGCGCTGGTGAGCGTATCGAGGTCGCTCATGTCTATCAGCAGGTAGCGCGCGCCTTCTTCGTAGGCGGTCCGCGCGGCTTCGAGAAATTGCGGCTCGCTTTGCGCGTCCAGCCACCCGCCGATGTGAAAGACGATCACAGGCACGCGGACCTGCGCCTGTTCGGACGTAATCTTCAGGTCGCTGTTCATTCTCTCCTCGCTTTCGGTTATTTGGGTATCATAACACCCTGGGTCACTGCGCGATGCGTTACGCCAATTCCACGTATTGCGCCGCCACGTAGCCGCGATTGCCGTTCGGTTCGCGCGCGTGGATCCATTGATTGGGTTTACCGACCTTTGCCCGTACTTTATCGGCGGGTTCGAGCGCGGTGAGCCGCGTCCCGGCTTTTAGCACCATCACCAATGCACCGCCCAGCGATGGGGATTTTCTCAGGCGCAATCCGCTCGAGCCGACCGCGCTGGAGACTTTCAATTTGAGTTTCTCCGCTTGGGGAGATGGAGTTGGCGTGGACGGCGCGGGAGCAGGCGTGGATGGAGTGGGCGCGGGAACGGGCGCTTCACTGCCCGGACTTGGGGTTGGTTCTGTTACAACAGGCGGAGTCTCCGCTGGGACCTTTTCCAGGTACCACGCCGCGCAGAATCCCTCCTTCCCATCCGTCGTGCGGACGCGCACCCATTGATTGATGCCGCCGACTTTTGAAAGTCCATCCGCTTCGAGCAGGAGCAGTTGAGACCCGGCAACCACAGCGGCGACGATGTTTGCCGCGCTCGAAGTATCAACGCTCGAACGGATGTTTAGTCCCCACGTGACCGAGTCCTTGACGCGAGCGTAGGGTCCGCCCGGGGTGGTCGGCGCAGGCGTCGGCGTGGAGGGAACCGTGCCTGTCGTCGAAGGAGTCGTGATCGGTCCGCCCGATCCGTAAGCCTCGTACAAAATAACGTGCGAGATGGCGCGCTGGAGGGTTTTCCCATGCGCGTATCGTTTCATCAGGTAATCCTCTTTTTCGATGCCGGGGCTGTAGGGCCAGGGATCGAGCATGAGGTAGTCGTCGCCTTTGCGCGCGTAGACGACGACCCAATGCGTCTGAATGCCGGGTGCGGGGGAATTGTCCACCTGCACGATGGCGGGTTGACCGGCCGCAAGGGAGGCGTCAATCTGCGCGAGCGGCGCGTCGCTGGTGGAGCAGGGGATGTACGCCTTGAGCGTCACGTTCGGATGAATTTTTCCGACCGCGCTCCACACGATGGCGGAACTGACGAAGCCGCCCACGTCCTTGAGTTTTTGGTTGAGGGTTTTCGGTGTTTCGGAGTAGCCATGCCCGCTCAGGAGCATGGCGGTGGCGGTCAGGGCGCAGCCGACGTAGCCGATGGTATCGCCCGGGTCGCCGAACCCAAGCAGGTCGTTTTTCCATTGCGGGTCTTGCTGGGACAGGTAAACAAGTTTGAAGGGCATGGCTGTCTCCTTTGGCGGTTGGGGACGAGGATAAAGATTATACCGGAGGATGTCGTTACGTTTGTCATTTCGAGCGAAGCGAGAAATCTTTGACTCCGGTGATGGAAGATTTCTCCTCGCTGCGCTCGTCGAAATGACAAGTGTGCGGCTGCGCTCGTCGAAATGACATGAGAATTATAAGACCTCCCCGCGTTGCCCCTCCCTCACCCCATAAAACACGGACGCTTCGACATACTCCCTCGTCAATGCCTGCAACCCCATCGGGATCAAGATGATATAGGCGGGCAGGAACTTTGCCATTTCCCACAAGTTCCCGTTGAGGAAGAACAGCGCCGCGTACGCTCCCAAACTTATAAATCCCAGTTTGAAATAGCGGATACTCCGCTTGAAAGCCAGCGCGCATAACGCCGCAAACCCAGCCGCCTGCGCCAGCCAAAACAGGACGATGTGCGGCAGGTTTTGCGGGTCCGTATTGAGGGCGATGTGCAGTTGCGGCGTCGCCGGGCTGACCCGAAAGCCAAAGTAGAACCGCACAGCCAGAAGTGCGATGAGAAAGGCAGCCAGCGAGAGGAGGACCGCTCGAAGAGCGCGCCCGTTCATTCCTTTTGGATGACCGGCGCGATACGCCAGATAGAATACGACCAGAAAGATGATCTGCTCCCGGTTGAGCGCGGCAACCCCAATGACCAAAGGCAGGTATTCATCCCGTCCGCTGAACGCCAGGTTCAACCCCAGCAGGTAGAAGAACAGCGTGATGAAATCGCCATTCACGTCGTATCCCGTGACGGACAACGGAATGACGACCTGCAAAAGAGCCAGTCCCAGCAGGGCGGAGGCGTCGGTCTGCGCGCTTCGTTTCAAGAGAACGTAAAAAGCGAAAAAGAGTCCGGCAAACACAAGATAATCGAGCAGTGCGTATGCAAGGATATGCCGCATCTCCCGCGAGGGAACGAACGGCGTCACAAGCGTCTGCAACCCCCGGCCGATCAAAGGCTGAAGGATCCGGTATTGATAGGGCGCCTCCATTTCCCCGGACAATATCCTCTCCTCGTGCCGGATGCGAACAGCGGCATTAGGACCGACGACCATCACGCTCACGTACACCGTGGAGATGAGCGTCAGAATCATGATCAGGATAAAGACGGGAGGTCTGAATTTCAGGCTGTCATTTGTATCCATAAGGCAGTTGTTCCACGAACCGGTCAATATCCTGCGGGAGAATGAACAGCCTCTTTATGCGTCTCGAGAATCCGTTGATGTCCTTGGGGACGAGCAGCAAGCCGTCGGCGTCGTCCCGCGTCCGCGCGAAGATATCCCAACCCTTGTCCCTTTGGAAGCGCGTCCGTTCGATGCGGCTGATCTCCTTGAACGTGAGGAACAGCCGGTAATCCAGATGTCCCGGCGCGAAATAGACCGCGAGCCCTGTTGCGGTGACGACGTAAATGGTGGGGTTACCGAAGAACCGGGCGTCCTGATACGTCAGGGTGAATCCGCAAAAGATGAGGAACAACTGCCAGGACGCCAGACCAAATTGACCCTTAAGCAGAGAGGCGATGAGTCCGCTCCCCGCGAGCAGGATGGCGATATTGCGCCCGGCTCTCCCCCACGGAACGGCTGGTCGGTCCACGTGGAACTTTCCCTCCCTCCCGGCATGTTCGCGGCGCATCTGCGAGATCCACGCCGCAGACTGCCACCGCAGCGACAATATCCCAGCGCAAATGACCGCAAGGAAGATCAACGAGAGGTTCGGGGGCCATGCCCACAACACGACCAGCGGAAACCACGCGTAGGGATATTGCTTGAGGAACAGGCGCGGAATGCCCAGGATGAAACGATCGAGGAATGGAGACATGGAGCGATTATACAGGGAGGATTTTCATTTCACTTTGAAATCCATTATCAGTACTTCACGAAAACAGCGCGTAATTTGCGCCCTCTGGCGCAAATACGGCGGTAGAGATCGCCTAATACGCGCTTTCGTGATCTACTGATTATAGTGAGTTTCACCGGAAAACCAACACCGGTATTGATGGTTTTATCATTTCGACCGAAGGGAGAAATCTTTGACTCAGCCAGGGGAAGATTTCTCCTCGCTGCTCCCTCGCTGCGCTCGGGACAAGGCTCGTCGAAATGACAATTGTCGCTGCGCTCGTCGAAATGACAAATTCAAGTGTCACTCTCAAGCCTTGAATATCAAATCCAGATACTTCTTCAACATATCCCCAACCAGCCCGCGCATGGGCATGGTCGCCGCCATGCCATAGATTGGAGCCATGCCTCCCGTTTCCTCGGAATGCGCCTTGACGTACTCGACCGACTCGCGCAAATCCTCCACGAACCGCTCCGCAACGCCCGGCTGCGTATGCCGCAATGTGACACAAATATGCGCGCACGGAGGTCTATGCAATCCGTTCAGGCTCCAATTTTTGCGCTTCATCTGATCGAGTACCTTGTAGATGTCGAGCGTGTCCGAGGCGAACGCGATCACAAACAATGGGTCGCCAAGCACGCGCAATTCGGGAATCTCACGAATCCCCTGTTTGATGACTTCCGCCGTCGCAAGGATCTTCTGCGTGGCGTCCATGTATCCCTGCGCGCCGATGGAAGTCAGCGCCGCCCAGCACGCCGCGCTCAACGCGCCGGGACGGCTTCCCGCGAAAGTCGGCGAGAAATACAAGCCACCAGGCCAATCCGTTGCCGTGTAATATTGATAATGCCGTAATTCCTGATCCCGATACAGGATTACGGATGTACCTTTGGCGGCATATCCGTATTTGTGGGTATCCACCGAAATGGATGTGACTCCCGGCAGACGGAAATCGAACTTCGGGACGGGAACACCAAGTCGCTCCGCCCACGGCAGGACGAATCCGCCGAGGCAGGCATCGGTGTGGAAGCCGATCTGATTCTCACGCGCCAGTTCGGATAATTCCTCGATCGGATCAACGGCTCCATGCGGGAACGAGGGGGCTGACCCCACGATCACAACCGTATTCCCGCTGACGGCTCCACGCGCCGCCTCCACATCCGCGCGGAAACTCGAATCGACCGGGATGTGGATCATCCTGATCCCAAAATACTGGCTCGCCTTGTCGAACGCGGCGTGCGCGGTGACCGGAACGATCATTTCCGGTTTGGTAATGCCCTTCGTCTCGCGTGCCCAATCGCGATAGGTCTTCATCGCCAGCAGGATGCTCTCCGTGCCGCCGGAGGACACTGTGCCGCAGGCGTTTGGACTGTTAAGCATGTGCGCGGTCATGGCGACGACCTCGGCGTCGAACTTGGCGGCGCTGGGCCACACATCTGCATGGAGGGGGTTGCTTTGCGAGTTGAGCGCGTACACCCGATTTAGAAAATCAATATGTTCCTGGTCGCCGTGATAGACCGCGCCGGAGACAAAGCCGTCTTTCCAGGCTGTCTCTTCTTGAGCGCGCATGGTTTCCATGTCACGCAAAATCTCCGCGCGGTCGCGACCGGTTTCCGGGAGTTGCGTGAAGGTTGCCAGTTTGTTTTTATACGGCTTGACGGAACCTTCCAGCCCAGCCATCATGTCGTCGTATTCTTTTTCGATCTTCCGACTGAAGGATGGAATCTTCCTGAGTCTTTTTTCGATCCATGCGACGAGGCGCGGATTCATCTGCCCCAGATTCTTGAAGAGAAATTCTTCCCAGTTCATGGTGCTCCGTATATTCTTGCGCCGCTGGTCGAGCAGGCGTGTTCATCACCGTATCGAGACCAGCGACTTGCATTGAATACTAATTTCGATTCAACCGGGCAAAAATCTTTTTGTTGCTTTCATAGATCGCTGTGAATTCCCGGAACAATTCATCGTAGATCTTTCGATTATCGGGATTGGGTGTATAAGTCTTTGCCACAGGCACGCGCGAGACGATGTCATCATACTGGATGAATCCCAGCGCGGCGGACGCCAGCAGCGCCGCGCCGCGCACGTTGACCTCTATCGGGTCCTTCATCTGGCGGATTGGCCGGTCCATAACGTCGGCATGGATCTGGCACCAAATATCCGACTTCGCCCCGCCGCCGACCATGTTGACTGCCTCGGCGCGCCTCCCGATGAGCCTCTCCACGTAACCCAACAGCCAGCGCGAATTGTACGCCACACCCTCGAACACGGCGCGCACCATGTGCTCGCGCGTAGTTTGCAGTGACAGGTTGAAGAATCCACCGCGCACGAAGCGGTCGTCCACGGGTGCGCGTTCGCCGTACAGCCAGGGCAGGAAGATCAGTTTGCCGCTTCCGGCTGGCGTCCGCTCTGTGATCTGGTCGAAAAGTTTATAGGCGTTTGCTGGCTTTTCACCGTTCGATAGTGCATCCCGATGGAAGAGGATGTTATCACGCAGGGATTGCAGGCAGGCTCCCGCGCATTCCTGTGCGTCGGTGAGCAGGTAACGCCCCGGTATGGCGGAGGGAAGCGCGGCGATGCTGTGAGTCAGGTCGGTCTTTTTGAAGGGGACGTGACACGTGATCCATGCGGAGGTGCCGATGTAGAGGTGAGTCTCGAAATCCCGCACCGTACCGGAACCGACCGCGGCGGAGTGGACATCCGGCGAGCCGATCACCACCTGGACGTTTTCGGTCAAGCCCCAGGCTCGGGCGACGCGGGGGAGCAAAAAGCCCAGGGTCGAGTTGGCAGGCTGGAGGTGCGGGAGTTTCGAGGCGTCGATGCCGGACATCCTGATGAGGCGGGAATCGTATCTGACGTTTCGAATGTCCCGGTTATCTGTCAGCCAGTGGAGGGAGATCGAATCGAAGGACGCGGCAAATCGCCCGGTCAGGCGGAGACCGATGTAGTCTATCGGTTCCAGGAACTTGAAGGTTTGTTGGTAGATGTCGGGGCGGTTGTGCTTGAGGTAAAGGATGTGGGCAATGGGATCTTTTCCCGCGATGGCTGGCGCGCCGCCGGTCAGACGTATCCACTGGAAAAGCTTTATCGGCGAATAACCCTGGATGTTGAGCGCCCCGCCGGCGATCTGCTGGATCTGCGGTCCGCCGCGCGAGTCCATCCAGATGATGGCGTTGCCCAGCGCGCTGCCCTCTTTATCCACTGCCACCGTCCCCGCCCATTGACCGGTGATGGCGATGGCGACGATGTCTTCGTTTGCGAAGAGACATCTCGATAGCAACCGTTTTGCTGCTCGTTGAATGGCATCCCACCAATCGTCGGGAGATTGTTCCGCCCCGCCGTCGGAAAAGAGCAGGAGTTTCGTTTCCTCGAACTCACTGCCGAGCATTTCACCCTGCGAGGAAAACAGAGCCACTTTGGGACCCGAGGTGCCGAGGTCCATCGCAAGGATATATTTCTCTTTTGAAATCATGTTCCCTCCCCGGAAAACGGTTTGCGTTGCAGTCGTCACAAGTATACAACCAAAAGACCGCGCTGCTCGCGCGGTCCCTCTGTTCACCACTCACTGTTTACTGATTACTTTCTCACTCCACCTTCCCCGTAATCGTCGCCATCTTCAACTCACCAATCGCCTTCGTGATGGGGATCTCGCGCGGGCAGGCGAGCGTACAGTTGTAGGCGGTATGACAGCGCGCCAGTCCATCCGTCTCGGCGATGATGTGCATGCGCTCGGAGGCGGCTTCGTCGCGGCTGTCGAAGATGAAGCGGTGGGCGGTCACCAGCGCGGCGGGACCGTAATACTGGTCGCTCGCCCAGAACGACGGGCAGGAGGTGGTGCAAGCCGCGCACAGGATGCACTTGGTCGTCTCGTCGAAGCGGGCGCGCTCTTCGGGTGACTGGAGCCGCTCCTTTCCGTCGGCGGGAAGCGGGGAGTCATTGATGAAATACGGAAGGATCTTCTTGTAGTTGTCGAAGAACGGCTCCATATCCACGATCAGGTCCTTGACCACCTTCAAGCCAAGCAGCGGCTCGACCGTGATCTTGTCGCCCACGTCGCGCACCAATGCCTTGCACGCCAGCATGTTGCGTCCGTTGATGCGCATCGCATCCGAGCCGCACACGCCGTGCGCGCACGAACGGCGGAACGACAGCGTGCCGTCGTTGTAGCCCTTCACTTTTTCGAGCAGGTCGAGGATGCGGTCGGTCTCTTCGGCTTCGAGCGTGTAAATCTCGTAGCGGAACGACTTGTCCGCTTCGGGATTGTAACGAAAGACTTTTAAAGTAACCTGCATAAGTTCCTCTTTTCCGCCCTGAGCGGAGTGTGTCAACACGAAGGCGACTGCGTAGCGTGCCTTTGGCAAGGGCAATTTATGTACTGCGCTTCGTCTTCACTCTGTTCCGCTCAGCGCGAGGAAGATTAGTAGACTCTCTTCTTGGGTTGATATTTCGTGACCACGACGGGCTTGTAATCAATCTTGACCTTGCCGTCCTGCTTCCAAGCCAGCGTGTGCTTCATCCAGTTTTGGTCGTCGCGTTCGGGGTAGTCCTCGCGCGAATGCCCGCCGCGCGACTCCCTGCGGTTCAAGGCGCATGCCGCCACCACTTCGGCAACGTCGAGCATGTTGCCAAGTTCCCAGGCGTTGAGCAGTTCGGTGTTGAAGACTCGGCCGGTATCCTGCACGCGGATGTGTTTGTAGCGCTCCTTCCATTCGGCGATTTTTTCGAGGGCGGCTTTCATCCCTTTTTCGTTGCGGTAAATGCTGACTTCCTCGAACATGACTTTCTTCATGTCGGTGGAAATGTCGAACGCATTTTCTTTGCCGGAACCGTTTCTCAACGCTTCGAACTGCGCCCTGGCTTCTGCTTCTGGATCGGCAGGCAGAGGCTCGAAATCGGCATGTTTGGCATACTCTGCGGCTTTCAGCCCCGCATGCTTGCCGAAGACGACCAGGTCGAGCAGGGAATTTGTGCCGAGGCGGTTCGCGCCATGCACAGAGACGCACGCGCATTCACCAGCCGCATACAGCCCCGGCAGAACCGTATTCTGGCTGTCAATTATCACTTCGCCATATTTATTGGTGGGGATACCGCCCATGGTGTAATGTGCGGTAGGTTGAATGGGCATCATCTGAGTGACGGGATCCACGCCAAGATAGACGCGGCAGAAGTCAATGATATCCGGCAGTTTGGCGAGGACTTGTTCCCCCGTGATGGTGTAGGGGGTGCCGTCGGGGTTGGTGCGCCCGTCCATCGCCGCATACTTGATCACCGACTCGGGACGCACGTCGAGCCAGACGTAATTCTGCCCGTTGACGCCGCGTCCTTCGCGAATCTCGGTGTAAATGGCGCGCGAGATCACGTCGCGTGAAGCCAGGTCCTTGACGGTTGGCGCGTACTTTGGCATGAAGCGTTCGCCCCTGCCATTGATCAGGACGCCGCCTTCACCGCGCACGCCTTCGGTGATGAGGATGCCAAGTTTGTAGATGCCCGTCGGATGAAATTGGAAAAATTCCATATCTTCGAGCGGAAGGCCCCGGCGGAGAAGGATCGCAGCGCCGTCGCCCGTATAGGCATAGGCGTTGGACGTCACTTCGAAGATACGTCCATGTCCGCCTGTGGCGAAGATCACAGCCTTGGCATGAAAGGTGTGCAGTTCGCCCGTGGCAAGTTCCACAGCCACCACGCCCGCGGCTTTGCCGTTGACGATGATGAAATCCAGCACCTGATATTCATCGAAGAAAGTCACCTTGTTCTTCAGACACTGCTGATACAGGGTTTGCAAAATCATGTGACCGGTACGGTCGGCGGCGTGACAGGCGCGCCGCACGGGCTTGCCGGTTTCGTTATTGGTGTGTCCGCCGAACGGTCGCTGTGAGATGCGGCCCTCGGGCGTGCGATCGAAGGGAAGTCCCATGTGTTCGAGTTCGATCACCGCATCAATCGCCTCGTTGCACATGAACTCGATGGCATCCTGGTCGCCGAGGTAATCGGAGCCTTTAACCGTGTCATAGGTGTGCCATTCGGGCTTATCCTCCTCGAGGTTGCCGAGCGCCGCGCCGATGCCGCCCTGCGCCGCGCCCGTATGCGAACGCGTTGGATAGAGTTTGCTGATCACAGCCGTCTTCGCGGTGCGCGAAGCATAAAGCCCCGCCATAAGTCCCGCACCGCCCGCGCCGACGACCACCACATCGAACTGATGAATATTTGCCATGTATTGCTGCTCCTACGAAGTCCAGAGAATGTAAAGCCCCATGGCGCTGAACGCGATCACCATGATGATGCTTATGATGCGGGCAATATTCCGCCCGCGCGAAGACACGATGTAATCGTCCGCGATGACCACCAACCCGTGTACACCGTGCGCCACCGCGATCAACAGAAGCACGCTGGCGGTTATCTTCCAGAAAGGAGTGGACCAGGGCGCCAAATCAGGCACTTCCGTGCTTTGCACGTGACTGGAGTTCGGCATGAAGCCCCAGCGCAGCACGTCCGCCAGATTCATCTGGGTGCGGGCGCCCATGATCAACGCGCCGATGATCGCAATCAGGATCAATCCGTACATCGCCAGCGCGGTGAGACGTGTAAACAGCCACATCAACATCTCGAAATTCAGACCGCGTTTGGTCAGGGGAAGGATGCGGGGTTTTGTCGTTGCCATGTCAGCCTCCCAATGCCGTGCTGAGAATGACGAAGACGGCGATGCCGAACAGGGGTAGGAAGACCGCCCACTCCAGCCAGATGGCTTCGCGTGAATGATCCAGCAGTTTGGGCCACAGGTCGAGGATGGTGATGCGCAGTCCGTTGATGGCGTGGAACAGCGCGCAGAAGAAGATGAAGATCTGGAAAGCCCAGTTTTTGTACACGTCGTTCAGAAAACCGCCGATCTCCCCGCCCAAAAACGACGCCAGAATGTGGACAGCCACAAAGATTGCCATGCCCAGCCCGCCGATGCGGTGCAGGATGTAGGTCAGGTATGGGCCCTGCCCTTTATACCGCAACGCTGTGGCAAGGCTGACGTTCCTTTTCAGGATCATCTATGCCTCCTTGAAATAATAATGAGAATCAGCAATCAGGATGCCGCGCTTGCGCCAGAGAGCGCAGCCTGCGCGCGATATTTGCATTTCGGGAATGTGACGGATTATCCCATCCTCGTCCATGGTATTAAAAGTGACAATGCTCATGGGTTATTCGTTTCAGACTTCCTCCAATAAGGAGGGGCTTGACCTTTATAATCCTGAATGTAAAATTGGTGAAACGGTCATATTCTAATCGAAACTTTCCATCATTGCGAATCATGTCGTTTCGAGGAGGCTTCAAGAACTGCCGCACTCGCAATTTGCATGACGTTGGAGGTGTGTATGTCTGAAATCAACAGGCGGGACTTTATCAAGGGCGCCGCAGCCGTCATCGGCGGACTGATTACCGCGGTGATCGGCATTCCCACTATCGCCTACCTCATTGACCCCGCTCTGCGCGAAAGCGCAAAGGAAGCCTGGATCCCCGTCGGAAAACTGTTGGACATCCCCGTCGGCAAACCTACCCCCTTCTCGTTCACGCGCGTGCAGGTCAACGGCTGGGAGCGAACCGCCACGTCTCACGGCGGATACGTCATCCGCAAATCGGAGGACCCGAACGACCTGCTCATCCTCAACAGCCGATGCACGCATCTCGCCTGCACCGTGAATTGGTCCGAGAACGATCAGGTTTATCTCTGCCCGTGCCACGACGCCAAATTCGGTCAACAGGGCGAGGTGCTGGACGGTCCCCCGCCTCGAGCGCTTGACCGTTATGCAGAATTCCGCGTTACGGATGAAGGTGTGCTCGAGATCTTTTACAAGGAAGCCTAAGCAATGTGGAAAAAAGTATTTGACTGGATGGATGAACGCCTCGGGCTGAACGACATCTACAAGAACATCCTTGACCGCCCCGAACCGAAGGGCAACTGGTGGAACACCCTCGGTTCTGCGAGTCTGTTCCTTTTTATTCTTCAGGGCGCAACGGGCATCTTCCTCACCGTCTATTACACCCCCTCGCCCGATCACGCCTACGATTCGGTTCAGTACATCATGGAGGGAGTCGCCTTCGGCTGGCTGATCCGCGGCATCCATCACTGGGGCGCGACGCTGATGGTGCTGATCGTCTTCATTCACATGCTGCGCGTCTTCGTGACCGCCTCCTACAAATATCCGCGTGAACTGACCTGGCTGATCGGCGTCGGTCTTTTACTGGCGACGCTTGGCATGGGCTTCACGGGTTATCTCCTGCCGTGGAACCAGCGCGCGTACTGGGCGACCACCGTCGGCACGCAAATCGCAGGTACCGTCCCCTTCGTCGGTGAATTCATTCTCAAGGCATTGCGCGGCGGACCCGACCTGAGCGCCCTCACGCTACAGCGCTTTTTCTCCGGTCACATCTGGATGTTGCCCGCCGCCCTCGCCGCCCTGATTGGTGTACACCTCTATCTCATCATCAAACACGGCGAGTCGCATTTCCCGAAGAAGGATGAATAACAAATGTCATTGCGGGGGATGGTCGAGACGCAGGCAGTCGAGATACCCCGAAGGAATCCCGCGCAACCAGAGGAGATTGCTTCGCCAAAAACGCTCGCAATGACGGGAAGAGAATCATGGACGACGAAATCAAACAGAAAATCAACGAACGTTATCAACAGGAATTGAATCGCGGCGAACGCTTCTGGCCCGACAGCATCTTCAAAGACCTCGTTGTGTCACTGGGCATCTTCGCTTTGCTCCTCGTCCTCGCCGCGTTCATCGGCGTCGCGCCCGAAGCCAAAGCCGATCCCAGCGACACGTCCTACCTTCCACGCCCCGAATGGTATTTCCTCTTCCTCTTCAAATTCCTCGCACTCTACGGGCAGATTCCCATCATCGGCAAGATCGAATGGCTGGCGACCGTCCTGATTCCGAGCATCGGTCTCGGCATTTTGACTCTCCTCCCGTTTTTGGACAGATCCCCTTACCGGCATTACTCCCGCCGCATCTTTTCCCTCACCGTGATGGGAACGGTCATTCTCGACATCGTCCTGCTGACCGTTATGGCGAGTTTACCCACCGCTCCGGACGCGGCAGAGTTAGCCGTATCTACGACCCTGCAAGCCATTGGCGGATTGTGGATTCCGGCGGCAGTACTAGTCGTATTGATTGGGCTTTACGTTTTCAGGCGCGAGATCTATCAGGAAACGACCAGGCGCAGCCTCCCGCTTTGGGTGACGGTGGCAGGCTCGATTGCGATGGTTGCGATGACCGTCGTCGTTAGTGTGCGCGCCGCGGCGTATCCCAAACCGGAAGAGGTCGAAGTCCCAACTACATTGGTGGATCAGATCGTCGCCGGGCAGGACCTGTACTCCGTCCAATGCGTTGAGTGTCACGGCGACGACGGCTCGGTGGCGGTCATCGAAGGCGTGGAAGGTCTCGAAGGCGAGGAAATCACGCCCATCAACAGCCGCGATGTGCTGTACACCATCACCGATGGTGCAATGTACGAGGTAATTGCCTACGGGCGTCCCAATGCAGGTATGCCGCCGTTCGGCAAGACGTATGGCGGCGAACTCTCGCGCAGTGAAATTGATTACATCATTCTCTTCATGCGTTATACGTGGGATGATCGTTTCGAAGCGCCCGTTATCCCCGAACTCTTCCCGCCGCTAGCAGAGGGCGAGGTGCCGTCGTATGACGTTCACATTGCGCCGATTGTCAAACGCTATTGCGTCTCCTGCCACCGCGCCGGCAAGGATAACAATAATTACCTGATGACCTCTTATGAGGAAATTCTCACCACTGGCGATAATGTGGATCACAACCTCATTGCGGGAGACATGAACAGTTACCTGTTGCAGGTCATTCAGGGAACCCCCATCATGGATCCTGCCGACCCAACCAAAGAGTTAATTGGCGTCATGCCACCCAAGACCAAACTCAAGTCGAATGTGGTGGACGCCTTCATCCGCTGGGTGATGAACGGGATGCCGAAAACGGCAGAAGAGGCGGCAGCGCGCTCGGTCACGCCTGAAGCGCAGGCAACGACGACGCCATAACCTGTCTTCCCATCAAGAAAATAAAACAAGTCGGGACTTTCACATCCCGACTTGTTTTATTTCCAGTCTTTTATGTATTTGATTACATGTGACTGATGACCGCATCCCCAAACTCGGAGCATTTGACTTCCTTCGCACCTTCCATCAGGCGGGCGAAATCGTAAGTCACCGTTTTGGCGTTAATCGCGCCTTCCATGCCCTTGACGATGAGGTCCGCCGCTTCGGTCCAGCCCATGTAGCGCAGCATCATCTCGCCGGAGAGGATGACCGAACCGGGGTTGACCTTGTCCAGGTCGGCGTATTTCGGAGCGGTGCCGTGAGTCGCCTCGAAGATGGCGTGACCCGTCTCATAATTGATGTTCGCGCCGGGCGCGATGCCAATGCCGCCCACCTGCGCGGCGAGCGCGTCGGAGAGATAATCGCCGTTCAGGTTGAGCGTGGCAATCACATCGTAATCGCGCGGACGAATCAACACAAACTGCAGCGTCACATCCGCAATCGAATCCTTGATAAGCAGTTTGCTCTTCCACTTGCCGCCGCCGTGAGTCTCCCACAGCGCCAGCGCCTCTTCCACTTCCTTGCGGATCTCTGCCTGCTTGTCGGGCGCCATCATATCGTAGCCGGGGTCAATCAGGCGGGCGTTCTCTTCCACGCTCAGGTTCGGGTTGGCTTCTTTGTTGCCCAAAATCCAACTCTCACGCTCGGTTACGATGTCATTGCGGAACTCGCGCTTGGCAAGGGCATAGCCCCAATCCTTGAATGCGCCTTCCGTGAACTTCATGATGTTGCCCTTGTGAACAAGGTTGACGCTCTTGCGCTTATTCGCCAGCGCCCACTGAATCGCCGCGCGCACCAGCCTCTCGGTCCCTTCCACCGAAACGGGTTTCACGCCGAATCCCGCTGTATCGGGGAAGCGAATCTTGGCGAACTCCTTGGGGAACGTCTCTTTCAACAATTCCTTGAACTTCTTGTTCTCTTCCGTCCCCTGCTGAAACTCGATACCCGTATAAATATCCTCGGTGTTCTCGCGGAAAATCACCATATCCACATATTCGGGATGCACCACAGGCGAAGGCACACCCTTATACCAGCGCACCGGCCGCTGGCAAACGTACAGGTCCAGAATTTTACGAAGTGCCACGTTCAGAGAGCGGATGCCGCCTCCAATGGGGGTTGTGAGCGGACCTTTGATCCCAACAAGGAACTCTTTAAAAGCCTCAGTCGTTTCATCGGGCAGCCAATTCTGGAACATCTTGAACGATTTCTCGCCGGCATACACCTCCATCCAGTGAATCTTGCGCTTGCCCCCATACGCCTTCTCCACCGCCGCATCGAACACCCGCACCGACGCGCGCCAGATGTCGCGGCCGGTCCCATCGCCTTCCACAAATGGGATGATGGGGGTGTCGGGAACCTGTAATTTGCCATCCTTGATGGAAATTTTCGCCCCGCCTGCGGGGACTTTCACGTTTTGATATGCCATCTTCCTTCTCCTTGCAAAATGATGAGCGGGATTATATCACCCGCATTCGGCGCCCTTCAGTGACAAATATCATGAGATTTGTCCCCGCCTCATTACTACGGGACGACTGATCCTGTTTCGAACGATTTTTCGCCCCTCTTGACACCCTCCCGAAACGGCGTAAAATTCGGCGCAATGTACCGGCTGCCCCGCTTCAAACGATTGTTTCCCCAACATCTCTTTGGCAAGATTGTTGCTCCCATTCAAAATCAGAGAGTCGCTTTTAGCGGCTCTCTTTTTTTGTCTCACACCTGGAGTCTGATCATGATACGTCTCCCCGGTCTGATTGACCCCCACGTCCACGTCCGTGAACCCGGACAAACCCACAAAGAGGATTGGGATACCGCCACCCAAGCCGCACTTGCCGGCGGCGTGACGATGATTCTCGCCATGCCCAACACCAAGCCGCCCATCTTCGACGCCTCCACCCTCGACCTCGCGCTGGATTCCGCCAAACAAAAAGCCCGCTGCGACTACGCCCAATTCCTCGGCGCGGGACCCGATAACGCAGATACCGTCGCAGCCCTCGCCCCCAAAGCCGCAGGCTTGAAAATGTACCTCGACTCTACCTTCGGCGAACTCCGCCTCGATGACATGACCTTGTGGATGCCGCATTTCCAAAAATTCCCGAAGGACTACCCCATTGTCCTGCACGCCGAATCCCGCACGATGGCGGCAGGGATTCTCTTCGCCGCCCTCTATGACCGCCCCGTCCACATCGCGCACGTTTCATTGAAAGAAGAAATCCTGCTCATCAAAGCCGCGAAGGAACGCAGCATCAAGGTGACGTGCGAGGTGTGTCCGCATCATTTGTTCCTAACCGCAGAATCCCCCTCTCCCAGCGGGAGAGGGGATGGGGGTGAGGGCAGACTCGCAGTCCGCCCGCGCCTCGCCAGCCAGCAGGATGTGGACGCGTTGTGGGAAAACCTCGACGTGATAGACTGCTTCGCCACTGACCACGCCCCACACACCCTCGCCGAAAAAGACTCCGAGAATCCCCCGCCTGGTTTTCCAGGACTTGAAACCCTGCTGCCTCTCCTCCTCACCGCCGTTGATCTTGGACGTTTGACCTTAGACGATATCATCCAGAAATCTGTCATCAACCCACGCCAGATTTTCCGCATCCCCGAACAGCCCGAAACCTGGGTCGAAGTGGACGAGAACACAACCTATGAGATCAAAGCCGCAGAACAATTCACCCGCTGCGGCTGGACTCCCTTCGAGGGCTGGAAGGTGAAGGGCAGGGTGAGGAAGGTTGTGCTGCGCGGTAAAACTGCTTTTGAAGACGGGAAGATACTGGCTGAACAAGGTTATGGAAGAAATGTCCGTTAAAAACAAAACCTGCTCTTGTTCAGAGCAGGCTGTTAACTGTGAGCGCCACGCTTATTTCTCGGTCAACCCGCCGTTGACATACTTGTGCAGCACACTGGAAATCAGAGTTTGATATGGAATGCCCTGACGCACAGCGCGCTTTTGCAGGGCAAGGAGGTCCTTCTCTGAAATGCGGATATTGACACGTTTATCCTTGCGGAGGGTGGCGCGGGCGTAGGCGCGATATTGTTCCTTTCGCTCGCTGAGGCTTTTAGCCGACTTCCACTCCTCGGCTTCATACGAGGCGAGAAGTTCCAGTTCATCTTGTTGGAGTTTCAGATCGCTCATTCTGCACTTCCTTTCAAATACTTCTTCGTGGCTTTACGGCTTGGGATGATCGTTTTCAGAAAGATTTCACGGTCATCTTCGATGAAAGGTACGAGGTAAACATAATCATCCATTTGCACTACAAAAATCTTTTGTCCTTTATACTTTTCCTGGTTGGGATGCTCCAGCACATCCAGCAGGAAACCTTGTTCGATGTAAAAGACAACATCCTCGAATGAAACCTGTCTCTCTTCCCTCAAAATTTCGTTTTTCTCATCGTTCCACGAGAAGTATTTCATGTGCTGATTCTATCACTTTGTGTGCCTTTTGGCAACAGATCGAAAGAGGGTGTCTATGCAAACCTTCACCCACGTAAAGATCGAAATTTTTATCCCGCAGGACCACGCCATGCAACTTGCCGACGCGCTTTCGGAGATCGGCGTGGGCGTGATCGGCAACTACGACCACTGCGTTTCGCTGACTCCCGTGCGCGGCTTCTTCCGCCCCCTGCCAGGCTCGAATCCCTTCGAGGGCGAGGAGGGGAGACTCAGCGAGGTGGCGGAATACAAGCTCGAGGTCAATTGCAGACGCGCTCTGGTAAGCGAAGCGATGCAGGTCATCAAACGCGTACACCCCTACGAAGAGCCAGTCATCAACATCATCCCGCTGGCGAATCATCTTTTTAGCCGCTAGTTTTATAGTCACTAGTCTTATAGCCTTATCGTTCTTCCATGCATCTAAAGCCTATCAGACCATGAGACTATGAGACTTCCGACTATTCGACTATCAGACCATCCAACTATCAGACCAGGAGACCCAAATGCCAACCGAATCCCAATCCCCCTACCTGCCCTTCGGCGAAAACAAAAACGCCTCGTGGTACGGCAAGGACATCATATCCGTCAAACAATTCAACCGCGCCGATTTGGAATACATCTTCGGCGTGGCGCACGAAATGCGCGGCATGGTCGAGCGCATCGGCACGTTCGACCTGCTCAAAGGAAAAATTCTCGCCAATCTTTTCTACGAACCATCCACGCGCACATCGTCGTCGTTCACTGCCGCGATGGAACGACTCGGCGGAAGCGTCATCCCCATCAACGAGGTGAAGTATTCCTCGGTAACAAAGGGCGAAAGTCTGACCGACACCGTCCGCACGCTCGAATGTTACGCCGATGTCATCGTGCTGCGCCACCCCGAAACAGGCTCGGCGGCGATTGCGGCGAAGGCGGCGCGCAAACCCGTCATCAACGCGGGCGACGGCACGGGCGAACATCCTACCCAGGCGCTGCTCGACCTGTTCACCATCTTCGAGGAACTCGGCGTTGGCGTGGTGGACGGGCTGACCGTGACCATGCTCGGCGACTTGAAATACGGGCGCACCGTCCATTCGCTGGCGCGGCTGCTGTCGTTGTTCAAGGTTAAGTTGAATTACGTCTCGCCTGAAATTTTGCGAATGCCGAAAGAAGTGATGGACGAAGTCGCGGCAAAGGGTATCCCGCAAGCCGAGTTCAGCACGCTCGAAAAAGTCCTGCCCGAAACCGACGTGCTGTACGTCACGCGCGTCCAAAAGGAGCGCTTCGAAGACCCCGCCGAGTACGAGAAAGTCAAGGGCGCATACGTGATTGACCCCGAAGTGATGAAAGCCGCCAAACAAAACATGATCGTCATGCACCCGCTTCCGCGCGTCACCGAAATCAGCATGGACTTCGACGACGATCCCCGCGCGGCATATTTCAGGCAGATGGAATACGGGCTTTATGTTAGGATGGCGTTATTGGCGATGGTGTTGGGAAAAGCCTAAAGTATCAGGTTCCAAGTTCCACGTTTCAAGTTTACCTGGAACATGGAACTTGACACTTGGAACTCTACAACATGGAAACATTTTTTACCCTCCTCGAAAAACGCGTGGACGACTGTTCCTCCCTCTTATGTGTTGGACTCGACCCGCACGTGAGCGACCTCAAAGAGCCTTCTCCCGCTTCCGCCCTCGACTTTTGCCTGACTCTCGTCCGAGAGACCGCTCCCTACGCTGCGGCATTCAAACCCAACGCGGCGTTCTTTGAAGCCTTCGGCGCGGAGGGATGGGCGGCGCTCAAGCAGGTCATCGAAGCCATCCGCGAGGAGGGGGCGCGGCTTGGCTCGCGCATCCCGATTATTTTGGACGCCAAGCGCGGCGACATTGCCTCTACTGCGGAGGCATACGCAAAATCCGCCTTTGAGAATCTCGGCGTGGATTGCATCACACTCAGCCCGTACCTTGGCAAAGACTCCATCGAGCCGTTCATCCAGAATCCAGAAAAGGGCGTCTTCCTGTTATGCAAAACATCCAACGCAGGCTCGATGGACTTGCAAAATCTCCTCGTCATGCCAATGGGATCAGATATGCCGATGCCTTTGTATATTTATGTGGCGAAACTCGCAGAACAATGGAACGAAAAGAATAATGTAGGTCTAGTCGTTGGTGCCACCCATCCACAGATCATGGAGATGATCCGCGCCGCTGTGCCTGACCTGTGGTTCCTCTCGCCCGGAGTCGGCGCGCAGGGCGGCGAACTCGAACTCGCGCTGAAATCGGGTCTGCGGGCAGACGGCAAAGGGATGCTCATCCCCATCTCGCGCGGTATCTCGCGGGCGGAGAATCCAAAGTTAGCCGCGGCAGAGATCCGCGATCACATTTTGTATATCAAACACCAGAAATGAAACTGTGCTTGCCATCCACCAAATTCAAAGATGCTTTTATTGCCATGATGCTTGATTATCAAAGAAATGGCGAAGGTAAATATCAAATTGAAAATATTGAAGTGAACGATGCTTTTGAAAAGTATATTGCCAGGATTCAGGAGAGAGCCCGGGGACTCAATCTGAAACCTGGTTTTGTACAGGAGAACACCTTTTGGCTGATGGAAAACAGCACAATTTATGGAGCCAGTCGATTAAGACACTCCCTAACGGAGAAGCTTTTAATGGAGGGAGGGCATATCGGATATGACGTCCCTCCTTCTTGTCGCAGGCTGGGATATGGAACATTGCTGCTGAAATTGACTTTGGAAGAAGCCAAAACCATCGGATTGGAACGCGTGCTGCTCACATGCGACAGTGATAATATTGGCTCCAGAAAAACCATCCTGAAGAATGGGGGAATATTGGAAAATGAAATTGAGTATGAAGGCAGATTGAAATGCCGATATTGGATAACCATATAAGGATATGCTAATGTCAGTTCCAACTCTCGGAACCCAATTAACTCTCCTCGCCGACGAACTCCTCTCTGCAGGCTGTATCAAATTCGGCGAGTTCACCCTCAAATCGGGACGCCAATCCCCTATCTACATTGACCTGCGGCAAATCATCTCCCACCCCAAACTGCTCGCAGAGGTCGCTCAAGCCTATCTCCCTCTACTCTCCAATCTCTTATTCTCCCGTATCGCAGGGCTCCCCTACGCCGCCATCCCCATCGCCACCGCCATCTCCCTCGCGGGAAACTACCCCATGATCTACCCGCGCAAGGAAGCGAAGACCTACGGCACGAAAGCAGAGATCGAAGGCGAATATCACGCAGGCGAGACGGTCGTTGTTATTGATGATCTTGCTACAACCGGCGGAAGTAAATTCGAAGCCATCGAAAAATTGACCGGGGCGGGCTTGGTCGTGAAGGATGTCGTCGTGCTGATTGACCGACAGTCCGGCGCGAAGGAGTCGCTGGCGCAGGCGGGCTATTCCCTGCACGCGGCGCTGACGATTGGTCAATTGCTAGAGTATTGGGAGGGGAATGGGAAGGTGGAAAAAGGTAAAATTGAGGAGACGAGGAAGTTTTTGGCAGAGGCAAAATGACACCCAAAAAAACACACCTTCAAAGCCGTCGTCCAAAATGCGAGTGGAGCGAGTGGAGGCGGCACGTTCGTGGATACAAAGAACTCGGAGATTTCGGAAATCTCCGAGTTCTGCTTTATGCCGCTGTGGACTTTACCTTCACTACGTCCCATATCACTTCGGGGTGTTTTGCGGCGACCTGTAAAAGCACACGCGCCGCTCCTTCAGGGACGCGCCGTCCCTGTTCCCAGTTTTGCAGGGTCTTGACGCTGATTCCCATCAACGCGGCAAATTCGGGTTGGGAAAGTTTATAGTTCGAACGGATCTTCTTCACATCTGGCACTTCAACCGCAAAGGAACGGAATGGTTTTACCTTGCCGCGCAAAATCTTTCCGCCTTCACGGACGCTTGCCACCAATTCATCGAACAATTCGTCTTTCATTTGAACTCCTTTTCCACGATCTCGCGCAACACTTTCAATTGTTGCGGAGTCAGATCATCCTTTTCGCTTTTCGGGTACATGAACAACATCAGGATTTGGTCTTCGGCGACAACCCAATAATAGATGGCTCTCACGCCGCCGCGTTTACCGCGTCCGCTCATTGACCAGCGTACTTTGCGCAACCCGCCGCTCTGTGGGATGATCGCTCCCATTTCGGGATGAGTGAACAGGGCAACCTGTAACTGGCTGTATTCATCGTCCGTGAGCAGGGATGTCACTTGGCGTGTAAAGACACTGGTTTCAATGAATTGCATACGTTTCTTGCAGTATACGCCATTGGCGTATACTCGTCAAGAGATGTAAATATGTTCACATGTTAGAATCTTTTGAAAGAGGCAACTTATGACAAAAAAACACACCTTCAAAGCCATCATCCGCAATGCAGGCGGAGGCGGCGCGTTCGTGGAAGTCCCTTTCGATGTGGAAAAGGCGTTTGGCGCGAAGAAGCCCAGGGTCAAGGCGCTGATCGAGGGAGTCCCATATCGCGGCTTGCTCGTGCGCATGGGCGGACCGAATCACATCCTGATCATCCTCAAGGGAATCCGAGAGCAGATCGGAAAAACAGTTGGCGACGAGGCCAAGATCACTGTTGAGTTGGACAATGAGCCGCGCGTGATCGAAATTCCAAAAGATTTGGCAAGGGAATTGAAGAAACATAAGAAAGCCCAAACCTTCTTCGAAGAATTGTCTTATACTCACCAAAGAGAATATGTAATGTGGATCAACGAAGCGAAGAAGGAGGAGACACGGCAACGGCGGATCGAGAAAACGATTGAGATGCTGAAGAAGGGAAAAAGAGGCGTATGAATCTGAAAGATTATCTGACCGAACTCTACGACTACAACTACTGGGCGAACAAGCGCTACCTCACCGTCGCTGAAACGCTGACCGAGGAACAACTCTTCCGCAGGCAGGGGCATTCGTGGGACAGCGTTCACGCGACGCTGGTACATATGATGAGTTCCGAGCGGATGTGGCGTCAGCGTTGGCGTGGCGAACAGGGCGAGTTTCTCGATGCGAGGGAGTTTCCCGCTGTCGCTTCCATAAAAGAATATTGGGTGAATGTCGAGAAAAGCCTGCGCGCCTTCCTCGCCGAGCAGACCGAAGAAACTCTCCAGCATCCTGTAACCTACACCAACCCCAAAGGCGAGACGTTCACCCTGCCGCTGTGGCAGATGATGGTCCAGCCGCCGAATCACAACACGCATCACCGCGGCGAACTGGCGGCGATGTTTGCGCTAATGAACGTGCCGCATCCGGAAGAGGAGATTGTGCAGTATTTTCTGGACAAAAGCGGACAAAAGCGTTTTTAGCCACGAAGGGTACAAAAGAAAAAATGTACTCAGTGTTGCGCCCTTTGCTTTTTTCACTTGAGCCTGAAACCGCGCATCAACTCACTCTTCAACTTCTTCACATTGCGGGAAATTTTCCACTTTCCAACTTCCTACTCCGGCAACTCTACAAAACAAAAGTAAAGCCTGTCCGCGCTTTCGGGTTGACGTTCAAGAATCCCGTCGGGCTGGCGGCGGGATACGACAAGGACGGCATCGCCATCCGCGGGCTCGCGGCATTGGGCTTCGGTCACGTGGAAGTGGGGACGGTCACGCCTAAGCCTCAGCCTGGGAACCCGCGCCCGCGCGTTTTCCGCCTTTTGGAGGACGAGGCGGTGATCAATCGCATGGGGTTTCCGGGGAGGGGGATGGAGTATGTGAGTGACCAGTTATCAGTGATCAGTGATCGGTTATCGGTGGTGGTTGGCATGAATTTGGGAAAGAACAAGGATACGCCGCTCGAGGAAGCCGCAAAGGATTACATCGAGTTGATGAAGGTCTTCGCTCCGCTGGCGGATTATCTGACGATTAACATCTCCTCGCCAAACACGGTGGGTCTGCGGAGGCTGCAAGGGCGGGAAATGCTGGAGGGGTTGTTGGAAGAAATCCAACAGGAACGTCAAAGGTTGAAAGTCAAATCTCCAATTCTTGTAAAAATTGCGCCAGACCTGACCGACGAAGAATTGGAGGATGCAGTCGGCGTCATTCTCGAAAAAGGCATGGACGGAATCATTGCCACCAACACCACGCTTGCGCGCGAGGGGGTGAGGTCGAGGCTTCAGCGTGAATCAGGCGGGTTGAGCGGGAGCCCGCTCCGGGTCAGGAGTGAGGCGGTTTTGAGTCGGGTCGTGAAACTCGTCAACGGAAGAGCCCCGATCGTCAGCTCGGGGGGAATCATGAATCCAGAGGATGCAAGGAAAAGACTCGCCCTGGGGGCGAGCCTGGTTCAGGTGTATACGGGGTTGATTTATCGGGGGCCGGGACTGGTCGGTGAGATCGTGAGGAGTTTGCAACCCTGAGGAGCGAAATTCGCCTTACTGCGCGGGGCGCAGGGCAGGTTGGGGCGCCTCCTTGGGATCTTTGAAGAAGCCGTCGGGAAGGGGAAGGGGTTTGAATCTCGCGCCGGTTTCCAGTTCGCCCGCCGGGACGTAGTAGAGGAGGTTTTGTGCCGCGGCGCCCAGCCCAACGTCCTGAAAGGCGAAGATCACGTGAGTCCCATCGGGACTCCAGCGTATGTCGCGGTAACAGCATGCGTTGTTGACGGGGTGGACCAGCGTTGGTTTGTGGGTGATCCAGTTGTAAAGATAGAACTCGCCCCAGCCGTTGTTCCGCCTGGAGGTGTGAAAGACGAATAGGTCGCGTCCGTCCCAATCGAAGTCCGGCAGGACGCGGCTTTGATACCCGACAGGGGTGAAGCGGGCGCCGGGGAAGTTATCCAACTGGTCAATCATTTCGGGGTTACATCCGGTCACGTCGAGGATCATTACCTGTTCCGACTGGAGCAGGGTCTCTCCGCCGACGCCCTTGTAAAGCCACGCCACGAGTTTATCGTCTGCCGACCAGCGCGCCTCCTTGACGGAGAGCGCGGCTTTGGTGCCTCGCGTGGGCAGGATGCAGATGTCCTGCATGGCGAACAGGTCGCTGCGTGATTTGACGTTCCTGAATCTTTCGAAATCGAACGGCGCCACGAAGATCTCGTTGCTCATGGCGATCATCACCTGCGTGTCGTCGTGCGAGACCTGGAAGGCGTCCAACGTGACCGCGGAGAGGAAACCGGTAAGCGTATCCACCACGTCGGTCGAGACGGTGTAATATTTTATAATCTTCCCGCTGATGAAAATGAGCGTATCGCGATCTAGCCATTGCAGGTCGCTCTTTTCGCCTCCGTCGCTTGTGACCTGGATGGGGTCCGAGCCGTCCACGTTCATCAACCAGATCTCCTTATTGGCGACGAACGCGATCTTGTCCGCGCCGCCGATCACCGGGATCTGCGGAGCGGGCGTGTTTGTGGGGGGCGGCGTGTCCGTCGGGTTGACAGGCGGCGGGAGGACGGCAGTTGCTTCCTTTGTGGGTTCGAGGGTGGGTTCGGAGGTCGGCGTGGCGGGCGCGGCGGTCTGTGAGGGGATGACTACGGGCGGTTCTGTTCCAACGGGAAGGTTGATCCCGTTGAAGATAATATATCCACCCCCGATCATTCCCAACAAAAGAACAGGGATGACGACAAGCCACAGCGCATTGAAGGGTTTCTTCGCGACCGGCGCGGGGAAATTCCCGACGGCGGTTCGGGGCGCCGCTTTTACGACTTTTGTCCGCATCTGGGTCCTGGCGCCGGAGCCGACCGCGCGCAAAGCGTCCACCATGTCCACGGCGGTCGAGTAGCGGTCATTCTTGTTCTTTGCCATCGCCGTCTGGATGATCATTTCCACGTCAGGTGGGAGGTTGGGGTTGGCTTCCAGAATGTGCGGCACCGGGTCGGTGATGTGTTTGATCGCAACCGCCATGGGTGTATCGGCTTCGTAGGGCTGCCTGCCGGTCAGCATCTCGAACAGGATGATGCCGAGCGCGTAAATGTCCGAACGCCCATCCACCGTTTCGCCGGAGGCTTGTTCGGGCGCCATGTAGGCAGGCGTGCCGATGATCGCGCTGCCGGTGACGCTTGCCTGCGCCTGCGATAACTTGGCAATGCCGAAATCGGAAATGTAGGGAGTGCCTTTGGTATCGAACAGGATGTTGCTGGGTTTCAGGTCGCGATGGACGATGCCCTTAGCGTGCGCCTCGTCCAATCCGGGGGCGATGTGACCGAGGATCTTCACGGCTTCTTCGACGCTCATCACTTTGGCTTTGATGCGTTCCGAAAGGGAGCCCCCGTTCATGTAGCGCATGACGAAATAGGGCTGCCCGCCTTCGTCGCCCACGTCATAGACCGGCACGATGGCTGGGTGTTCCAATTGGGCGATGATCTTCGCTTCGCGTTCGAAGCGCAGTTTGAACTGCGGATCCGAATGCAGGAGTTCGGATGGCAGGACTTTGATCGCCACTTCGCGTTCGAAGCGCGGATCGTAACCGTGATAGACGGTCGCCATGCCCCCGCGCCCCAACTCCGCCTTGATTTCGTAACGTCCGATCTTTTCGGGTCCCATACAGTATCAAGTATACCCATCCCATGAAGGGAACGCAAGAACGAACGCGCGGTATGTAACCTTCGGCTCGTAAACCTGACGATCTCGTAATGATGACCGGACCCCTTTTGTGGTATATTCCCAGTCACTATGGACGATAAAATCACGATCATCGAAGGACCTCCCCCCGTTTTCGAGGTGGTCAACGACGGCTGGGCGCTGGGGTTGAACGAGAGCGCAGGCTTATCGGTGCCGGTGCTGACGCGGCTGCGTACCTTCAACGGCCCGGCGCTGGTGGAACGCTGTTACCGCGCGTGGAACGCGAAACTTCCCATCCATTTGCATTACCGAAACGACATGGGCGTGGAGCAATCCGCCCCCATCATGGCGGCGCGCAACGTGGAAACCCCAGATGGACATGTCCTCCTGCTATGGGTCTATCTCGACCGCGAAAAAGTGGAATATGAGTTCGACATGGGAGGCGAGGACGACGCAGACGAAAACGAAGGCGAATGAGACCGGGCGACCCCCGGTCTTTTTTATCGGGAAAAACTGCTTTTAGTCATATTGACGAGTTTTTGACTCTCGTGATAACGTTAAGTCGCAGTCGTAACTTTATTGGGTGAAAATCATTATGGAAAACTGGACGACATAATTTCGACGAAAAGCGGGCGCCCGTTCCGGGATGCCCGTTTATATTTTTCCTCATTACCCGACATATCTTCCAGGAGAAACGAAATGTCAGAACAAATCAACGCCTTTGAATTGGCACAAAAACAATTCGACCAGGTTGCCGAGATGCTCAAACTGGATCCCGGCGTGCGCGAAGTCCTGCGCTGGCCCATGCGGGAATACTCCTTTCGCATCCCCGTCCGCATGGACGACGGCTCGCTAAAGGTCTTCCAGGGATTTCGCGTCCAGCACAACGACGCGCGCGGACCCAACAAGGGCGGCATCCGCTTTCATCCCGCGGAGACGTTCGACACCGTGCGCGCCCTCGCCACGTGGATGACCTGGAAATGCGCGGTCGCCGATATCCCTCTCGGCGGCGGAAAGGGCGGCGTAGTGTGCGATCCCTCCTCCCTCTCTGCGGCTGAAAAAGAACAGATCTGCCGCGGCTGGGTTGACGCCATGTGGAAGAACATCGGTCCGCGCAATGACGTCCCCGCGCCGGATGTTGGCACCACCCCCCAGATGATGGGCTGGATGATGGACGAATACTCCCGCCTCGTCGGTCAATACACCCCCGGCGTCTTTACGGGAAAGCCCGTCGGCAGCGGCGGCTCAGAAGGCAGGACGGAAGCCACAGGGTACGGCGTGATCTACACTGTGCGTGAAGCCCTCAAACACCTGAACATCGACTCCACCAAAGCCATCGCCGCCATCGAGGGCTTTGGAAACGTTGCGCAATACGCCGCCATCGGGTTCATCGAAATGCTCGGCGGCACGGTCGCCTGCGTCTCCTGCTGGGATCGTCACGATAAAAAGGCGTACACCTACAGCAAAAAGGGCGGCATTGACCCGCGCTTCCTCATGTCCATTACCGACCAGTACGGGACGATCAATCGAAAAGCCGCCGAGGAAGCGGATTACATTGTGGAGGACGGCGAAGCGTGGATCACCAAGGAAGCCGACGTCCTAATTCCCGCCGCCATCGAAGGACACGTCAACGCCGAAACTGTGAAGAAGATGTCCAGCCGCGTCAAGGTGATCGCGGAGGGGGCGAACGGTCCCTGCACCATCGAAGCCGACGAATTCTTCAAGACGAACAAGATCTTCAACATCCCCGATTTTCTGTGCAATGCGGGCGGCGTCACCACCTCCTACTTCGAACAGGTTCAGAACGACATGAACTTCTACTGGACGAAGGAGGAAGTGCTGCAACGTCTCGATACCAAAATGACCCTGGCGTTCGACGCAGTGCTGCAAACCGCCGAAAAAGAGGGCGTGTACATGCGCGACGCCGCGTACATGGTCGCCATCTCGCGCGTGGTCAAAGCCATGGAACTGCGCGGCTGGCTGAATGCGACGTGGTAGGTCAGTGACCAGTTATCAGTAACCAGTGACCAGTTATCAGTAACCAGTGATCAGTGATCGGAAGACGCGCTCACGATGAACGCGTCTTTTTATTTGGATGCCCCGCTTCATTCTTAACCGAAACCTGATTCTATCTCGAGACGCCGGAACCGCCCTCAAGCCTTTTTTGTACGGCTGGTCACCGCCAACGCGATCCCGCTCAAGATCAACGCCCCCGCAATCACAAGCCTCGCGGACACACTCTCCGCAAGGAGAACGACCCCGCCCCACGCCGCGATGACCGGCGCCGAGAGTTGCACTATCGCGGCGCGCGTAGAGGTCAAGCCGCGCAGAGCCGCATACCAGATCACATATCCCACACCCGAAGCCAGCGCGCCGGAAATCGTCGCATACAACGCCCCGCTTGTCGAAACTGAGACGCTCCTCCACGCGGGCAATAAAACAGCCAACGCCATCGGAAGCGAATAAACGAAATTCCCCGCCGTATCTCCAAGCGGATTCTCCGAACCGCGCCCGCGTATCGTATAAAATCCCCAGGCGATCCCTGCCGCGGTCATCAACGCGGAACCAAGCGGAGAGGGAGCCGCCAGCCCCGGGGACACAAGATACACCAAACCGCCCAGCGCAAAAAGGAGACCAATCCATTCCAACGGGCTCGGATGTTCGCCGCTTCGCACTGCGACGAGGATCATCGTCGCCTGCACGCTCCCAAACAGGATCAACGCGCCCGTCCCTGCGCTCAGGCTGAGGTAGGCAAACGAGAAGGTGATGGCGTATGTAAACAATAACGCGGCAGAGGTCCAACTGCCGCGCAGGAACGCCCGATTATTTTTACTTTGCAAATATGCGATCGCAAACAACGTGACCGCGCCGGACGCCAGACGGATCGTCGTGTAACTGGTTGCGTCAATCGAGCGTTGTCCCAGCGCCAGCCGGTTCAACAACGAATTGGATGCGAACGCGACCATCGCAAACGTTGTCAACAGGATGGTCTGAAGTGGGGACGGCTTCACCGATGCGCTTCCAGGCAGAGGACCCCCTCCGCGCCGACCACCGCATCGTGGACGACCCCGGCGGGCAGGTCGAGGCGGTCCCCCGCTTTGAGAGCAAGGTTCTGTCCGAGTTCCGGCAAGCCGAAGGTGATCGAACCGCGCGCCACGTAAATGACCTTGTTGTAGGGATGCGTATGCGCCGCGTACACGTCGCGCGGTCCGTTCGACCACGCATAGGGGCTGAGTCCCTCGTCCGCCATGATCTGTCTCAGCGTGGATTCGGTTGGGGCTGTCGGATCAGCCCAGGGGGTAACGTGAGGCGAATTTGTCATTGCGAACCTTTCTGCAACACTCCGCTACTTTCTTTCCATAAGTTCAATTCGATTCCCGAATGGATCGTAAATGTGCGCGCGTTTGTATCCCTTCAACGGAGGCTGGGATTGGTCCCATTCGTAGCCCGCGCGCTGCACCTTTTCGAGAATGGCTTCGAGGTTGTCCACGAGGAAGGCGGGATGCGCCTTGCGCGCCGGGCGGAAATCGGTTTCCACGCCAAGGTGAAGTTGCGCCTCGCCCGATTGGAACCACGTGCCGCCGCGTTTGGCAAGTTCGGGCGGCTTGGCGATTTCGGTAAAGCCGAGGATATTGCCATAAAAGGCGCGGGCGGTTTCTTCTTCGCCTGCGGGCATCGCAATTTGAACGTGGTTGATGGAGAGGATGGTCATGGTATAAATAAATGGGTAAACAAGTAACAGAGGTATACAGGTAAGCAGGTACACACCTGTTTACCTAGTGTGTACTTACGTCCTTGTGTACGTTCGCCTTCCTACAACTGGCAATACCGATCCACGCGCCTGCCGATGATGGCGAGGCTGTCTGCCCAGAATTTTTTGGTGCGGATGTTGATGCCGAATTTGTCGGCGAGGTCCGCCGCGCGCGCTTCGCCGGTGGAGGCGAGAAGTTGCTTGTATTCCGGGACGAAGTCCGCGCCGCGCTTCTGGTAGATGGCATACAAGCCCGTGCCAAAGAGAAGACCGAAGGCATACGGGTAGTTGTAGAACGAGAAGCCGCTGGAGTAGTAATGCGGTTTCCACGTCCACATGAATTTTTGCAGGTACCTCTCATCGAGCCCATCGCCGTAGGTGGCTTTCTGGGCGCGTTCCATGATCTCGCACAGTTCGTCGGAGGAGAGTTCGGCTTTGGCGCGGCGCTCGAAGACTTCCTTCTCGAACAGGTAGCGCGAGTAGATGTCCACGACCACCTGCGATGCGTTGTTCATCTGCGCTTCCAGCACAGCCAAAATCTCCTGCGGATCGGTGGCTTGCGCTAGCACGGCTTCGGTGACGATGGTCTCGCACATGATGGAGGCGGTTTCCGCCAGCGTCATGGGCGTGTTTTGCTGAATGGGGGTCTTGCCCGCCTGCCAGGCGCACTCGTTGTGGAAGGCATGACCGAGTTCATGCGCCAGCGTGCTGACCTGGTCGAACGAGCCGTCGAAGTTGCTCAGGATGCGGCTTTCCTTCACCCCTTCCACGCCCATGCAGAACGCGCCGCCGCGTTTCCCTTCGCGTTGTTCACCATCAATCCAGCGGTTGTCGAAGGCGCGCTGGGCAAACGCCCCCAGTTCGGGAGAGAATTTGTTGAAGTTGGCAACGATGAAATCGCGCGCTTCGTCCCACGAATAGACCTTGTCGGTCTTGCCCATCGGAGCAAAGACATCCCACCAGGCGAGTTTTTCCTTGCCGAGCAGTTTGGCTTTGTGTTGGAAGTAGCGGCGGAACATGGGGAAGGAATCTTTCATCGCGCCGAGCATGGCTTCGAGGGTGGCGCGGTCAATGCGGGCGAAGTCGAGCGAGGCGTGGATGGCGTCTTCCCGTCCGCGTTTTTTATCAAGCGTGAGCGTTTCACCCTTGACCCCGTTCATGCACGCCGCTAAAACTTCCTTTACCTCCTCCCAGGCTTTGTTCTCGGCTTCGTACGCGCGGCGGCGGGTGGCTTCATCGGGATGGGAGCGCAGGTTGATGAGAGCGGGCATGGGCAGTTTTTGCACTTTGCCGTCCAGTTCAAAATCCACCGTCATTTGCGAGGTGACCGTTCCCTGAAGTTTGCCGAAGGCATTGCCGCCGCTCAAGGTGAGTTCGGCGGCGAGGGCTTCTTCGGCTTCGCTCATCAGGTATTTGGCTTGTTCGGCGTTTTCGAGCAGGGCAAACTCGTGCGCCTTTGCCGAAGCATTTGTCTTGGCGGCTTTTTTGACGGCGGCTTTGCCCAATTTGCCGACCCACGCCCTGAATCTTGTTTCAAGAATATTCGCCTTCACCGACATCTGCTCGAATTCTGAGAGGGCGCGCATGGCTTCCTTGTCGCGCGAATTGGTGGTGACGAAGGCATGGATGTAGGGGTTGATGGTGCCTGCCAGTTCATAGAGCGCGTTGAAACGATCCACCGATTCACCAAGCAGTTTGCCGAGTTTCTTCGGGTCGGTTTTTGAGTCGGCTTTGCTGGCTTTCTTGAAGAAGGCTTCCAGTTCGTCGAGGGAGGACTGGTATTTTTTAACGGCGTTCTTGAATTGTTTCGAATCGAGCGAGGGATAGACGTTGGTCATATCCCAGCGGGGGGCGGAAGCGGTCATGGGTTTGCTCCTTGTGAAATTGTGTGTAGCGCGAAGTTTATGTCGCCTTTACAGAACAGCGACACTGCGAAGCGTGTCGCATTACTTTGTAAGGCGAATGAAGTATATCAAATTCAAGCAGGCATCCTAGGAGGTATTCCGAAGGTGAATACCGAAAGCACGAGGCAAAAGCTTTCTGGAAGTTCGGGACGTTTTGTCAACGGCAAACGAAAAGGGGAACCTTCGATTCCCGTAACATGTAATCCAGCGCGCTGCCGACGAAGACCCGTTGAAGCACGGTTCCGCCGTGGCTGCCCATGAAGACCAGGTCCGCGACCCGTTCCTCGATAGCCTGCTTTAGAGCGTCCATTGCGCCGCGTTCGCTGAGGATGTATTCCGTCTCCACTTCGTGAAGTTCGAGATAGCGGCGGACGTACTCCTGCGTTTCCGCCGTTACCCTCCTGCCATCCAGTGCGGTGAACACGATCAATTCGGTTTTCCACATCTCGGCGAAATAAGTGGCGACGAACAGAGCCTCCTTCGAACGGTCTGTGCCATCGAAAGCCAGCAACGCGCGTTTGAATTGGGACGCCCGGGACGGAACGGTCACCAGCGGGCGGGAAGATTTCCCGATGATCGTGCGGAACGGGGAGGATAATGCAGAAACACCCGCGCCCGGCGGGTTCGTGATCTTCACCACGATCAGGTCGGTCAATACGGCGCGCTCGCAGATCCTGTTTGTGATATCGCCCACGTCAATCGCCAGAGTCCCATTCACGCCTGCATCTTCGCAGGTTTGGTCGAATCGTTTTTTGACTCCCAGCGCATTCGGGCTTTCCGCTTCATCCTTTGTTTCCACAATGTGCAAGCCGTGCAGTTTGGCGTTCTCGCGTTGGGCAATGAGAATGGCTTGGTCGAGCGCATCCCAACTCTCGGCGTATCCACTCAATGGGACGAGGATGTCGGCAAAGAGACGTTCTGTGTACCGTGCGATAGTCCTTGCCCTGCGCCAACTGCCGGTCTTGGATTTGACGCTTCTTTCCAAAATCAAATCTGTCGCGGCGGCATCGGACTGGATCTCCCACCCCAGTTCTTTTTCGAGCGCGGCGCGGTTCTCCGAGATCCAGATGTATAAATCGGTGCTGGTGCGGCCAGGGAACCAGCGCAGCAAGCCGCGGTCGCGGATGGCTTCGGCAAGAGGAAGGTAGAGGTTGTCGTACCAGTACGCGGCGGAGTCCTGAAGCGTGACATCCTGCCCGCTCTCTTCCTGTAACAGTTCCCGGCTTGCGCGAATCTGCTCCGTCAACTTTTCGTACTGGCAGCAGGTGGTGACGCTCAGATCCACGTTGGGGCGCATCTCGTGGATGCGCGTTTCTTTGAGGAAGTTGGCGTATTCGGCTTTGATGATCAGGTCGTCGGGCTGGACGTCGGGCGTGAGTTGCACGTCGGTTTTGTATTCGATGACGCGCGCTTCGATGGTTTTGAAACCCTCCTGCCGCGCAACCGAGACGCGGTGATTGCCGTCCACCACGAAATACACCTCTCCGACCTTATAGACCTCTATGGGAGGCAAGCCTTCGCCCTTTTCCATGGCTGTTTTGACCCCCGCCCAGCGGTGTTGATCCTCCACGCGGCGAGGCAGGAAGGTGCGCGTGAAATCGGTGTAACGTCCCACGCTTCCCACGATGGCGTCGAGCGGGATGTTTTGGATGCCTCGTTCGGAACGGGCGCGCAGTTTCAATTTTTGCGCCACGTCGTCATACGAAAGGAGCCGCGCCGATTTTCCCGTAACGAGCGCGAGGACCTCCTGCACGGCGGCACGCTGGCGCGCGGACTGGAAGTCGTGAATGGCGGATTGAAAGCGGTGGGGATTCAGGGACATGGCACAAACGATGAGGTGAATCTCTTTGCGGCAGGTCGAGTATACAGGGAATGGGGCGTCGTTTCAAGCGGCGGGAAACTTCCCCGCTTGTATTTTCGTCTCAAAA
Organism: Anaerolineales bacterium; assembly: GCA_013360875.1. Lineage (GTDB taxonomy): Bacteria > Chloroflexota > Anaerolineae > Anaerolineales > Villigracilaceae > Defluviilinea. The sequence continues at coordinate 54,497 of JABWAU010000003.1, read as the reverse complement.
CCACTACAATCAAATCGAACATCGGAGGCGTTCATGAAACAGGACCGTTTTTTGACAGGCATTTTGATCGGCATCGGGGTTTTGGTGGTGATTGCGCTGGCTGTCTTTTTCACACGGCAGGATGCGCTGACCTATGTTTCGGATGACGCGCCCGAGGGCGTCGTTCACAATTACGTCCTGGCTTTGATCAACAGGGATTACGAGAAGGCTTACGGTTATCTCGCGGACGTTGAGTACAAGCCGACGTACGAGGAGTTCAGGCGTCCGTTTTTGAACGGGTATGCGAACCCCGGGAACGCGGCTGTGGATATAGGCGTATCGGAGATCAGCGGGGATGAAGCCTCGGTGGAGGTGACGCAGATCTATAACCCCGGCGATCCGTTTTCTTCGGGCTACCGCGATACACAGCGCGCCATCCTGGTGAGGCAAAACGGCGCATGGAAGATATCGTTCATGCCCGCCTATAACTTCTGGGACTACAGTTGGTATTCGGAGCCTCCGAAGCCATGAATATGTCGTTGCGAGGGCTGGTGGTCGAGTAGAGCGAGTGCTTTTCTCGCTCATACCGAGACCACAGCCCGAAGTAATCTCCAACACGACGAGGGGATTGCTTCGTCAGGCTGTGGTTTCGATACGTCACTCGCTATTGCTCGTGTCTGCTCAACCACCAGCCTTCCTCGCAATGACGGAAAGAAGTCATATGAAATCCATCCGCCGCCTTTATTTTTACCTCGTCGCATTCATCAGTGTCGAGGTGGTTGTGTGGGGGCTGATCGGTCTGCTCCGCTCCATTGTGGATCGAACCATCTCCGGCGGGGCGGACGCGCTGGCGCAAGCGCTTGCTCTGATTCTCGTCGGCGTGCCGATCTTCCTCGTCCATTGGCTGTGGGCGCAGAGGACATCCGCGCGTGAAGAGGAGGAGAAAGAGGCGACATTACGCGCGGTCTTCCTGTATGCGATCCTGCTCGCCACGCTCATTCCCGTTGTGCAGAACTTATTATCGTTCCTTGACCGCGCCCTCGTCCAAAGCGCGGGGCTTGGGGTTGCGCGTGCCTTCAGCGCGTTCAGGAACCAGACCCTCGCCGATAACCTGATCGCGATCCTCATGAACGGGATCGTCGCGGCGTATTTCTGGAACGTCCTGCGCGCCGAGTGGGGAACGCTCAAAGATCAGGAAAATTTCTCCGAAGTCCGTCGTCTGTATCGCTATATCTGGATGCTTTATGGATTGTTGATGACCGTCTTCGGTACGCAACAGATCCTGCGTTTCCTCATCTACATCCCCGGCGATGTGTTGGGAGAACTGGGACGCGAGGTCGTCGTCAATGGGACGGCGTTGCTCGTGGTCGGGACTCCGGTGTGGGTGTATTCGTGGCGCGTCATTCAGGACTCCCTGGCTGATCCCGCGGAAATGGGCTCGAATCTACGCCTCGGCATTCTCTACCTGCTTGCCCTCGGCGGAGTCATCACCGTAGTGACGGCTTCATCCATGACAGTGAATATCCTCGTCACACGCCTGCTCGGCGCGGACTGGACTCTCCAATATTTCGTTCATCAACTCGGCGGACCGATCTCGGTCGGCGTGCCGCTGGGGTTGATCTGGGCGTATTACGGTCACTGGCTGAACCGTCACATCGAAGCCATCGGCGACAAAGTGCGCCAGACAGGGATGAAGCGACTGTATAACTACATCCTTGCGTTCATCGGTCTGGTCGTTTCATTCGTGGGCGTTGCGACGCTGCTTTCGTTCATCATAGACGTTGCAACAAGCAGGTCGTTTCTCATGGGCGATTCCAACAGCCTTGCCTCGGCGATCTCGTCCCTTATTGTCGGTCTGCCTCTTTGGTTGATGACGTGGCGTCCGATGCAGGCGGAGGCTCTGGTTGTCGGAGAGGTGGGAGACCACGCGCGAAGGTCTGTTTTGCGAAAGACATATCTTTATCTTGCGTTGTTCGCCTCGGTCATCGGCGGGATGGCGACGGCGGTGGGACTGGTCTATCAACTCATCCGCGTGGCGTTGACCGGCGACGCGGGAAGCAACTTCGTAAACGACCTGCTTAATACCATCCAGTTGCTGTTCCTGTTCGGTGTGGTGTTGATCTATCATTTGAACGTTTTGCGCGCGGACGGCGCCTCCATGGCGGATTCGCTGGCGGAGAAGCAAAGCGTCTTTTCCGTGTTGATCGTCGATTCGGGTGATGGGATCGTGGATTCAGTCAAAGCCGCGCTGTTGAAATCAGGATCGAAGATGCAGGTGACGGTCACAACTCCCGCCGAAAAACCGGAGGGCGATTTTGGCGCGCTCATCGTCGGCGGAGATGTGGCAGTGGATGCTCCGGCGTGGATCCGCTCATTTGGCGGAAACAGGATCATCGTCCAGAATGAGGCGCAGAATCTCCTGTGGGCGGAGGACGCGGCACAGGCGGCGGAATCGGTGCAGAGGCTGGCGGAGGGCCAGGAAATCCAAAAGAAGAAACCGACACGTTCGGCGTGGACGGTTGTGGCGTATATCTTTGCGGCGTTGTTCGCTTTGCAGTTGTTGTTGATGTTGCTGGCGTTTGGCATATCGCTGGTTGCAGGTTTTTAGCGTGAAGCGACAGTCGCTTTTAGAGTGACTGTCACTTGTTTATGATGTAAAATATGTGGGCTATCATCAATAATCGAGGAGACGCGCCATGAAAGTGACTGTGCTTCAGGAAAATCTGGCCCGTGGTTTGGGAATTGTTTCAAAGGCTGTTTCACCGCGCAGTACGCTGCCCGTGCTGGCGAATGTGCTGGTCGCGACCGATGAAGGTCGTTTGCGGCTTTCCGCCACAAACCTTGAATTGGGGATCACGTGCTGGATCCCGGCGCGCATCGAGGAGGAAGGTTCGACGACCGTTCCTGCGCGCACATTCGTTGATTTGATCGGCACGCTTCCGGGCGATCAAGTAAATTTGAAACTCGATCTGCAAACGCAGACGTTAAATGTGCGCGGCGGCACGTCCACGAACGACATCAAGTGCATTGACGCGCAGGAGTTCCCGCCCCTGCCTGTGCCCGACCTCGACGGCGCGGTGCAGATCAATGTCGGCGATTTCCGCGAGATGATACATCAGGTGGCGTTCGCGGCTTCGACCGACGAGGCGCGTCCCGTGTTGATGGGCGTGCTCGTGCAGGTGGACAAGGATAAACTGACGATGGCGGCGGCGGACGGATTCAGACTCTCGGTGCGGAAGGCGGTTCTTGCCACGCCCGCGCCTGCTCCTGTTTCCGCGATCGTTCCCGCCCAGGCATTGAAGGAACTGGCGCGCGTCGCCACCGACGGCGAGGAGCCGATCTACATGGTGTTACCGAAGGGACGCGGACAGGTGATCTTCCGCGTGAAGGACGTGGAAGTGGTCTCACAACTCATTGACGGCACATTCCCCGATTATCAGCAGATCATCCCGCGCTCGTACAAGTCGCGCACGCTGGTTTCGACTGCCTCTTTATTGAAGGCGTGCAAGCAGGCTGAGATCTTTGCCCGCGAAGGTTCGAACGTGGCGCGCTTGAATATCAAAACGTCGCAAGGCGAGTTGCAGCCCGGCGAGGTGGAAATCTCCGCCACTTCCGAGGAGACGGGCAAGAACGAGACCATCGTCGAAGCGACGGTGGACGGCGGCGGCTTGCTGATCGCATTCAACGTGAAGTTTCTGCGCGAAGCGTTGGAAGTAATTAGGACCCCGAACGTCGCGTTGGAAACGTCAGCGCCGAACGCGCCGGGCGTGGTCAAGCCGGTGGGTGATGATGACTTCCTGCATGTGATCATGCCGATGCATTTGGGATGACCAGTGATCGGTTTTCAGTGATCAGTAAACAGTAAGCGCCTGTCGAGAGACGAGGCGCTTTTGATTTCGGTCTCGATACGGGCGGCCGGGCGGCGCGGCGATCGAGTAGTGCAAGCCTTATCGAAACCCCGCAACGCCCCACTCGACCAGCGCAATATTTATGCCTTTGGCAATGTCACTTTGAAGGTCGAGCCTTTGCCGGGGCCCTCGGACTCCGCCCAGATCTTCCCTCCCTGAATTTCGATGATGCCTTTTGCAATGGTGAGCCCGATTCCCAGACCGCCATAACTGCGCGTGTTTGGCGGTTCGATCTGGTAGAACTCCTCGAACACTTTTTGCAGTTTATCTGTGGGAATGCCGTTGCCGTGATCCTGCACCCAAGCCAGCACGTCATCTCCCTGTTCCGTCGCGCCGATGACAATCTGGCTTCCTTCGGGTGAGAAACGAATGGCGTTGTTGAGCAGATTGACGAACGCGAGAGTCGTCTTTTCCTGGTCCACGTTGACGTAGATGGGATTGTCGCGGAAGGCATAGGTCAATTCCATGCTGCGCCTCGCCGCGGGGTACATGATCTCGTCGCTGGCAAAGTTCAAGACATCCTGAATGGAAATCTTCCGGGGACGCATCTCCATCTCGTCTGCCTGGAGCAGAGTGAGGTTGTTCATCTGGTCGAGCAGGGAACGCATTTGAGAGGCGGCGTTCAACACCTGCTGGGCATGATCGGAGAGTTCGTCCTTTGCCTCCTCCTGCAAAAAGGTCGCATACCCGATGATGATGCCGAGCGGAGTCCGCAGTTCGTGGGAGGCGATGGAAAGAAAATTGCTTTTGATCTGGTTGGTTTCCTTCACCTTTTCCAACGCCTGCTGGGTCGCTTTCAATAAACGCGCGTTGTTGATGGCGATGGCGGCGTGCGCGGCAGTGACGGACAGGATCGCCACGTCCCGCTCGGAGAAATCGCCGCCGCGTTTGTTGATCGCCTCCAGCACGCCCATCGTGCGGTCTTTGACCGGCATGGGAACGCCGAGCAACGATCTTGTTTTGAATTTGACCTTGTCGGAAACGAGGGAATAGTGACGCGGGTCCTGTTCGACGTTGTTCAGGATCATCGGCTGGTTGGTGCGGAAGATCGTCCCTGCAAGGCTCCCCTCGATGGGAACGGGGATCTTCGCCAGTTCGGCAGGGTCCGAGCCGGTCGCCGCGGCAAAATACAGGCGCGGGTTCTTTTCGTCGTAGAGCAAAATGGACGAGGCTTCACAGTCCAACAATTCGGTCGCGGTCGCGGTGATCTGCTGGAGGAGTTCATCCAGGTCGAGGGTCGAGTTTAGGATCACGCTCAATTCCACGAGACGAAGCAACTGGTTCTGTCGTCCCTCAAGGTCACGGAGCCTGCCAGTGGTTGTGTTCATGGATATAGTTTACCGATTTTGGATGGGAGATTCAAGTGTCAGTTTTGTTTTTCCACTTCGTAGAGGATGAACCTGCGATTTTCGTACACGTTTTTCAGGGGCAGGTTGCAATTTTGAACGTCACCGGGAAGGATCTGGCTGTATTCCCAATTCTTGTGGAGGGCAACGTAGTCGCCGAGCGGGAGGCGGTCACATTCGAGCGCCATGAACGAGTCGCGGTCGGTAAACAGGCGTAGGGCGCGCGGCTTGAAGAAGACGATCACGCTGTCGGGAGGCGTCTCAGCCCGGATGAAGTTGTACAAGTCATAACTGAACGGGTCGAAGGGACCGTTGATCCTGCGGCCGTCCTTCAGGTTTGTGTAGGCTTGGGTCCCGGAATGGAAAAGAAAGAGCCCCACCAGCGCAAACCCAAACAGGTAAATCATCCCTCTGGCAGTAGGTTTGTATCTTTCCGACAATCTGACGAGGAGGGCGTTTGCGCCTTGAAGGGCGAAGTAGAAGAACAGAGGCAACAACGGAAAGATAAAACGTATTCCCTGCCATTCGGGCCAGACGAGCATGACAACGAAATAGAGAACAAAAAAGAGGAGCAAAACCCGATCCGCCTCCCGCCGCGCCCATGCGCCGAGCAGAAAAAGGACGACCAAGGCATAATAAACGTACTTCCACGCGGGGGCGGGCGTGGCGCCAAAGAACTGAGTGAAAAGATAAAAATAGTCGCGGATGTTGTTCAGGAATTTCTCGAGGGTAAGTCCCATGAGTTGTTGAAAATATGACCCCTGTCCGTTTGGCAGGAGAAGGGACGAAATCAACCACAACGCAGTAAAAGCCGCGATAACGATCATGGAGTTTAGTGCGATCGTCCTCCGATTGTTCTTTTCCCGCAGGAAGAGAAGCGCCTGATGGAGCAGGAAGCCCGCCAGTAAAATCACCCCGGTTGTGCGGATGAAAAAAGCGAAGAAGATGGCTGATCCGGAAAGGATTTGCCTCCATGCGCCTCGCTCCACGCCGGTTCCCGATATCAAAAATAAAGCTAGGAAGACAGAAAACAGAAAGGGGATATCCGAAAGAATGTAATCTAGAAAGCCAACGAAGGTCGGGTTGAAGGCGAACAGGGAAACGATGAGCAGGCTTTCGGTCGGCGTGAGGCGCGGCTCGATCAGCAGGTAGAGGCAGACGAGAAATCCCGCAAAGAAGAAAAGGCCGGGTAATTTCAAGGTAAGCGCGTGAACTCCTTTGAGCAATAGCGCAGGGGTGAGCGCGAGCGGATATCCCCATGGATACGCCACAGGTCCAATTTGAACCGACGATTCGAAGATCGTGAACGCATTGCGTTCGACAAATTCGTCCGTTTTGCCGTCCAGAATGCTTTGCGCCTGCATAACGTAGGACGCCCAATCGTCGCCCCATTCATGCCCGCGAGTGAACATCGAAAAGCCGAGCGCCATGCTCAGGACGATAATGACGAAGATCAAAGGGACATTTCCGAATCCACGCATGGGGTAATTGTATCGTTAATGAAAATATCCGCACCCCCAAATGCGGATATTCGTTCGCTTCGGACTCAGCCGAAAATTGATTCTGTTCCTATGAGCCTTGCCTCATCCCTGGCATGGACCTGCGCCGCCGCACACGCTCCGTCAGTGGACGTTTGGCGACGATGGTGATCTTGCCGCTGCCTTCCGGCGTGAAAACATTGATCGCCTCCCAGCCTTCTTCCCCCCATTCGTCTAATGTGGCTTGGATCAGTTCATCCTTTGTGCCAAAGATACTGCCAATGGTCTGGACGCGGTATTCCCATTTTTGATATTCATCGTACATTTCGACCTCCTATAATGCGAGCAACACATGAAGGACAATGTCCGCCGAGAAGTGCGCGATCATCGCCGATTCAAGTCCGCGCTTCCAATACAGCCAGCCAAACGCCACGCCAGCAACTCCATTCAACACGATGGCGCGTGTAATGACCAATGGCGTGAGCGGGATGAGCATCGACGTTGCGGGCAAATGCCCAATTCCGAAGAGCACCGCGGCAAGGATGTTGGCGATCCAGAACACCGCGCTGGTGGGCCTGCCTTCTGTTGTCTTGCTAATGAACGATCCCAACCACGCAAGCAATGACATGACGAACAGTCGCAGCAGAACCTCTTCGCTGATGCCGCCGTAGAACGAGGCGAGGAATCCCTGCCAGGCGGGAGGCTGTGCGGTTTGCAAATTCAGGGTGTTTGCCGAATCCCCCAATTCACGGAGCATGGCTGGCTGGAAGACAAGAAGATCCAGGCCGACAATCAGCAGGGAAGCGACCACGCCAATGACGATGCTCAACGGCAGGATGGCGCGGATCTTGTCGCCGACCGATTCGCCGCGCAGGCGCGCCTCCAAAATCGGGAGTCCCAGCCCGATGCGGTTGGCGAAGAACAGCCCTGCCGCGGTCAGCACAGCGAACATAAAAGCGTTTTGAGTGATTTGGATTGTCAGCAGGACAGGCAATGGTATTGGCAGGTCCTGTGTTGAGGCGCCTTGAAGGGTCAGTGAATAGGGAATGATGGCAATCACACCAACGACTGCGGCGATCCACACAATGAAAAAGATTTTCCAGTTGAAGGGTTTGTTCATTCTATGCTCCTATAATTTTGTGATCAACGAACTGCGTTCGAAGTTTCGGATGGCGATTCGAATCAGGACAATGTCCACGACCCAGATCAATGTGCCTATCAGGAAGACCGTGCCAACGCCGAGGAACAACACGCCGCTGACCTGTCCGATCACCAGCGCCAGCACAATGACCACCAGCGAGCCGGTGAGCTGATACGCTTCCATGAATGTCTTGACGCGCGCCGAGATCATCACCGTTGCTGAAATGCCGAGCAGTGCAAAGGCGGGCGTCAGCCAGAACATCAGGGGCCACCAGGTGGGCAGTGGAAACCAGATGCGCTGGAACAATCCATAACTTGCGACATTGACCACGACGATGTACACAAGATACGTCAGCCACGATAATGATATTGCAGGGATCACCGCCGCCAGCACCTTGCCGAGGAAAAGTTCCATGTCGGTGGTGGGGGAGTAGAGCAACGCTTCCATCGTTTTACGTTCGCGCTCGCCGACGAACGAGTCCGCGCCGACCACCGACGAGAACATCAACGGCATGATGAGGAACAGCGGCGCAAGCAAAAAGGCGGTCATGTAAATTACGAACATTTGTTCTAATTTCAACCCATCGAAAATCGCCTGCACTGCTGGCGGCAAATTCTTCAGCATCATTTCCACATCCCCCAACTGTTTCTGCGCCTCTTCGGCAGGGATGAATTGCGAAACGGCAGAAAACAGGATCGGCATAATGACCGCAAACATCAACGGCAGCACGATGGCAGGGATCCACGCGGCTTTGTTCTGCCGCACTTCCATCAAGTCTTTGCGGGCAATCGCCCAGATCGAACGCCAGTTCATGCTTCACCTGCCTGTAACGCAAAATAGATATCTTCCAACGTGTAATCCCTCGGATTGACTCTCAAAATGGACGCGCCATTATTTACGAGATGACGGACGACTTCGGGAATAACGTCCTCGTTCTCGACCTGGACCGCCAACGCTTCGTCCTCCGCCGACGCCTGAATCACGCCTCGATGGATCTTGAGCGCGTCTGCAACTTTTCCCTTCGGTTTCACGTGAAACGTAATGTCCACCCACGTGACGGGCCATAGTTTGCGAGCGAGTTCTTTGAGACTGCCCAGTGCCAGGATTTTCCCTTTATTCATCACTGCGACACGGTCACACAGGCGCTGTGCTTCGAAGAGGTTGTGTGTCGCCAACACGACAGTCTGACCGTTGGCGCTGGTCAAGTTTGCGATCAAGTCGTTGACTTGCTGCGCGGCTTCGGGGTCGAGACCTGAGGTCGGTTCATCCAGAAACAACAGCGGCGGTTTGTGGATCAAGGCGCGCGCCAGGGCGAGTCTTTGCTTCATGCCTTTGCTGAATGTTTCAACCTTGTCTTTGGCGCGCGGAGCGAGTTCGAAGAATTCGAGCATCTCGTCCACGCGGCGGGACACGTCCGATTCGGGGATTGCTTGCAGCGTTGCGAAAAATTCCAAGTTCTCGCGCGCAGACAATCGTTCGTAGAGTGCGGGTGTTTCGGTCAAAACGCCTGTCTTGCGGCGGATGTCTTCGCCTTGAGTTGTTGGATCAAACCCGAAGACGCGCGCCGTTCCCTCGGACGGAGGCAGGATTCCGTTAAGGAGCCGAACCGTGGTCGTCTTGCCCGCGCCGTTCGGTCCGAGCAGTCCGAACACTTCGCCAGGCTCGACGGTGAACGTCATCCTGTCCACCGCGACATTCTCGCCGAAGGTGCGCCGCAGGTCGTTGACTTCAATGATGGGCATGTTTTTACCTTTCCATGTTTCACGTGAAACGGAGCAGGCATGCCTGCTCCGTCTCTCATTACGAGCGCACTTCACGCTGATACAACACGTAGGAGTAGACGGTCAGGAAGATCGCCGAACCGAAGATCGGGACCATGATGAACCAGAAGGCGATCATGCCGCCGAAGAAACCGCCGATGACCGCCAGCACGCCCGAGAGCATGAAGAGCACGCTGCCGAGTTGGTGGGTCTTCTCCCAGACGGTGTCGCTGCTGAGCGTCCACGGCGTGCGGATGCCGATGAACCAGTTGCGTTTTGCCTGGCGCAGCAGGTAGCCGATGAAGAAGAACAGCAGTCCCATGGCGGGCAGCATGGCTTTGCTCAGTGCGAAGCTCGTGTAGCCCAGGTTCCAGATCAACGTCAGCGCGTGGACGTACAGCATGAAGCCGACGATGAACGCGATGAACAGGTTGAACACGCCGCGGAATTTGGCGATGTTCGCCTTGAGCGGGTCAATGTTCGGAATAACCAGGAAAAGCAGGAACAGTCCCAGTGAGAACAACGGCATCATGAACACGCCCCAGAATTTGGACATGTAGCCGTCCACCTGGTCGTTGGCGTTCCAGTGCGAAGCCATTTGCTCGGGAAATTGGTTCCAGAATACCAGTCCCGCGATCGTTGCGGCAGTGATCAGGATCAATACGATAATGGTTGTGGTACGAGTTGTCATTTTTTCTCCTTTTGTGACCTCGCTGGTTGGGTAAGCGAGCCCCTGTCTCGGCTGTATCGAAACCAGCAAATCACAGGTTACTTCTGGTTTCGATACGGCGGACCAGCACTGCCTACTCAACCAACAGGTTTACTTATCTTCTCTCGGCATGTTATTCTGCGCGAGTGAGATCATGCCGCTGAGTCCGCCAAGATTCATCGTGTCCACCGCCGAACTCGGGACGATCACCATCGCGCCTTTTTCCTTCAAGCCTTCGAAGAGCATGTTCATGGCTCGCAGATGCAGAGCGGTCGGGTTGTTGATGTAAGCTTGGGACGCCTCGGCGAAGGATTCTGCGATCTGCTTCTCGGATTCTCCCAAAATCACACGCGCCTGGCGTTCGCGTTCCGCCTGCGCCTGGCGGGACATGGCGTCCTCCAGATCTTGTGGGATGACGATGTCGCGGATCTCCACCGATTGGACGGACACGCCCCAGGGTGTGGTGCGTTCGTCAATGACCTGCTGAAGTTCCTTGTCGATCATACTTCGCCCGATAAGGATATCCGCCAGCATCATGCGCCCGATGATGTCGCGCAGGGCGGTCTGTGCCGCCCAGTCCACGGCGGCGCGATAGTCCTCGACCTCGAGCGCAGCCTTCTCTGCATCCCACACGACCCAGAACAGAACGGCGTCCACGTCCACCGGCACGGTGTCCTTCGTCAGCGTTTTCTGCGCGGCGAACGGCGTGACCATGACGCGGTGATCAATCCAGGTCGGGGTCGTATCAATGATCGGGATGATCCAAAACGGACCCGGTCCCGCGAGTTTTCGGAATTTTCCGAGCCGCAGTACCACGGCTTTTTCCCATTGTGCCGCCACCTTCAGCGCAAACAGGATGTACACGCCGATCAGCGTCCACGCGATCACCCAGCCGCCCAATACCGCATCGCTGTATTTTCCGTCGCCCCAGATTGCGCCCAGTACTGCGATCAGAAGACATATCCCGAAGATCATTCCGGCGATTGGCGAAATACGCAGATCTGCGTTTTGGGCTTTTTTCTTTTCCAATGCGGATTTGATGAATTTGGTATCCATGACATTCTCCTTATGACTATTCTTTATCGAACTCCTGCGCTTCCGTCCAAGCCTTAAGTTGCTCGTTGACCATCTGCCTGATCTCACTTTTGGAAAACTCCAGCCGCATGGCTTCGCTGACGTATCTTTGAGTTAATGCTTCCAATGATTCTCTTCGTAACTTTTCGCTGACCTTCGGCGGCGGGATCTCGGTGATGTAGGTGCCGCGTCCTTGCTGTGTGGATATGATTCTCTCTTCATCCAATATCCGATACGCTCTGGCTACCGTGTTGAAGTTGACGCGCAATTCTTCGGCAAGCGCTCTTACTGTAGGAAGTTGATCTCCTGGTTTGATAATTCCGCTGGCAACCTGCGCATGTATCTGATTCACGATTTGGGTGTAGATGGGGAGCCCAGAGCGGAAGTCAATTTGGAGGATGAGTTTCTTATTTGTCATAAATTGTATCTTTGTACTATTGTACTAATTGTATCATTGTCATAATTGTATGCAAATGGAGGTTTTTGTCAAGAGGCGGGCAAAGTTCCTCTTTCATTGGGAGAGAGGGGGTTAGGAGTGAAGGAGAGATGTCGAGGCGAAAGAAAGTTTTCTTGAAACAGAAGCAGCCCTCGGCGGCGCGTGAAGCGTCTCATCCTGCGTGGTAGAATCCCGTGCGCACAGCTTATCTATATGTACAGGATGACGCGGAAGACGCGGAATCAAGGAGTAAAAAATGGAAGTCAAAACTGGAACCTGGACCGAGAAAAAAGGTCTGGCGCAAATGCTCAAAGGCGGCGTCATCATGGATGTGGTGACGCCCGAACACGCGAAGATCGCCGAAGATGCAGGCGCGTGCGCGGTGATGGCACTGGAACGCGTGCCCGCGGATATTCGCGCACAAGGCGGCGTGGCGCGCATGTCTGACCCCGAGTTGATCTTGAAGATCATGGACAGCGTGAGCATCCCCGTGATGGCGAAATGCCGCATTGGGCATTTCGTCGAGGCGCAGATCCTCGAAGCGCTAGGCGTGGATTACATTGATGAGTCCGAAGTGTTGACGCCCGCCGACGAAGCGCATCACATTTTGAAGCACAACTTCAAAGTGCCGTTCGTGTGCGGATGCCGCAATCTCGGCGAGGCATTGAGGCGTATCGGCGAGGGCGCGGCGATGATCCGCACAAAGGGCGAGGCAGGCACGGGCGATGTCGTTGAAGCGGTTCGTCACGCGCGTTCGGTGATCGGCGAGATTCGTCGTCTCACTACAATGGCAGACGAAGAATTGATGTCTTACGCCAAGGAGATCGGCGCGCCGTATGAACTTGTGAAAGAAACGAAGGAACTCGGTCGCCTGCCTGTGGTTAACTTTGCAGCGGGCGGTGTGGCGACTCCCGCCGACGCGGCGCTGATGATGCAACTCGGCGTGGACGGTGTGTTCGTCGGCTCGGGCATCTTCAAGAGCGGTGATCCGGCCAAGCGCGCCGCGGCGATTGTCAAGGCGGTGACGCATTATCGGGACGCGTCCATTCTTGCCGAGGTGAGCCGCAATCTTGGCGAGCCGATGGTGGGGCGCACTGTCGCGACCATGCCCGAAGCGGAGAGGCTGGCTGGGAGGGGATGGTAGACACGGAGATATACAAGCAAACAAGTACACAGGTAAACACGTTTTGCCTTGTGTACTTGTCTACTTGTTTCTTTGTGTACTTGTATACGTATCATGAAGATAGGAGTCCTTGCTCTCCAAGGCGATTTTGCCGAACACATCGCGATGCTCAAGCGATTGAAGGTCGAAACAGCGGAGGTGCGTCTGCCCGAACATCTCGATGGGCTGGACGGTCTCATCATCCCTGGCGGCGAGTCGACCACGATCGGTAAACTCGCGGTCGCGTATAACCTGATGGAACCGTTGAAACTCTTCGGGCAACGCCATGCGATCTGGGGAACATGCGCGGGTGCGATCTTTATTTCAAAGGACGTCGGGCGCGACCAACCTCTGCTCAGTCTCATGGACATCAAAGTCCGGCGCAATGCGTTCGGGCGGCAGGTTGATTCGTTTGAGACAGATCTCGACATCCCCGAACTCAAACAAGCCACTGGGACGGACGCTCCCTACCATGCAGTTTTCATCCGCGCGCCGATCATCGAATCGGTGAGCGGCGACGCGAAGGTCCTCGCTTCGATCTCCGACGGTAGGATTGTTGCCGCCCAACAGGGCCATCTCCTCGCCACGTCTTTTCACCCCGAACTAACGAACGATACGCGCTTCCACGAGTATTTCCTTTCATTGGCGGATTAGTTTTCTTCGTTTTATTGCAAACCCGCGCTTTGGATCCCGCCCGGCGCGATGCGGCTTGCAATGACGTATAATTTAAACATGACCATTCGCTCGCTGGCGCTTTTGGACCTGCCTTATATCTACAGTTTCCGCGACGCCGCAGTGGGGTTGGATGCCACGCGCACGTTGACGCGCGGCAATCCGTTGGGGGCGGTGGGGTTGCTGTCTTATGTGAATCCGTCGCGGCACATCTATTCAGCCATAGCAAACGGGGAGGAGTATCCGGTGCTTGGAGGCATCACCCACACTCCCGATGAGACGTTCGCAAAATTGTATTATCTTGCCCCGGCGTCGCAACTTGATCATCCCCGCATCCCGGACCTGATCGAGAATCTCTCCGCGCAGGCAGGGACGTGGGGCGCGTTCCACGTGCTGGCGGAAGTGGACGAAACGAGCAATGCTTTTGTTTCGCTGCGCAAGTCGGGGTTTTCGGTCTACGCGTGGCAGAGGATGTGGGACGTTTCTGAGATTGCGGAATCAGATTCGGATCCCAATTGGAAGCGGGTGAAATCCATTCATTTGCCTTCCGCGCAGAGTCTCTATCATCAGATCGTGCCGCCTCTCTTGCATCCTATCGAACCACAGCCGAAGAAACCCCTGGGCTGGATGTGCAACGAAGGCGTGAAGTGTTACGTGAGCGTGACGCACGGTGTGTACGGGATCGTGCTGGCTCCGCTCATTCATCCCGAAGCGACGGAGGTGAGCGTAAAACTCGCCTCGCTGATCGGCAACCTGCCGGACCGCCGCAACCGCCCCGTATATATTTGTGTGCGTTCGTATCAAGCCTGGATTGAACCCGTCCTTGCGGACCTGGGCGCGAAGCCGGGGCAGCGCCAGGCAGTGATGGTCAAACATCTGGTCCATATGGTGAAGGACGCGGCCCTGGCACGCGCCACGCAACCAGCGGGGGTGAGCGTTCAGCCGAGCAGGGTGAGCAAGGTTGTGGGAAAGAAGTAAGAACCATTTCTACCATCACATTCCAATGCGGGGATAACCCGTTTCCCGTATAATGGACTTGAAACTTGGAACCTGAAACTCAACTTATGACCCAACAACTCAAAATCACAGACGACCTCGACGCCCTCCTCGACGTCCTCCCGCTCGACATCCGCCACGCGGTGGAAAAAGCGGACGATACCGAGAACCTGCTCGAGATCATATTGGACTTGGGACGCATCCCCACCGTCCGTTTTGTGGATCGCGAAATCAACTTGCGCGAGACCGAAGTCACGCGCGCCGAGATTGATTACGTGGACGAACGCACGGGCGAATTCGACGCCGATAACCGCGCCGGCATCGAGCGAACACTTCATCGCATCTCCGCCATTCGCAACCGGCGCGGGCATATCGTCGGCTTGACCTTGCGCGTCGGGCGCGCGGTCTACGGCACGGTGGACATCATCCAGGACATGATCGAGTCAGGCAAGTCCGTGCTGATCCTCGGTCGTCCGGGCGTGGGCAAGACAACCCTCCTGCGTGAAGCCGCGCGCATCCTCGCGGAAAACAAACGCGTCGTCATCGTGGATACCTCCAACGAGATCGGCGGCGACGGCGACGTGCCGCATCCCGCGGTGGGCAAGGCGCGCAGAATGCAGGTGCGCGAACCGATGCTCCAGCACGAAGTGATGATCGAAGCGGTCGAGAATCACAATCCCGAAGTCATCGTCATTGACGAGATCGGGCGCGAACTCGAAACCCTCGCCGCTCGAACCATCGCCGAGCGCGGCGTCCAACTCATCGGCACAGCGCACGGTCAGACGCTCGATAACCTGCTTCTCAACCCGACACTCAGCGACCTCGTCGGCGGCATCGAAGCGGTCACTTTGTCGGACGAGGAAGCGCGTCGACGCGGCACCCAGAAAACGGTCCTCGAAAGACGCGCTCCGCCCACGTTCGACGTCCTCATCGAAATCCAAAACCGCGACCGTTTCGCGATCCATCTCGATATCATGGCGTCGGTGGATGCGCTTTTGCGCGGTTATCCGCTCGCGCCTGAAATTCGAACGCGCGATGAAATGGGCAGGATCAAGATCGAGAAAGCGGAAGCAGTTTCCTCGTCACGCGTGGATGCGAAGGAGACGAAAACGCCTCGGCGCGGACGCCAGCCCCTCGATCAAACTCAGGGCAAGCCTGCTTCTGCTATCGAGGAGTCTATTCCTGCCTCCAAGCCGGTCCCCTCTTCGGTCAGCGCGGCGCTCCAGACCGTGCGCGTGTATCCGTACGGTGTGGCGCGCAACAGATTGCAGCAAGCCGCAAAGCGACTCGGCGTGCCTGCCATCATTGTGCGCGACGTGTCCGAAGCCGACGCGCTGGTGACCCTGCGGACGTACTACCGCAACCGCCAGCAGACCGTGATCGAAGCCGAACAGCGCGGCATGCCAATTTACGTTTTGCGCGCGAATACAGTGGCGCAGGTGGAGCAGTTCCTCGGCGACCTGTATAACCTGAGCGCCGCGCAAACTCCGCGTGATAACATGGAAGATATTCGCAGTGAAACGCAACGCGCCATTGCCGCAGTCCTCAATGGTGAACGCTGGGTGGATTTACCCCCCGGTCCCTCGCTTGTGCGAAGACTCCAGCACGAAATGGCGCGCCAGGCGGAGTTGGTTTCACATTCCTACGGGAAGGAGCCGCGCAGACATGTGAGGATATTTAGGGAGTAGAGGCCGGAGATTAGTGATTGAAGAATTAGAGAATTGCCCTGCGCGAAGTTGGATGGTTGGGTAATTGGTGATCGGTGATTACAGCGCGTAGATTCAGAGGATGTATGGCAAAGTCTCATCTTGATGAAACATTGACTGCGCTTGCAGGTGAGTTCCTGGTTGCTGGTGACCTGTGCTTGAAAGGCTATGTCCCTTCATTGACTTGGGATTTACTTGGTCTGGATTAGTATTACAGCGCAAAGTCCGACGCTAGAGAGCGTCTGTCACGCTTCCGCGTAAGCAGAGGTTCCCTTACGTCTGCTCAACCTTGCGCTGTAATGTTAGGCAGTTTCTACTCTCGAACACTCAAGCGCCCCTGAATCAAAAGTGCAGATGCTATAACGACATCTGCACTTTTTCCTTGTTTATCTGTATACATCACGTATGCTTCGCCTCACCCAACGTGATCTGTACCTGCATTTCTTTTCCATCCCGCATGATCTCCAATGTGATCTGGTCGCCGGGCTTGAAGGTGAAAAGCGTGTTCACGTAGGGATGGGTTTCATCGAGCGCGACATCGCCGATCTTCGTGATAATGTCGCCCTGCTTTAATCCTGCCTTGCTCGCCGGGCTGCCATCCGCAACTTTCATTACATAAACGCCCCATTGGGCGGGGAGGTTGTATCGAGCCGCGATGTCGGGGTTGATCGGCTGATAATTGATTCCCATGTATGGGCGCGCAAAGTATCCCTTCTGAACGATCTGTCCCGCCACCGCCTGCGCGGTGTTCACAGGGATGGCGAAGCCGAGTCCCTCCGCCACGTCGCCGCTTGCCGTGTTGCGGACGATCAGGGTGTTGATACCGATCACCTCGCCCGCGAGGTTGACCAACGGGCCGCCGGAGTTGCCGTGGTTGATCGCCGCGTCGGTTTGGATCAGGTCTTCGATCTGGTACCCGTTACCGGTATCTATCGAGCGTCCCGTCGCGCTGATCACGCCCACGGTCACGGTATTCTTGAAGTTGCCAAGCGGTGAGCCGATGGCGATCACAGTCTCACCGGGATCGAGCGCGTCCGAGTTCCCCAGCGTGGCGACCGCCGGCACAGTCCCCTCCGTTTTCAAGACCGCGATATCGGAATATATATCGCTTCCAACCACGACCGCCTTTTGTTCGGTTCCATCGGACAGGATGACCTTCACATCCTTCGTGCCTTCGACCACGTGGTTATTGGTCAGGATGTGACCCTGCCCGGTGATGAAAAATCCGCTTCCGCTCACGGTCTGATCGCCGGTGGGACCAAAGAACGTCATCTGACCGGGAATGACCCCGACCACGGTCACAACCGCCGGGCTGACTTTCTGTACGGATTGCGTGATCGCGGTTTCTATGTTCGTCGTGTCCAGCACAAACGTCTGGCTAGGATTAGTGTCCTGCGCCGGAAGAATTTCCTGAACGGGCGCGGGCAGGTCTGCCCTCTGTTGGATCGCGCGATATACCACTGCGCCGCCTGCCGCAGCCCCGGTCAACGCGGACGCCCCGGCGACGAACGCGACAAATAACGCATACAGGATTTTTTTCAAGTACATTCGTACCTCCTTGCCGTTTTTCCGCCAAAAATTCTAGTACCGGATTATGACAGGAGAATTAAGAGATTATTTACGATGCGTAAGAAAAAGGTCGAAGCGAGTAAAAAAATGTCCGCCCTGCAAAATTTTGCGGAGCGGATCAGGTGATGAATGATGAAATGAAGAAATTTCAGCAGGCAATCAGAGAGACGGGCGCGCGGAGAATCGCAACGACTATCCACCTGCCTGTCCGTCCAAGAACAACCGGCGCATCTCCTCGGAAAATCCCTGGGTCGTTATCTCGAATTCTATGACCGTCCGTTTGACGGCGGCTTGGATTGCGTAATCGAATTTGAAGCCCTGGGCGGGAGAGTCGAGGTTCATCCATGCGTGCGAATCGCGCGGCAGGATCCGCAGGGCAAGCGGGCGGAGTTGCCTGACGAAATACAACAACTCGAAGGGGTAATACACTTTGCCGGAGCGCAGGTCCGGGCTGTGGATCAGGCTGGGGTCCATTGGGTCAACTTCGGGCGGGGGCGGAGGCGCAGCATGTCCTAAGCCTGTCGAAGGATCGAAGCGGGAAAGCCACAGGGTGATGTAATTGCTGTGGGCGTAGAAATCCTGCGCGGTGTGGAGAAGTCTCCCAAAGGCTTGCCATGCCGCGTCCGCGTTGCCCGATCGCAGGGACGAAATCGCAAAGGCGCGTTGCTCTTCGATGTAAGCGTATGATTTGTCGAAGGCGTTGTTGTCGAAGTGATATTCGTCGTGACCGAACTGCCCAGCGATGCGATCCTGATTGATGTTGGCGTGCGTGATGACGGACATGGCGCGCGGGCTGAAACGACCGCCGAGCGAAGCGAGCATGATCTCGATGTGATACTGGCTGAGCATTCGCCGATTATACCCTTCGGGCATACGCTGCAAGCGTTATAATGCCCGTATGACTTTCTATACTGCAAAAGGCGACGACGGGACGACAAACCTGCTGGGCGAGGGACGCGTGATGAAGTACGACGCGCGCATCGAAGCCGTGGGGACATTGGACGAATCGACCGCCGCCCTCGGGCTGGCGCGCGCTCAATGTCTGGATCCACGCTCGGGCCCCATCCTGATCGAGGCGCAACGGGACCTGTACAAATTGATGGCGGAGGTGGCGGCAACGCCGGAGAACGCGAAAAAATTCCGCTTCATTGACGCTTCGCGCGTCAAATGGCTCGAGGAGAAAACGGACGAATTGTCGAAGGTTGTCGAGATGCCGAAGGAATTTATTTTGCCTGGCGATTCGCTGGCGGGCGCGGCGTTATCGCTGGCACGCGCCATCGTCCGCCGGGCGGAACGCCGCGTGGTGGAAATGTTCGACTCGGACGGCCTCTCGAACCCCGATCTGCAACGATATTTGAACCGCCTGTCGTCGTTGTGTTTCGTGCTGGAGTTGCTGGAGAACCAGGCGGCGGGGCATAAGACGACATTGGCAAAGGAGCAACCCTCGCCTTGAGCGTAGGGCGAGTCTGCAGGAATTACAGATTTACATCCAATAGCGCTTCGACTGCACTCGCCTGATTTCGATATGCCCGAAAAGCACGGGCTATTCAACCAGCGCTCGTTCCGCCCAGCGCGAGAGGCAATTTTATGACCGGTACAATCCTCAACATCGCGACCGTCCTCATCGGCGGTTTTATCGGTTTGCTCTTCGGCGCGCGCATCCCCGACAGGTTGAAAGCCACCGTCATCGCAGGGATGGGTCTCTTCACCGCCGCGATGGGGATACAGATGTTCCTTAACACGGAGAATCCGTTGATCGTGCTGGGTTCATTGTTGATCGGGACCTTACTCGGTGAGTGGTGGCGGATCGAGGACGGTTTGCAAAACCTGGGGAAAGTTCTCGAACGGAGATTCTCGAAAGAAAGCGACGACGGCTCGAACAAATTCGTGCGCGGCTTCCTGACCGCCTCGCTGTTGTTCTGTGTGGGACCAATGACAATATTAGGTTCAATTCAAGACGGCTTGACCGGCAATTACGAATTGCTGGCAGTCAAATCCGTGTTGGATGGGTTCGCCTCGCTGGCGTTCGCGTCCACGCTGGGAGTGGGGGTCATGTTCTCGACGATCGTGATTTTGGCGTATCAGGGCGGGATCAGCCTGCTTGCCGCGCAACTGAACGCGATCGTCACCCCCTCCATGATGAACGAATTGACCGCCACGGGCGGCGTGATATTGATCGGGCTGGCAATCAGCAGTCTGCTTGAAATCAAGAAAATCAGGGTGGGGAATATGCTGCCGGGGCTTCTGGTTGCGCCGTTGATCGTGTGGGTGTTATCTCTTTTTTGATGTCATTCTCCCGAAGGGACACCGCTTCGGGACGGTGTGAGCCGCGGAGCGGCGAAGAATCTCTACCTTGTCAGGTAAGGCTTCAAACGGGAGATAAGATGCTCCGCTCAGCATGACATAATGAGCGGATTTATTTCATCACTCGTCTTTTCATTTCCATCATCGGGTAAAAAACAAATATCCCGACCACCATCACACCGATGGCAATCGTATACCAATTGACCACACCCGTTTTGAAGTCTGATGGATTCATGATCGCGGCGACGAAGACCAGTATGTGCCAGATGGCGATGCTTTCGAGCGGAACCTTCCACCCGCTCCAGCGTTTCTCGTTGGACATGGTGTACGCGCCCACGCCGAGCAGTGCGATCCATCCGCATAGGACGCGGGCAGTGAGCGGAGTCAGAGTCCAAACCCAGGTGTTGATGACAAGGTTTGGGCTGAAGAAGCCAGCCAAGGCGTAAATCAAAGAGCCGAGGGCGATCAGTTTGAGAATCCATGAAACGGTTGGGGAAATCAGGATGTCGTTCGGCTCGGGCTCGCCTGAGTCCGTTTTGCGGTTGTGATTCCACAGCGCAGGGACGAGGAACGGCGTCACGATATACAGGATCAGCCACAGGGTGAATCCGAGGCGGCCGTGCGAGAAACGGTCCCAGTGCAGGAAGGTGGCAAACATCATGAACCAGGTGAAGGCCGTGATGGGTGGGAATCCGCCCGCGATGCGATGCCAGCGTTTTCCAAAGACCGCGTTGATGAACAACCACGAGCCGCCGAGGTAGCCCGCGCCCATGTACATGGCGGTCATGTGAGGTCTGATCGCCCACGCGAACCTTTCGCCCGAGGTGTCGGGATAAAAATATAGAATGAGGAAAGCCAGCCAGAGGAATGGAATGACAATGACCGCCACAATGCGCGTGACCGGTTGGATTCTGTCGTCGGTGTTCATGAATGTATTCCTTTCACCCGTGTATAACACTGACGCGATGCAAGAGTGTTGTATCCTCACCCGAAGAGCGCGATGACCAGTATCCCCGCGAAGATCACCGCGGAGCCGAGCGCGCGTATGCCTCCCATTTTCTCGCCGAGAAAATGCCAGCCGAGGAACGCGCCGATGACCACGCTCACCTCGCGGATCGCACCGGAATAACTGACCGGCGCAATGGTGTATGCAAAAAGCGCGAGCAGATACGCGACCACGCCGAGGATCGCGGCCGAGATCCATGAGATGCGCGGTCCGTTCCACGCGTTCGCGAAGCGTTTCCATCCAAAGCGGCGGAGGTTGTAGGTTGTCGTCAGAACGGGGACCATCATGAACATGGTCAAGCCGTAATGCAGGGCGGGTCCGTTCTTGACCGCAGTACCGTCAATCAGTGTGTACAGGGAGATGATCAGCGCCACAGCCAGCGCGGTGAGGATGCCCCTGAAATGGATCCTGCTCCCGGGGTTCTGTATCAGGCTCGTCGCGCCGATGACGATCATTCCGCATACGATCAGTCCGATCCCGATCATGCCCGCCGCGGTAAGTTCCTCGCGCAGGAAGAGAACGGACCAGAACATCAGGAAGGCGGGCGCGGTCCCGCGCGCGATGGGATACACCAGGGAAAAATCGTGGTCCGTGTAGGCGTTGGAGAGCAGGATGAAATATACCGCCTCGAGAGTCATGCTGACGACGGCGAACAGCCACATGGAACGCGGGGGAAGTCCGATGAACAGCAGCAGGATGAATGCGAACGCGCCGCTCAGGATGACCTGCCAGCCCATGGCGATATATTTTTCCTGCGAACGTTTGAGGAGCAGATTCCATAAAGCGTGCAGGGAGGCGGAGGCGAACAGCAGCAGAACGGCAAAGGCGGGCATGGCTGTGGAAATTTACCATAAAGCTGAAAGGATGTGGCGGGAACGTCGTAACGAAATCATGCTATACTCTGCGCCAATACCCAAAAAGGAGAATCCATGAAAACGTTTCGTCCCCTGTTCTTATTGACCGCCTTCCTCCTTGTGGTGGGGCTTGCATGTGGACTGTCCGGAGGTGGAGATACTCCAGCGCCGACACAACCGCAGGTTCAACCGCAGCAGGAGGAACCCCAGGTGGAACCGACCCAACCGCCTCCTCCCACCGAGCCGCCTGCTCCCACAGCGACGGAGGAACCCGCCCCCTCGATGTACTTCACCGACGATTTCGACAGCGACCTCTCCAGCGATTGGTCCCTTTTCACAGTGACGGGCTCTGACAAGGCTGACCCGGACAAGTTAACGCTGGAGGTCGAGAACGGAAGACTGGTCTGGGATTTCGACAGTGAGTATTTGTATGCCTACCTGTTCTACGGCGGTTTCGATTATGAGGATGTTCGTCTCGAAGTCCGCGCCGACAACCTGGGCAGGAACAATAACTCCGTGAGCCTGATCTGCCGATACGATCCGGATATCGGCTGGTATGAATTCAATGTCACCAACGGAGGTCTGTACGATATCCTGTACGCCGAAGTGACTTCCAAAGGCACCATTTCATACAATACCATCACGAACGGCGGCTCGAACGCTATCAAGCAGGGCAAGGACGTCAACGAGTACGCCATTGAGTGCAGCGGCAACCAACTCACCCTGTACATCAACGGCGACGAAGTGAATTCCATCGCCGAACGAAAATACAGCCTGCGCCGTGGACAGATCGGCATCTCGGTTTCATCGTTCAACGTCCTCCCCATCCTGATCGAGATGGATTGGGTCAAGGTCAGTGAACCGTAGGGCGATATATCTGACCTCCGAGGTTCTCGAGACCTCGGAGGTCTTTTTTGTTTTTCTACCGTACATTTTGCTCGAACACCAGACCCTAAAGGTTTTTCTGGCAAACCCAGGCGCAAAATTTGCTCGAGGGCTTGCTTGGACCGTGTTCTTATCAGGGAAGGAAACCTTTAGGGTCTTTTATCAAGCGGATGTACGGTAGAGAATTTTTTGTTTAATCCTGCGAGCGCATGTACACGGTGCGGATGGGGAACGGGATGTCAACTCCCTGTTCGTCCAGCGCGTCCCTGACCAGCGATAACGCGGCGTCTTTTGCGGCGAGCGGGTTGGTCGACGCGGTGTCAATCCAGAAATACGCGTTGAGTTCCAGGGCGGAATCGCCGAAGTTGGAAAAGCCAAGCAAAGGCGCGGGTTCGGCGACAAAGCCCGGCACATTTTGGACCGCCTCCAGCGCCGCCCGGCGCGCAGCCTCCATATCGGTATCGTATCCCACGCCGACGGATAACTCGATGCGCCTGCGGTCCGCGCGGGTGTAATTGATGATCGGACTTGCCAGCACGTCCGCATTGGGAATGTTCACGATCCTGCCGTCCAGCGCCTTGATCTCGGTGGAGCGCAGGTCAATTTCCAGCACGGTCCCATCGAAGCCCGCCACGCCGATCGCCTCGCCCACGTGGAAGGGCTGCTGGACCAGCAGGATGACACCCGCCGCGAAGTTCTTCATCACGTCCTGCAACGCGAACCCGACGGTGAAGCCGATGATCCCCAAGCCAGCCAGGAAGGCGGTCACGTCGAAGAACCGTTGCAGAGCGGTGATCACGCCGATCACGATCACGGATACGCGGGTCAATTCCGCGAGCAGATGGATTACGCCTTCGGGCGCCTTGCGCCTCTCGAGCACGCGTTGGACGATGCGGCTCAAGACCCGCGCAACGTAAACGCCGGCGACAAAGATCGCCAGCGCCGTGAGCAGGTTGGGAATGCCCCGGATCAGATTGTCAATAAACGTGTCAATGTAACCTTGCATGGCTCATCTCCTTGTAAACGTTGTCAACAGATCGCGAAAATTTGCGTCGGTTGTGCTCTTCGCGCAAGCCTGGCGTTTGAGAATGCCCGGTACGCGTCGACGCATCAGCGGGTATCTTAATCCAAAGCGCGGCGCGAGTCCAACGTGGAGCGGAAATCACGCGCCTGATATAATCCCTCCGATGCCCGTATTGGATGCGCATTCGCTCGATTTTTTCAGCCGCAGTCCCGAACAAACGCGCCGCATCGGAGCGCGTTTGGGCGGCGTATTGCGAAACGGCGACGTGATCTGTTTGCAGGGCGACCTCGGCGCGGGCAAGACGACCTTTGTGCAGGGCGCGGCGCAGGGATGGGGTTCGCTGGATACGGTCACCAGCCCCACCTTCATTCTCGTCAATGAGTACCGGCGCGCGGATGGAAACCGACTCTTCCATCTGGACGCCTACCGTCTCGACTCCGTCTCCGAGGCTGAGGAATTGGACCTCGACTCGATGCTGGCTGACGGCGCGCTCCTCATCGAATGGCCCGAACGCCTTGACGGGCTCGTCCCCGCGGAACGGTTGTGGATCCAACTTGAACTTGTGGACGAGGAGGAACGCGAAATGAAATTCAAAGCCAGCGGCAAACGCTACGACGAACTACTCGAGGTCCTCCGCCATGCCGCGTTCGGAGGTAACTGATGCTGCTGGCCGTGGATACCTCCACCGCGCAGGTCGGGCTGGCGTTATACGACGGCGTGCAGATCATCGGTGAATTCGCGTGGCGAAGCGCCCGCCGTCATACGGTGGAAATTGCGCCCGCGATCTCCGATCTGTTGACCCGCTGCGGTTTGACGATGGACGACGTCCGCGCGTTGGGCGCGGCGCTGGGACCCGGCTCGTTCACCAGTCTGCGCGTGGGACTGGCGTTGGTCAAGGGGCTGGCTCTATCGAAACACATTCCGCTCGTTGGCGTCCCCACGTTGGACATCCTCGCGAACGCGCAGCCGGCGTCGAGACGTCCGCTGGTTTGCGCGATACAAGCCGGGCGCGGACGGTTTGCCGTCAGCGCCTATAAAAGTTCGAGGAAGGGGTGGCAGGCTCAGGGTTCGGCAAGAGTCGTGAGTCTCGAAGCGTTGATGGACGAGGCGAAGAGTCCAGCCATTTTGTGTGGAGAGTTTTCGGCGGAGGACATCCAAAGGATGAGGAATGAAAACATCCGTCTTGTCTCCCCAGCCCTGTCGGTGAGGAGACCCGCCGTGCTTGCGGAACTGGCGTGGGCGCGCTGGCAGGCGGGCGATGTGGACGATGAAGCCTCGCTCGCGCCCATCTACCTCCACACGGACGGATCGCCGCCCGCATGAGCATGGAGATCCGCCGCATGACGCTGGAGGACCTGCCGGCCGTCATCGAATTGGATAAACTGTCGTTCAGTCTGCCGTGGCCCGAGAGGTCGTTTCGCTTCGAGTTGACGGATAACCCCGCTTCGCGCTGCTGGGTGGCCGAGATGGACGGGAGGATTGTGGGTATGCTCGTGGCGTGGATGCTGGTGGACGAGGCGCACATTGCCACGCTTGCCACGCATCCCGATCATCGCAGGCAGGGCATCGCGCGGAAACTGTTGGAGCACGCGCTGCGTTATATGTCGAGGGAAGGCGCGATCAGTTCGTTTTTGGAGGTGCGCGAGAGCAACGCCGCCGCGCGGGAGATGTATCGCAAATTCGGTTACGAGGAAACGGGACGCAGGAAACGCTATTACAAGGATACCGGCGAAGACGCCATTCTGATGACCCTCAATGGGTTGGATCGCTACAATACTTGATTTCCCCTCACCCTGTCCTTCGGACATCCCTCTCCCATTGGGAGAGAGGCCGGGGTGAGGGAAAGGAAAAGAATGTCTACCAAGGAAATACTCATCAAGAAACTCAGGGACAAAACAGCCCGTGTGGGGATTTTGGGACTCGGCTACGTGGGACTGCCGCTGGCGGTCGTCTTCGCCGAGGCGGGATTCCGCGTGACAGGCATCGAACCGGACTCACGAAAGGTTGATTCGCTTTCGAGGGGCATTTCCTACATCCCAGACGTGAAGACCGAAGCGGTGGAAGGACTCGTCAAATCGGGGCATTTCACCGCGACGACGGATTTCTCCGTGTTGAAGGACATGGACGCGGTCAGCATCTGTGTGCCGACCCCGCTCCGCCAGACCGGCGACCCGGATATGTCGTTCATCATTTCCGCCACCGACGAACTGGCAAAGTACATGCACAAGGGGATGGTCGTGGTGCTTGAGTCCACCACGTATCCCGGTACGACGCGCGAATTGCTCCTGCCCAAACTGGGCATCGAGCGTGGGCTGATCATCGGCGAGGACTGGTTCCTTGCCTTCTCCCCCGAACGCGTGGACCCCGGCCGCACCGACTGGACGACGGTCAATACGCCCAAGGTCGTGGGCGGCATCACCGAAGCCTGCGGCGAAGTGGCGACCGCCTGGTACGAAGGCGCGATCCAGACCGTGCATCCGGTCAGTTCAGCCGAAGCCGCGGAGATGGCGAAACTGCTGGAGAACACCTTTCGCATGATCAACATCGGCCTGGTCAACGAACTGGCGATCATGTGCGAGCGCCTGGGCGTGGACGTGTGGGAGGTCATCGAAGCCGCGGCGACCAAGCCGTTCGGTTTCATGAAGTTCACGCCAGGACCCGGCCTGGGCGGTCACTGCATTCCGATTGATCCGCTGTATCTCTCGTGGAAGATGAAATCGTTCAACTACAACGCGCGCTTCATCGAACTGGCTTCCGAGATCAACACCAACATGCCGCGTTACGTGGTCGGCCGCGTGATGGAGGCGTTGAACGACCGCGGCAAACCGGTCAAGGGATCGAGGATCCTCGTCCTCGGCGCGGCGTACAAACCCGACATTGACGACGTGCGCGAATCGCCCGCGCTGGACGTGATCGGCTTGTTGCGAATGAAGGGCGCGCGGGTCGAGTACCACGACCCGTACATTCCCCACATCCATCACGAGACCGAGGGCTGGCAGATGGACAGCGTGACCGATCTGATGGCGTCCGTCCGCGAGGCGGACGCGGTGCTGATCATCACGAATCACTCGGTTTACGATTACGCGGCGATTGTCGAGTCCGCAAAGTTCGTGTTCGACAGTCGCAACGCGACTCGCAATGCAGCGGACGCCGGCGGGAAGGTTGTAAGGCTTTAGGAGTCAAAGGTCAAGGGTCGAAAGTCGCTTAACCTTTGACCTTCGACCTGGGACCGAAGGAACAACATGGCAAATTACCTGGTCACCGGCGCGGCGGGGTTCATCGGCGCGCGCACAGCGGAATTTTTATTGCTCGACGGGCATACCGTCACGGGCGTGGACAACATGAACGACGCCTACGACGTTCGCATGAAGGAATACCGCCTGAAACGGCTGCAGTCCATGGATGGGTTTTCCTTTCATAAACTGGACATTTCGGACAAGGCGATCATCGAGCGTTTCAGGAACGAAAGGTTCGACGGAGTCATCAACCTCGCCGCGCGCGCCGGCGTGCGTTACAGCGTGGAGGATCCCTGGATCTTCGTACAAAGCAACGTGATCGGCACGTTGAACATGCTGGAATTATGCAAACAGACCGGGACGAAAAAATTCGTTGTCGCGTCCACCTCCAGCATCTACGGCGAAGACCCGCCCTACCCGACGCCGGAATCCGCCTCCAGCAGTGAACCGCTCCAGCCATACGCGGCAAGCAAAAAGGGGGCAGAGGCGATGTGTCACGCGTATCATCATCTCTACGGGATAGACGTCAGCGTTTTGCGTTATTTCACGGTCTATGGGCCCGCGGGTCGCCCGGACCTCGCGCTCTTCCGCTTCGTGCAATGGATCAGCGAGGGACGTCCCGTGCGCGTGAACGGCGACGGCGAACAATCGCGC
The DNA here is from genome assembly GCA_013360875.1 of Anaerolineales bacterium. Classification (GTDB taxonomy): domain Bacteria; phylum Chloroflexota; class Anaerolineae; order Anaerolineales; family Villigracilaceae; genus Defluviilinea. The sequence continues at coordinate 26,598 of JABWAU010000003.1, read as the reverse complement.
GGCTTCACCTACATTGACGACATCGCGCGCGGCACGATCCTTGCGCTCAAACCGCTCGGCTATGAAATCATCAACATCGGCGGGCATGAGGTGATCACCATCAACAACCTGATCGAATTGATCGAGGAGGTGGTCGGTAAAAAAGCGGAGATCGTCTACGGTCCGCCGAACCCGGCCGACATGCGCTCCAACTGGGCGGACGTGACCAAGGCCGGTCAACTGCTCGGCTGGGAGCCGCAATTCGACATGCGCTCCGGAGTCGAAAAACTGGTCGAATGGTACAACGCCGAACGCGAGTGGGCGAAGGATGTGCTCACGCCTTAGATTCCTTGAACCGCAAAGTTCGCGAAGTGAAGCATAAATCTTGACGCTCTTCGCGTGCTTTGCGGTAAAAAAATGATTCAGAAGATCAAAACCTCCCTCGGCGACGATCCCCTCATCCGCCGCGTCCTGCGCAACAGCGGTTACCTGTTCAGCAGTAACACGTTCGCCTCCGCGCTGGGCGTCGTGCAGGGCATTCTCGTCGTGCGCCTGCTTGGGGATGCGGGCTTCGGTTTGCTGGTCGTCGTCATGGATTTCGCTTCCAACGTCAACCGCCTGCTTTCCTTCCGCATGAGCGAAGTGACCGTCAAATATGCGGGCGAGGCGCTGGCGCAAAACGACAAACCTCGCGCCGCCTCCCTCATCAAGGGGATCGGGATGACGGAAGCGCTCACGTCCGTCCTCGCATATCTCGTTTTGCTTTTGCTCTCCGTTTGGGGCGCGCGCACCTTCGCGGACGATGCGTCCATTGCGTATCTCTTCCGCTTTTACGGTTTGTTCCTGCTTGCCAATCTTGTTTATGAAACCTCCATCGGCGTCCTTCACGCCACCGACAATTTCAAACGCGTGGCGCAGGCGAATTTCTATCAAAGCGTCGCCCTGACCCTGCTCATCACCGCCGCCTTTCTCCTGAAATGGAACATCGCCGGCCTCCTCGCCGCCTATCTCATCGGCAAAACGATCGCGGGATTCATGGTTACGGGATTTGCGCTTCGTGAATTGAACGGGACACTTGGACGTAACTGGACTCGCGCACCGCTTGCCCTTATCCCGGATTGGAAACCCATCCTGCGCTTTGCCTTCAGCACGAATCTCAATGGGACCGTCAACCTGTTCGCCCGCGACAACGTCCGACTCTACCTCGCGGCTTTGCTCTCCACAACCGAAGTCGGATACTTCGCGCTGGCGTCGCGGCTCATCAACCTGGTCATGCTCCCGCTCGAACCGTTTATTTGGCCCACCTACGCCGAGATCACGAAGACCGTCGCGCAGAAACAATGGCAAGCCACGCGCAAGCTCTTGAAACAAATCAGCGCCATCGGCGCGTCGTGGACACTCCTCGCGGGCGGCGGGCTTGCCGCAATCGGCTGGTGGCTGATCCCATTCATCTACGGCAGCGACATGGCTCCCGCCTATCCATGTTTCCTGATCCTCCTCCTCGGTTACGGAGTCGCAAACGTCGCCAATTGGAATCGTCCGCTTTTGCTGGCGTTGGGAAAGCCGAATTACCCGCTCATGGTCGCGGCAATCGCGGGCGCGGTGGAGGTCGCGCTCATCTTCCTGCTCGTTCCGCGCGGCGGTTATCTTGTCGGCGCGGGGATCGTATCGGGGTATTTCATTGTTTCGATCACGTGGATCGTCCTGAAGGGACTTTCCATCCTCAAACGTGGAGAGGTCGCCACATGAGAATCGCCGCCATCGCCGGTTCACAGATCCCCTCCGACACCGCCAACAGCATCCAGGTGATGAAAGCCTGCTCCGCCCTCGTGCAACTCGGTCACGACCTTACGCTCCTCGTACCGGACTTCGACCTTCGACCTTCGACTTTCGACCTTCAACAGCATTACGGCATTCAAACCGATTTCCCCATCGAATGGATCATCTCCCCCAGCCGCCGCCTTTTCACATTTCAGTCCGTCCAGCGCGCCCGCGCCCTCAAACCCGACCTGCTCTACACGTGGTTCCCTCAATCGGCGGTCTTCGGTTTGCTTTACAACATTCCCACCGTTTACGAGATCCATCTCCAGCCCACCGGCGCGCTTGGTCCCGCCTGGCATCGCGCTTTTGCCGCCCTGCGTGGACGCAAACGCATCGCCTCCATCACCCGCGCGCTTGTGGATGTGCTGGAACATAAACATAACATCCGCTTCAAAGCGGACGAAGTCGTCGTCGCGCCGAACGGAGTGGATCTGGAACGCTTCGCCTCGCTTCCCTCCACGCCCGAGGCTGCCCGGCGGTCCCTGAGCCTCCGCGAAGCCCCGACCGTGATGTGCACCGGTCACCTTTACGCGGGCAGGGGCGCGGACCTGTTCCTCGCGCTCGCAAAAGAAATCCCTCACGCGCACTTCGTCTGGGTCGGCGGCAGACCCGAAGATGTCGCAGCATGGAAAGGACGCGCAGAGGCGGAGAGTATATCCAACATCACATTCGCCGGCTTCATCCCCAATCAGGACTTGCCGCTGTATCAATCCGCCGCGGACATCCTGCTCATGCCCTACAGCCGCTCCATCATGGGCTCCAGCGGAACCGGGGATTCCGCCAGCGTCGCCAGCCCCATGAAAATGTTCGAATACATGGCGGCGGGACGCGCGATCGTTACTTCAGATTTACCGGTGATAAGGGAGGTGTTGAACGAGAAGAATGCGGTCTTCTGTGAACCGGATGATGTTGAAAAGTGGAAAGTGGAAATCGAGAGGCTGCTCGCCGACGAACCGCGCAGAGTTGAGTTGGGAAAACAGGCGAGGAGGGATGTTAAAGGTTATACCTGGCTGGCAAGGGCGGAGAGAGTGTTGGATGGATTTTTGAAAAGTTTTCCTTAACAGTGAAACTTTAAGGCGAATTGTTCCGGTACGGATGAAAACAATTTAGAAAATGAGATCACCGGTTGGCTGGTGTTGGCAGATTGGCGAGAATCTGAAAGGAAACGCCTTTTTCATTCATGAAGTGATCCATCAGGCATGATGGCATAAGTCAATGTTGCATTCGTGAATTTTGCGCCATCCACTTTAGCGCCCCGCAGATTCGCTTTCCTTAAATTTGCTTTGGTAAAATCGGCATCAGTAAGGTCGGCTTCTTCCAGGTTGGCTTCCTGTAAGTTGGCTTCATGCAATATGGCTTCTCGAAGATATGCTTTTTGCATTTCCGCAACTTCAAGATTTGCCCCCGAAAGATCGGCTTGTTTCATTCGCGCTTCACTCAATCGAGCGCGCATCAAATTAGCCTTTTGAAGTTTGGCTCCATATAGTTTTGCGTCCCTGAAAGACGCTTTGCTCAAATCAGCGTCTTGTAAATTCGCGCCGTTCAAGTCCGCACCATCAAAAATGGCTCGATACAGTTTGACCTTTTGCAGGTTCTGGTAACGTAAATCTACCGATGCCAGATTGGCACGACTCAAATCAGGTTGTTCTTTGCGTTTCCGCGCCGCCTCAATGAACGTCATTACTTCCGAGGTCTGAATCAAATCGCCAACAAGACGTCTTCGTATCTCATTCTCTCGGTCGATTCGGGCTTTTCGTTGTTCCTGACGTGCTTGCAACCATGCGCTAAGGAATGTGCTAAGTATTCCCAAACCCCAACCGATTGTCAGCAAGATAACGGCTCTAATCGTTTCATCCATGTCTCGCCGCCTTTCGTGGCAACGTTCTTTATGATTTCCTGTGTGCAAAATTATATCCCCAACTTGCAACCGGACAATTGCCTCTTACAAGTAGTGTAGAATCTCCCTCACATGACTCTCAAGAAAACCGACCTGTCCTGGCTTCTCCCTCTCGCTCTTGCGTTGGGGGCGGTGTTCTCATCCATGCAACCGGGGAATTGGTGGATCGGCTTCGCATCGTTTTCCTTCCTCTCTCTTCTCTCCCTCGCAATTCTCAAATTCTCCAATCGCCGCTTTGCTTCGTCTGCGCTCAGCACAGGAGGAACCCTCGGGCTAATTATTTCCCTCGCTTTCGCCCTCCGCCTCCTCGTCGGGGTTTCGCTTCATCTTGGGCTTCCCCTCTACGGTCACGACGACGAGGACGACAAAGCAGGCTATGTTTTCACCGACGCGCATCGCCGCGACGACCAGGCATGGGAACTGGCGAGCTCGGATGCTCCAATTCTCAACGCGTTCAACCGGAAATTCGCCTACGATCAATATGGCGGATTGTTAGCCTTCAGCGCGTTCGTGTATCGTTATTTGTCCCCCGACGCCCATCGGCCGTTGATGTTGATTTTGCTCTCGGCGTTTGTCGCCGCGTTGGGGGTTCCGTTTTTATGGATGGGAACGCGGCAGGTCTTCAGAGAAAAGGTCGCGTATGCCTCCGCATGGATCTATGCCCTGTATCCCGAAAGCGTCCTGCTGGGTTCGTCCGCGATGCGCGAGCCTTATTTGCTGGCGTTCAGCGCGATGGCGTTGTATGGGTTTGTGTTTGGTGTCAGCCAACTTGCTGGCGTAAACGGGAGCAAACTCCCTGAGTCCAGGAACGCCAGCAGGCTGGCTGAGTCCAAAATGGTGCCCAAGGTTTGGCTTGGGGTTGGCTTGCTTGGCATGTTGCTGGTCTCGCCTGCGGTGGCGCTTGCAACGATGGTTATCTTTGCAGGATGGACATTTTTCACGAACGAACGCCGGAGCCTTTCGTGGAATTCCATCCTCGTTTTCGTGGTCATTTTTTTTGTGGGACTGCTCTTCCTTTCCGCATCGCTCAACCGTTCCGGTCAGTTCGACGCGTCGTCCCCGTTGCGCGTGATCAATGACTGGTTGAGGCTCACCGTCAAATGGGACGTGTATCAACTGGAGCGCGAATCGGGCTGGATCCAAAAACTGTTCGACGAGATGCCCGAATGGATGCGCCTACCTTTCGTCGCGGTCTATGGGATTTTGCAGCCGGTCCTGCCTGCCGCGCTGGTCGCGCCGACCCTTCCCATCTGGAAGGCGATCTACCTTCTGCGCGCGCTGGGTTGGTACGCGCTGCTTCCCGCGTTGATCATGTCTTTCGGAGCCGCGGCAGGACAGGGGTCCAGAAGGAACCGTAACATCCTCCTGTGGCTTTCGCTTCTCGCGTGGACCTGGATCCTGCTTGCCGCGTTGCGAGGCGGCGGCGACTCGTGGGACAATCCCCGCTACCGCACGCTCCTGTTCCTGTGGCAGTCCATCCTGGCGGGGCATGTCTGGGTTTGGTGGCGGGAGACGCGCAATGTGTGGTTCGAGCGGGTGGTTCTGTGCGAAGTTGTGTTCCTGTTGGTGTTCACGCAATGGTATGCGAGCCGTTATTTCCATTGGGGCGGTCAACTGCCGTTTGCCGTGATGGTGGGCGTGATTGCGGCGTTATGGGGTATCATCGTGGGGCTGGGGTGGTGGCTGGATAAAAAGCGCGCTTGACATCGGTCAATGTGAGTTTATAATTCAGCCGCTGAATTTTGAACAAGGAGAATAAATGCCCACTGCTTTAATCACAGGGATCACGGGTCAGGATGGATCGTATCTGGCTGAGTTATTGCTTTCGAAGGGGTATCGAGTCGTCGGCGTTGCGCGCCGTTCCAGCACCGTGACATACGAACGCATCAATCATTTGCTCGACGACATCACGGTCGTTCAGGGCGACCTGCACGACCAGGGATCGCTGCTGGCTTTGCTCGAGGAGTACGAACCGACGGAGGTCTATAACCTTGCCGCGCAATCGTTCGTGCCGACCTCGTGGAACCAGCCCGCGCTGACCGGGGACATCACCGCGCTGGGCGTGACGCGCATCCTCGAAGCGATCCGTTTTGTGAATTCGAAGATTCGTTTCTATCAGGCGTCCTCCAGTGAGATGTTTGGAAAGGTGGTGGAGGTTCCGCAGAACGAGAACACGCCGTTCTACCCGCGCAGTCCGTATGGCGTGGCAAAGGTGTACGGTCACTGGATCACGGTGAACTACCGCGAGTCGTTCGACATGTTCGCGACCTCGGGGATTTTGTTCAATCACGAGAGTCCGCGCCGGGGCTTGGAGTTCGTCACGCGCAAGATCTCGGACGGCGTGGCGAGGATCAAGCACGGTCTTGCAAAGGAATTGCGTCTCGGCAACCTCGAGGCGCAGCGCGACTGGGGCTTTGCCGGCGATTACGTGGAAGCCATGTGGCGAATGTTGCAACAGGACAAACCAGACAGTTACGTGATTGGCATGGGCGAGACCCATTCGGTGCGCGAGTTCTGCGAGATCGCCTTCGGTCATGTGGGGCTGGATTACAAAGACTTTGTCGTGCAGGATGAGCGTTTCTACCGTCCCGCTGAAGTGGACCTGTTGATTTCCGACCCAACCAAGGCGCGCAACGTGCTGGGCTGGGAACCGGCTGTGAGTTTCAGGGAACTCGTCACCATGATGGTGGATGCGGATATGGAGCGGCTGAATTCAAAGAAGTAACCCATGACCGATCTTTCCCTCGTCGTCCCGGTCTACAACGAAAAGGAGAACCTGCCGCTTCTGATGGACGCCATCGAAGCGGCATTGACGCCACTAAAGAAAAAGTGGGAGGTCGTTTTTGTGGATGACGGTTCAAGAGACAGCAGCCTCGATGTGTTGGAAGGTCTGGCAAAGAAGCATCCCAAACACGTCCGCGTGGTGGTTTTCCGTCGCAACTTCGGTCAGACCGCCGCCATCGCCGCCGGAATTGACCACTCGGATGGCGACATCATCGTCCTGCTCGACGCAGACATGCAAAACGACCCGGCGGACATCCCCATGCTCCTCGCCAAACTCGACGAAGGCTACGACCTGGTCAGCGGCTGGCGCAAGGATCGCAAGGACAACCGCTTCACGCGCACCATCCCCTCGAACCTTGCCAACGGGCTGATCTCGTGGGTGACGGGCGTTCACCTCCACGATTACGGATGCACGCTCAAAGCCTATCGGCGCCAGGCGCTGGAGGGCTTCCGTCTCTACGGCGAAATGCACCGCTTTATCCCGGTCTTCGCTCATTCTGTTGGGGCGAAGATCACAGAACTCCCTGTCAGGCACCACCCCCGCAAATTTGGCGAGGCAAAATACGGCTTGGAAAGAACCGTGAAGGTCGTCCTCGATCTGTTCACCGTGAAGTTCCTGCTCGATTATTCCCACAAACCCATGCGTCTGTTCGGCGGGACGGGCATCATCCTCATCGGGATCAGCGCGCTTTTGCTTGCATACCTTTTTGTCCGCAGGGTGTTCTTCCTGATCTCGGTGCTTGGCTCGCCGTTCTTCCAGATCAGCGTCATGCTGCTTATTCTCGGTTTTCAATCCATCCTGATGGGACTGATCGCGGAACTTCTGGCGCGCACCTATCACGAATCACAAAGCAAGCCGACGTACACCATCCGGGCAGTGCTTGGAAAGAAACGATAGCATGTCCGTGTGGTGGGCAAGGAATCGTCAGCGCATCCTGCAATTGGCGGGGACGATACTGGCAGTCATTCTATTGATCGTTTTATTGAGGGAGGATGGATGGGGCGAAATCCTCGCAACCTTTACAAAAATCAAAACATCGGATCTGCTTTGGGTCGCGCTTTTATTTTTCGTCTCGCGCATTGCCACAGTTGGAAGATGGCATATATTATTGCGTTCCGGCGGAGTTCACATCCACTTCAAGGACAGCATGGCGTTGACCTTCACCGGTCTGTTCGCCTCGAATTTCCTCCCAACCACCATCGGCGGCGATGTGGTGCGACTTGCCGGCGCCATGCAAATGGGATTCGACCGCGCCGTCTGCCTCGCCTCCATTGCGGCAGACAGGTTGATCGGCATGGCGGGCATGACGATGGTGGCTCCCATTGGGTTGATCCATTCGTGGAGTCTCCTGGAACCTCTTCCCGCCTCTCTCTTGACCTTTGCCTGGTTCCACAAACCCCTCGCCTTTCTCAAGCGGACATTTTCCGTCTTCAACCTCTGGCTCAGGAAACCTTTATCTCTGCTCGGGTCGCTGGCGTTCACGTGGGTACACATGCTGTGCCTGTTCGGTTCCATTTATATCCTTGCAAACGACCTCGGCAACCCTGTCTCCTTTTGGATGATCGCGGGCCTTTGGAGCCTGACCTACTTTATCACGCTCATCCCGATCTCGGTCAACGGATATGGCTTGCAGGAACTATCCTTCACCTTTTTCATGACGAACGTGGCAGGCTGGTCCCCGGCAGTCAGTTTGAGTGTGGCGGTTATGCTTCGCGCCTTCTCCATCCTTGCCAGCCTGCCCGGCGCGCTCTTTCTCCCTTCGATCACGTCCGCAATGGCGGAACAAAAAAACGAAGCATCGCCCGGCAACAACCTGCTGTAAAATTGGGTTTCGATGGACAAGCCCTCCACATCCCCCCATTCCTTCTGGCTGACAATCCTCACCTTCACCATCATCGTCAACCTGACGATGATGCGCTCGGTCTACCTGCACCTCCTCGAAATCAAGGCGGACCTTCTGCGTTCCACCTGGAGCGGGATGATCGTCTTGTGCCTCGCCATTGCCTTGGCGTGCGCGTGGCTGACGATCCGCATCATCGGAAAAAATTCCACATTCCTCGAACGCATCGAACAAGCCGGGTCAGATAAACCGTTCTGGCGCGTGATCGGCGCGGTCGTTTTTATCGCGATTGCATATCTCATTCCGTACGTCAAATTCGCATACCAGATCGGTCAGGAGGTCAAACAGCCGGTTTATGATCCCGTTTTGCTCCTGTTGTTCTATTACTGGATGTGCTGGTGGTTGATCGTGCTGGGAAGCGGCGCGCTCAAAGTCGCCTTCGGGACGACATGGCTGGGCGGTTTCGCCTCGGCGGCGGTTTTGCTCGGATTGGCTTTCGAGATTTTCTTCCGTTACTCCTATGTGACGAACTACCCTCTCTCGATGGGATGGTCGGAGGGAAGCCGATACTACTACGCCTCGCTGTTCTTTTCCAAACAGGTTTACGGCGAATCGTTTCCGTTATCCACGCTTCATCCCACCCGATACCTGCTTCAATCGTTCCCGTTCCTCTTCCCCAACCTCGGCATTTTCGCACACCGTTTCTGGCAATTCCTCCTTTGGATCGGCTTGACGGCCGGCGCGACCATTGCGATCACAAAACGCGGCTTTGCTCCCGAGGAAAAAGCCCTCCGCTGGCTGAGCGCGGGCTGGCTCTTCCTGTTCTTTCTCCGCGTGGGAGTCTATTACCATCTGGAGATTATGATCATCCTGCCCCTGTTGTTCGTTTCCATGAATAAACCATGGCAGTCGCTGATTATAGTGATCCTTGCCTCGCTTTGGGCTGGAATCAGCCGCGTGAACTGGTTCCCCATGCCCGCCATGATCGCCTCCGCCATGTATCTGCTCGAAAAGCCTCTGACTTCGAGCGAAGGTGGGAAGATATCCTTCAAGCAGTTGACGAGGTATCTTTCCCAGCCCGCCTTATGGATGGTGGCAGGATTGACCTCCGCATTGTTCGCGCAATGGGCTTACGTGTACGTCTCCGGCAACGCGCATATTGCAGAGGCGTTCACGTCGAGTTTCACGTCCGACCTGTTGTGGTACCGATTGTGGCCCAATGAAAATTTCCCCCTCGGCGTCGTTCCGGGCATATTGTTTATCAGCGGACCCCTGCTCATCGTCCTCATCCTCGCCGCGCGCCGGAAAGGGACTCTGCATCCCATTCGCTGGCTGGGGTTGATCGCCATGATCGTCGTTTTGTTCGCGGGAAGCGCCGTGGTCAGCGCAAAGATCGGCGGCGGAGGCGACCTGCACAACATGGATACCTATGCCGTGATCGCTGCCATCAGTGCGCTGTATTTTTTTGGCGGGCGTGTCCAAACCGAGTCGGGCGGTCAGTCCGTGCAGATCCGCCCAGCCCCGGTGATCGCGGTCGCTTTGGTGACACCGTTAATGATTTTGATTCCGATGCTGAGTCCCCACCCCAAATATAATGAAGGATGGAACCGTCAGGCGCATCAGCAACTGGTGGAGGTCGTCAACGAGATCGGCAAACAGGGACCCATCCTGTTTATCAACGAAAGGCAACTGGTTGCGCTGGGCGATGTGAACGTGCCGCTCGTGTACGATTACGAAGTGGTCACAATGATGGAAATGGCGATGTCCGGCAATCGGGCGTATCTGGAAAAGTTTTACGACGACCTGAAAAACCGTCGCTTCGCGGCAATCGTATCGGGAAGGCAGAATCTCATCATCAAACAGGAGGGCGTCTTTGCGGAGGAGAACAACGTGTGGAATACCTTCGTCTCTCCATACATCCTTTGCAACTACGAATCGTCCATGACCATCGAAGCGGACGACTCACGGATCGAAATCTACGTACCGCGTACCCAAACAGGAATTTGCCCGTCTGGGAAATAGCGTAATGCGTAGATTATTTCGCTGATATTCGGAAAGGAAACGGATGACCGAAAAACAAACTGTTCTCGTCACCGGCGGGTGCGGGTTCATCGGCGCGAACTTCGTGCGGATGCTCGTGCAGGGCGGCGCGCACCGCGTGGTGAACCTGGATGCCCTGACCTATGCCGCCAATCCGCTCTCCCTGGCGGACCTCGAGGGAAACCCGAACTATATCTTCGTCAAAGGCAGTATCACTGATCGAGAACTGGTCTCTGCGCTGTTCTCCCAGTATCAGCCGGTCGGCGTCTTCCACTTTGCGGCTGAGTCGCACGTGGATCGCTCCATCGTGAACGCGGAGGATTTCGTCCATACCAACGTGGTCGGGACATACACCATGCTCGAAGCCGCGCGCGCCTATTGGAGCGGTTTGCCCGAGGATCGGAAAAAGGAGTTTCGCTTTTTGCATGTCTCCACGGATGAGGTGTTCGGCTCGCTCGGACCCGACGGCTGGTTCACCGAAGACACGCCTTACGCGCCCAATTCGCCTTACTCCGCATCCAAAGCCTCCAGCGACCATTTTGTGCGCGCCTTTCACCACACATACGGACTGCCGACGATCATCACCAATTGCTCCAACAATTACGGACCGTATCAATTTCCCGAAAAAGTGATCCCGTTGATGATCCTGAACGCGATCTCGGGAAAATTGTTGCCGGTTTATGGGGACGGATCGAACGTCCGCGATTGGCTCTACGTGGAGGATCACTGCAAAGCAGTGAAACTGGCTTTCGAGAAAGGGATGCCGGGCGAGGTGTACGTCATCGGCGGGAACAACGAACAGAAGAACATCAACCTCGTAAACAAGATCTGCGAGATTCTCGATGAGGTCGCGCCGCCGGAGGAGGTCCCGCAATTGCGCGAGCAGGGATTGAAGAGTTACAGGGAATTGATCCGCTTTGTGACGGATCGCCCGGGTCACGACAAACGCTACGCGATCGATTCGGCGAAGATCAGGCGCGAATTGGGCTGGCAGGCTGAGGTGGGGTTCGAGGCGGGCTTGCGTCGCACGATCGAGTGGTATCTGTCGCATCCCGAATGGGTGGACCAGGTCAGCAGCGGTTCGTACGGCGAGTGGATCAGGAAGAATTACGCATGGCGCGAAGCGAAGGAGTCGAAATGAAAGGCATCATTCTGGCGGGCGGGAAGGGCACGCGTCTCTACCCGCTGACGATCGCCATCAGCAAACAAATTTTGCCGGTCTTCGATAAACCGATGATCTATTACCCGCTTTCGATGCTGATGCTGGCGGGGATACGCGAGATATTGATCATCAGCACGCCCGAAGCGCTGCCGCTGTTCCGTGAATTGCTGAGGGACGGTTCGCAATGGGGCTTGAAGTTCGAGTATGCCGAACAGGCGAAACCGCGCGGTCTTGCGGACGCGTTCCTGGTGGGACGCGACTTCATCGGCGGCAGCCCGGTCTGCCTGACCCTTGGTGATAACATCTTTTACGGCGAAGGATTGGGTTCGCTTTTGAAGAGTTGCGCGTCCCTCGAGGAAGGCGCGATGATCTTCGGCTACAAGGTACACGACCCTGAGCGGTATGGCATCGTCGAGTTCAATGAAAATGGCGATGTCCTGAGCATCGAGGAGAAACCCAAAAAACCGAAATCGAATTGGGCGGTTCCGGGAATTTATTTTTACGATAACCAGGTGGTGAAATTTGCCGAGTCTTTGAAACCCTCCGCGCGCGGCGAGATCGAGATCACCGACTTGAACGGGATTTATCTGGAGCGAAGGCAATTGAGGGTCAAATTGTTCGGGCGCGGCGTGGCATGGCTGGACGCCGGGACGCACGAATCCCTGCTCCAGGCTGGGGAGTTCATCCAGACCATCCAGGAGCGGCAGGGATTGATGATCTCGTGCCCGGAGGAGATCGCGTTCCGTATGGGATTTATCACGAGGGAACAGTTGTTGAAACTGGGGGAGGAATTGTCTGGCAACGGATATGGCAGGTATATTCTGGAAGTTGCAAACAGCGGCAAATGAGGAAACGGATGACAGCCGAATTTTCCTATCAACCGGGCGATGGATTTTCATTCGAGAAACACATTTCCGCAGAGGACGTAAGGCGCTTCGCGGAAGTCGTCGGCGATCTAAACCCGATCCACCTCGACGCGGAGTTTGCCGAAAAGTCGTTCTTCAAAAGACGCATTGTCCACGGCGCGTTTCTCATCGGGTTGCTTTCCAAAATACTGGGCATGGATTTCCCCGGGCAGGGAACCGTCTACATTTCGCAAAACTCTGTTTTCAAACGCCCCGTGTACGTGGATACAACTGTCAAAGTCGAAGTCAAAGTCACAGAGGTGATGATCGAAAAACGCCGCCTCGTTCTGGATACGAATGTCCTGAACGCGGACGGCGAAATTTGTCTCACAGGCTCCGCCGTTGTGTGGATCCCTGAATGAGCGCCAGTACTGCAACGTTCACGTTGCGCGTTTTTTGACGGCAAATCTGCCGCGCGCAGGCTGAATCTTGCGGTACGGTATTGTCCGAATAATTTTGGAGAACATCATGCCCATTCCATTCAACCGTCCAACCACCGTCGGGAAGGAAATCGAGTACGTGCAACAGGCGTTGCAGAACAGTCACATTTCAGGCGACGGGCAATTCACCAAAAAGGCGCACGCCCTGCTCGAGGAAACGATCGGCGTTCCCAAAGTCCTGTTGACCACCTCCTGCACGCACGCGTTGGAAATGTCCGCGCTTCTTTTGGATTTGAAGGAGGGGGACGAGGTGATCGTCCCTTCGTTCACGTTCGTCTCCACGATTAATGCCTTTGTCCTGCGGAATGCAAAACCGGTCTTCGCGGACGTTCGGCCCGATACCCTCAATATTGACGAATCCAAACTCGAGGCTTTGATCACGCCCCGCACGCGCGCCATCGTCGTCGTCCACTACGCAGGCGTCGGCTGTGAAATGGACGCGATCCTGGAGATCGCGAACCGGCACGGTATCCCCGTCGTCGAAGACAACGCGCACGGTCTCTTCGGCAAATACAAAGGGAAACAACTCGGCACGTTCGGCGTGATGGCGACCCAGAGTTTCCACGAAACCAAGAACTTCACCTCCGGCGAGGGCGGCGCGCTGTTGATCAACGACCCGAAATACATCGAAGACGCCGAAATCCTGCGCGAGAAAGGCACCAACCGCAGTCGCTTCTTTCGCGGGCAGGTGGATAAATACACGTGGGTGAACATCGGCTCGAGTTATCTTCCCTCCGACATGCTCGCCGCCTTCCTGCTGGCGCAACTGGAGGAACGCGAGCAGATTCAAGCGCGCCGCCGCCAGATTTGGGAAACCTACTACACGGAACTCGGCGCCTGGGCGGAGGAAAACCACGTGCGGATGCCCTTCGTCCCCGCGCACTGCGAACAGACCTACCACATGTTCTACATGCTGTTCCCGAACCTCGAGAAACGCCAGGCGGCGATCGCCCATTTGAAGGAACGCAGCATCCAGGCGGTCTTCCATTACCTGCCCCTGCATCTCTCGCCGATGGGCGAAAAATACGCCGGCAAAGAGGGCGATTGCCCGGTAACCGAACAGATCAGCGACCAACTCCTGCGTCTCCCGTTCTACACCAACCTGACAGAGGAGGATCAGGCGCGCGTGATCGAAGCGCTCAAGGAATTCTCGGTGTAAGATTGTCTCGCTTCCGATGTTGATTTTTTCGTTGGCGTTGTTCGTCCTGTTGGTTGCGAGTCTGCCCTGGGTGGCAGTCTTTCGACCGGCGAATAAACCTGCCTGGTTGATTGCAGTCTATGTGATCTGTAGCGCCAACATCGTCTTGACCGGCTACATTGCCAACAGTTTCCACGTTTTGAACCGGCAATGGGTCGTGCTGCTAATTCATCTGTGCATTGGGGGAATCGGCTGGCTGGTCTGGAATAGACTCGGGAAGCCCTCCCTGTGGGAGCCTTTCCGGGGTATGCGCGTCAGGTTCGACCTGCAATGGTTTCGACGCGAGCCGCCGCTCGGACTCCTTTCCCTGTTCGTTGCCCTGTCGTATGCCTTTGCGCTGGCGCAGATCGTCCACATTCCCCAGAACAACATGGACAGCCTGGGTACGCATTTATCGCGCATCGGGTTCTGGCGGCAATACGGCTCCTTTTTCCCCTGGTCCACCCTTATGGCTAACCAGGTCTGGTATCCGGTCAACGCCCAGTTGCAAACGTACTGGACTCTCCTTTTCCTCGGAGGCGATCAACTGACAGGCAGCATACAATGGCTGGCTGCGCTGGTCTCGGCAGTGGGCGTCTTTGGGCTGGCGCGCTTCCACGGTTATAAACCGCGTCAATCCGCTTTTGCCGCGTTGATCTTTCTGACGTTTCCCCTGATCGCCCTGCAATCCACCACCACCCAGACCGACCTCGTCACCATGGCGTTCTTTATCCCGGCGGTTTACTTTCTGTTTCTGGGGTTGAGGGAGGGACGTTATTCCCTGCTTTCCCTTTCTGCAATTGCCGTCGGTTTGGGGGTTGGAGTGAAGAAAAGTTACATCATCCTGTTGCCCGTCCTGGCGATCCTTGCGCTGTTGGCAGTCCTGCAATTCGGCAGGAACAGGTGGAAACTGGTTTTTATCTGGTCCCTCAACGTGGTGGTTGGGATCGCGCTCTTCGGCGCATACATGTACGCAGTCAACTGGTGGTACTTTGGCGATCCGTTCGGTTCCCCGGCTTATTTCGACAGCCTGATCGAGATACCGCAGACCCAGGATGCGGCGATCAAAGTGGCAAACCTGGAACGCCCGCCTCAAAACCACCCCGAACCTGTCCCGCCTCAAAATGCTCCCCTCCCCGGAACGGAGTACCTGCTCGAATTGGTGTATAACGCGCCCCGCCTCTTCTATCAGGCGCTCGATACGAGCGGCTTGCCAAGACCGTTGGATGGGTACGCCCACAAAGTGAAGATGCGATTGATAAGACCGTTGTTCCAGGCGATCGGTTTCGAGGAGATCGAAGGGACCGCCTACGCCGCGCCGGGTCACACCTTCAGTTTTGCGGATAAAAACATCAACGAGGAAAGCCACGCCTGGTATGGACCCTTGAGCGTCATTTTGCTTTTCCAGGCTCTCTTTATCGAACCCTGGCGGGGGATACGAAAACGTTCCTACATTTCATTGACGCCCAGCATTGCCCTGCTGGTCTTCCTGCCATTGGAGATCATCCTGCGTCCCGGCTGGGACCCATTCCAGGGACGTTACTTTGCCCCGCTGGTCGCTTTGGGCGCGCCGTTGATGGCATCCTGGTTGGGGGAGAAGAAATCCGTGAAGGAATGGTTGATCGGCATTCTGGGAATGATCATCCTTGCCGTGACCCTGCTTTACAACCCCTCCAAACCCACGCTGGGAAAATACGCCGACGAGTTCCACGTGTGGAGCAACGACCGCATCTTCGTCCAAACCATCCAAAGAAAGAACGACCGCGAGGTGTATTACATGGTGGAGAAGATCGTGCCGGCGGAATCCACGCTGGGATACTACGCCTACTTCTTCATCTTGGATTATCCGTTGTTCGGAAAGAACCTGGAACGCCGTCTCGTTCCGTTGGTTGCGCCTGATCAGATATCCGACCTCGAATGGCTGCGTGCCAACGGAATCGGTTATTTGTTGATGCCTCAGAATGGCGGGAACGTCGTCCCGCCGACGGAGTACCACAGGGTCGGCGTGCAACAGGGTTGGGTGTTGTACGAACGCCAGCCTTTGCCGTAGGTTGCATCCCGCGCCGAAACCCTACACAAACTTAATCCGCCTTGCCGCAAAAGCGACCATGCGAAACAACAGCGCGCCGTGCCTCCAGCGTGAGATGTTGGTCGTGCCGTAGGTGCGTTCGCGGTAACGGATGGGGAGGTCAATGATCTTCAAATTCAATTTTGCCGCGCCGAAGATCAGGTCGAAATCGCCGAAGGGGTCGAAATCGCCGAAGTAGGAACGGTTTGCCTTGATCAATTCGTAATCCTTTTTCCACAACACCTTCGTGCCGCACAACGTATCCTTGATGGATTGACCCAACAGCCATGAGAACGCCATGCTGAAAAACTTGTTGCCAATGAAGTTCAGCGTGCGCATGGCTTCCCTTTCCATCGGGTAGACGAGGCGCACGCCGTTGATGAACTCTCCTTTGCCTGAGACGAGCGCCTCGTAAAAACGCGGCAGGTCTTCCGGTGGGACGGTCAGGTCCGCGTCGAGGATCATAAGAATGTCGCCGGAGGCTCTCTCGAAGCCGGCGCGAATGGCGTCCGCTTTGCCGATGCCCGGTTGTTTGAGCAGCAGGCTCGGGGTCGCGGGATGCGAAGCGATCTCCCGTTCGATTGCCGCGTAGGTGTCGTCCTTCGAATGTCCCTCCACAAAGATGAGTTCGGTCTCACGTCCCATTTGCGGGACGCGTTCGAAAATGGATTTGATGTTTCCCGCTTCGTTCCGCGCCGCAACGACAACCGAAACCCTCGGCTCTTCCGCGCGTTCGGGGGCCGGACGCGCGATCACGAAGTTTGAAAGCGCGAAATGATTGAGGGGCCAAAAGCGGACGAGGAAACGATTCGCCAGCCCGCCCAGTGGAAGAGGAAAGAGAATTTCCTGTGACGTGCGGATCGTCTCGAAACCGGCGAGTTGCAACAGTGACGTGATGTCTTCGCGCGTCAGCCAGTTCTGATACAGGTTGGTCGTGGCGAGGTTGAGGCGTTGCGCCGCGCCGAGGATGAATTGCCAGAGCCTGCTGTAAAAATTGAGGATGATACGCGTGCGCGGAGTGGAGAGATCATGGACCTGCTCGAGGACGCGTTGCACATCCCACAGGTCGTTGACGAGGTCTGAGAGAATGATGACGTCGAAGGTCTCTTTGATTTGGGAAAGGTCGTGCGCGTCTGCATGGATGAAGGTGAGTTCCGGATGTCGTTTCTTTGCGCGTCGGATCATTTCTTCGGAGAAGTCAACCCCCACGCCGTACGCAGGTTTGAGTTGGGCGAGCAGGCGGCCGTCGGCGCAACCGACCTCGAGCACGCGCAGATGCGGGGCAACGTAAAATTGATAGATCTCGGCGAGGCGGCGATGATACCATTTACCCATACCCTGCCATGAGTCGCGTTTACGCGCGACGAAGTCCCAATGGGCGATGCGGGTTTGCTGGTAGGTTTGACCTGCCGGATCGAAAAGTGTTTTGTTGGACATACCCACGATTTTACTTGAGATGTACAGGAAGCGATTCCCTTCTGTTATACTCGCGCCTCATGGGCGTTCTTTCGATGGTTCTCTTCCCCATTCTCGGTTATCTCTCCGGCTCGCTTCCGTTTTCCATCTGGGTCACGCGCCATGTCAAAGGCGTGGACGTGCGCGATGCGGGTTCGGGTCATGCGACGACGACCAATACGATCCGCCAGGCGGGTTTCGGTTGGGGCGCGCTGGTGTTGGTTTTGGATGTGGCAAAGGGATTCATACCAACGTATCTTGCATTGCATGCGGGACAAAATGAAATTTTGTCCTACGCCGTTCCTCTCACTGCCGCCTGCGCGGTCATCGGTCATTGCTGGCCCCTCTTCGCGCAATTTCGCGGCGGCATGGGGCTGGCGACCTTCGGCGGCGCGCTTCTCGCGGTCAATTGGTTCGCGTTCGTCATCGGGCTGGGACTGCTGCTCCTGCTCACCATCACCATCCGTCACGGAGCGCGTGCCAGCGTATTCACAGGAATCCTCATCGCACCCGCGTTCTGGCTTTTCGACCTGCGCGGCGTCGAACTGTGGATTGCCCTGGCGTGCGGTCTCGTTATCTCCTTCCGTTTCCTCATTGACTGGAACCGAAAATACCGAGAACTCTGGCTCGACCGGGAGAAACCATGAAACTCGGCGTTGTCACGGATTCCACGTCCGACCTTCCGATCTACCTCATCGAACAATATGAACTCGAGGTCATCCCCTCCATTTTGATCTTGGAGGGAAAAGAATACGCGGATGGGACCGGCATCTCGCGCGAAGACTTCTACAAACGACTTCCCTCGCTTCGAACTCCGCCGACAACTGCCGCGCCCTCGATAGGCGACTTCTCCTCCCGATACGACTCCCTCCTCGCGCGCGGCTGTGACCACATCCTCTCCATCCACGCCGCGGGAGCATTGACCACCATCATCAACTCCGCCCGGCAGGCGGCGCGGGACTTCCCGGACAAAATCACCATCGTGGACAGCATGTTCCTCTCGCTGGGACTTGGCTTCCAGGTCCTCGCCGCCGCCGAAGCCGCAGAGAACGGACTGCAAGCCGCGCTCCAGGCGGTCGAATCGACGCGCAGGCGGCTCCACGTCTTTGCCGCGCTGGACACGATGGAAAACCTCAGGCGCAGCGGACGCGTCCCTGCCGTGATCACGTTCTTCGGAAGCATATTGAATATCAAGCCCCTGATCGAACTGACGAATGGCGAGGTCAAAGCCATCGGCGCTGTCCGCACGACAAAACAAGCCAACGAACGGATGTTGAACTTTCTGCTCGAAGGCGGCGAACTCGAACGGCTGGCGATCCTTCACACGGGCGCGGAACCGCGCGCCAGGGAATTCCTGAACGCGCTCATGCAATCCGCCAGTCAGTCCGTGCCGCGCGACATCCTTATGGTCAACGTGACCCCGGTCATCGGCGCCCACGTCGGTCCCAACGGGCTGGGGTTCGCGTCGGTGAGAAGGTGATTGAGCAGTTGCATAAGGATGGGAAAAACGGTAAGATAAAGGACAGGAGCCAGAAATGCCCTCAAAGATCCAGCAGGTGCTGAAAAAATTGAAAAGGGAATTGTTTCGCATTTATGGTGAGCAGGTGGATAGCATCATTTTGTACGGTTCACAGGCGCGAGGCGATGCCCGTGAAGATTCGGACATTGATGTTCTACTGGTTTTGAAGGACGAATTCGATTATCTTGAAATGCTCAAGCGTTCAGACGACCAGGTTGCATCACTTTCGCTCGATAATGACGTAGTGATTTCGCGCGCTTTTGTTTCTAAAGCAGAATATCAAAAGCGGAATTCTCCATTTTTGATCAACGTCCGCCGCGATGGAGTGACGGTATGAGGCAGGAAGTCAGCGAGTTGCTTGATAAAGCCAGACGCAGTATAAAAACAGCCGAGAAAATCCTGAAAGACGGCGAAGTTGACTTTGCAGGGTCTCGCGCCTATTATGCGATGTTCTATATTGCAGAGGCTTTGTTGTTGGAGAAGGGTCTTGCCTTTTCCAGTCATTCTGCAATCATTGCCAACTTTGGCAGAGAATTTGCTAAAACGAAAATCTTAAACCCGAAATTTCATAATTATCTCATCAAATCGCAGGACAGACGTAATATTGGCGATTATGCGATTGGCAGTCACTTGACCGAGGAAGAAGTCCATGAAATGTTGACCTGGGCGAAGGAGTTTCTCAGGGCGGGGGAAAATTATCTCGAGCAGGCCTTTCGATGAGAGACCAAACAGAGTGGGGGGCGGCAGTGGGAAGATAATCAAATCCATGGAACAGAACAGACCATCCATCCACATCTTCAGAGTCATCGTCAAAGCAGGCGCATTATTTGTCCTGTTCAACTTTGCGTTCATCTTTGTGAAGAGCGAATCGCTTGGAAGGATCACCCTGTACAACGTCCTCTTTCCCGGCCGCGAGCGGCTTCCCTTCGGCGAGACGCGCGAAGCGTACAACCTCAGCCTGTACAACCTGGACGCCATGTTCGCCTCGCATGTCATTTCAGGGACCGAAAAGGCGCGGGATGAATACCGCGTGATTCTTATTGGTGACTCATCCGTGTGGGGTACACTGCTCACCCCGGAACAGACTCTTGCAGGTCAACTCAATGCGAAGTCCCTGACCGCCTGCGATAAAAGCGTCCGCGCCTACAACCTCGGTTACCCAACCATTTCACTGACGAAAGACCTGATGATTCTCGATTTGGCGGCGCAATACGAACCCGATATGATCATCTGGCTCACCACACTCGAAGCCTTTCCAAACGACAAGCAACTCGACTCGCCCATCGTCGCCAACAATGCGGAAGGCATCGAAAAACTGATCGCCAATTACCAGTTGCGCATGGACGCGAACGATCCGGCGTTGGTCGAGCCGTCGAAATGGGAGCAGACGTTCGTGAGTCGGAGGCGGGCGATTGCCGATCTCGTCCGCCTGCAGATCTACGGCGCGCTGTGGGCGTCCACCGGCATTGACCAGGTCTATCCCGAAAACTACGAGCGCGCGCAAATTGATCTCGAAGCCAGCGGCGATTTCCACGGCATCACGTCGTTGAGCGAGTCTCTCGCGTTCGATGCGCTGGATGCAGGGATGTCCGTTCATCCCAACACGATCCTCGTCAACGAGCCGATGCTCATCAGCGACGGACTCAACAGCGATATTCGTTATAATTTTTTCTACCCGCGCCGGGCGTACGACGAATATCGTCAACTGCTTGGCGAAAGGGCGAAGGCAAATGATTGGAAATATCTCGATCTTTGGGACCTCGTCCCCGCGAGCGAGTTCACCAACAGCGCCATTCATCCAACGCCCTACGGCGAATCGCTGCTTGCCGATGAAATCGCCGGGGCGATCCAAAACCACTGCAAATAGGACCATGAAACAAAAAACGATTTTCCTCTTATTGACGATGACTTTGTTGACAGCCTGCACTGCCGGGCAAATCTCGACACCCATTGTGTCCGTTCAGCCGACGGACGCCCCGCCTCTCGCTTCGCGCTCACCGACAATTGCTTCTTCCCAACCAACCTTTTCCTCCCCGACAGCGATTCCCATCATCCCGACCGCTTCGCCAACATTCAAGCCTCCCCTCGAAAGAGACGCCTGGAAGCAAATGCCCGCCGTGCCGACCGGCGTCAGCGACGCGATGCGCGAGGTCTATCAAAGCGGACTCATCATGGGCAATGACCCGACCCACTTCTCCGTGATCGGTGATTGCCAGAACGTATCGTCATATTTTTTGGCGGTCTTCGAGAAACCCGGGGAATACAATCTCGGTGAGGAATACGCCTATCTGCAACCGACAATTGATTATTACCAGGGTTCGTTCTCACGGGTCAGCGTGGCAGTGAAGGGAGGCTTCAACGCCGCGGCGGTGATATCGCCTCTGCGCGCCGACCCGGATGTGTGCAACGCCAACGAATCGCCTCTCGATTGCGAACTGCGCTTATGGCGTCCGTCCGTTGTGATCGTCAGCATGGAGACGTGGTGGTCGCAGAAGCCCGAAGAGGAATACGCCAAGTACATGCGCCGCGTGTTGGATCGCATCATCGAGACCGGCGCTGTGCCGATCATCGCCACCAAGGCCGACAATCTCGAAGGCGACCATGCCATCAACGCGACCGTCGCGCAACTCGCCTACGAATACGATATCCCATTGTGGAATTTCTGGGCGGCGGTTCAGCCGCTGCCGGATCACGGTCTCAGCCCGGACGGTTTCCACCTGACCTTTGCCCGCAACTTCTTCGACGATCCCATGCGAATGAAGAACGCCTGGCCCTGGCGTAATCTCACCGCTTTGCAAACGTTGGATGTTGTACGCAGGGGGGTGACGGGCGGGGAGTAATTTCCAGTTACAATTGAACCAGTCAGAATTGCAGGCGCAGACTTGCCCCGCCCAAACCTGGCGGCAATGAACCTTTTGTCTTGTTGAACAGGCGGCATTCGGAACGCGTGAGGGAATGTCGGCGTGACCGTGATGGAGCAAGGAGAGTTTCCCTATGAAAGCCCAGGAAATCATGAACCGGGACGTGGTCAGCGTGCGCCCGGATACGACCGTGGCTGAGGTCGCAAGGTTGTTGAGTCAGCATCGCATTGGCGGTCTGCCGGTGGTGGACGACGAGAACCGGGTGATCGGCATCGTCTGCGAAAGCGACCTGTTCCTGAAGGAAAAGGGATTGCCCTTCTCCGCCGTCAAGATCCCGACCCTGTTCAAACGCTGGGTGGACCCGGAGCGTTTGGCGGAAATTTACGAAGGCGCGCGTCACCATACCGCCGCCGACGTAATGACGACAGACGTGGTCTGCGTGGACGTTGACGATACCGTCGGTCACGCGGCTTTGCTCATGGCGCAGCGCAATATCAAGCGCATTCCCGTTCTTCGGGAGGGCAGGCTGGCTGGCATCATCACCCGCACCGACATCATCCGCCTGCTGGCGAGGGACGAGAAATGATCCTGGCAATTGCGGTTCTTTCCGGTTTTGGGCTTGCGTTTTTCGCGCCGATCCTTTCGCGGCGATTGGGACACTCGACGGGATGGATCCTTGCGCTGTTGCCTGCCGGGCTCACCGTCTACTTTGCCAGCCTGACCCCGCTCGCCGCCGCCAATGAACCGGCGACCTTTTCATATCCCTGGGCAACAGAACTCGGACTCCTCTTTTCGTTCCGCGCCGACGGGCTGGCTTTGCTCTTTGCCCTGCTCATCAGCGGCATCGGGACATTGGTCGTCGTTTATGCGGGGGGATACCTGAAAGGCGATCCCAACCTCGGTCGTTTTTATGCGTGGCTGCTCGCCTTCATGGGGGCGATGCTCGGCGTGGCGCTGGCGGACAACATCCTTGTATTGTTCGTGTTCTGGGAACTGACCAGCATCAGTTCGTACATGCTCATCGGGTACGAGCACGAACGTGAGAGTGCGCGGGGCTCCGCGTTGCAGGCGTTCCTGGTGACCGGTTCGGGCGGATTGGCGCTTCTTGCCGGGTTGCTGCTTCTTGGCAATGCGGGCGGCACGTTCGAACTTTCCGGTTTGCTGGCGCAGGGCGCTGTATTGCGAGCCAGTCCGCTTTATCTTCCGGCGGTCATCCTGGTCCTGCTGGGCGCGTTCACCAAGTCGGCGCAGTTCCCGTTTCATTTCTGGCTCCCGAACGCGATGGAAGCGCCGACGCCGGTCAGCGCGTACCTGCACTCTGCGACGATGGTCAAAGCCGGAGTCTATTTGTTGGCGCGCCTGGGACCGGTGCTCAACGGGACCGACCTATGGCTCTATGCGGTCGGCGGCGTGGGCGCGGCGACGATGCTCGTTGGTGGGTATCTCGCATTGATCCAGACCGACTTGAAGCGTTTGCTGGCGTATGCCACAGTAAGCACATTGGGCATGTTGACCCTGCTGATCGGTCTTGGTTCGTCCCATGCGCTCGAGGCAGCGATCGTTTTGTTACTGGCGCACGGTTTGTATAAGGGCGCATTGTTTCTCGTGGCGGGCGCGTTGGATCATGAGACCGGTACGAGGGACATTACGCAATTGGGCGGATTGTTTTCAAAGATGAAATTGACTGCCACTGCGGGAGGCATCGCCTCTCTTTCGATGGCGGGCTTGCCTCCGTTGTTTGGATTCATCTCGAAGGAACTGGCCTACGAAGCCGCGCTCGAATTCGGTCCGTGGCTGACGGCATGTGTGGTTGCCGGAGGTTTGTTCTTCGTGTTCGTCGCCGGGGCTGTCGGCGTGGGACCGTTCTGGGGAAAGCCGAAGCAGACCCCAAAGTCCGCGCACGAGGCGCCTTTCAGCATGTGGCTCGGTCCACTGACCTTGGCGGGACTGAGTCTGCTCATCGGCATTTTTCCCGCGTCGGTAAGCGGTTTCCTCGTGAGTCCGGCTGTCTCTGCTGCGATCGGCGAGGCGGTCGGCGTCAGACTAAAGTTGTGGCACGGCGTGAACACGGCGTTCATCCTGAGCATGTTGACATTGGTGGTCGGCGCGGGATTGTTCGCCGCGCGCGAACCGATCCGATCCGTGCTTTCGAAGTTGACGTGGCGATGGGGACCGGCGTTCCTCTACGACCGCTCGCTGGATGCGCTCAATGCCGTGGCGCGCGGACAGACGCGCTTTTTGCAAAGCGGTTACCTGCGTTTTTATCTTTTTACCATTGTTTTCGTGGGCACGGGACTGGCGGGATATACGTTGTTCACGCGGGGCGGATTTCACTGGCCCCTCGATGTGTTGGACGTTCGTTTCTATGAAGCGCTGCTGGCGGTTTTGATCCTGTGTGGCGCGTTCTTCGCGACGATCTCGAAGTCGCGGCTGGGGGCGGTCGCGTCGCTGGGCGTTGCCGGGTACGGCGTGGCGTTGATCTATCTTTTGTTCGGCGCGCCCGACCTGGCGATGACGCAGTTCCTCATCGAATCGTTGACCGTCATCCTGTTCGTGCTTGCGTTCTATCACCTTCCGAATTTCGCGCAACTCACCCTCCGGCGTTCCCGCCTGCGCGATGTGTTGATCGCCCTGCTGGCAGGCGGGTTGATGACCACGCTGGTGCTTTCTGCGGTCGGCATTCAACTTTACCCGCGCATTTCCAGTTACTTTGTCGAGAACTCCCTGCCGCTGGCGCATGGGCGCAACGTCGTCAACGTGATCCTTGTGGATTTTCGCGGGATTGACACGATGGGCGAGATCACCGTGCTGGGCATCGCCGCCATCGGCGTGTATGCGTTATTGAAACTGAATCTGGGCGCGGGGAGAAACAGGGAAGGAGAGGAGGAATGAGTTCACTGATTCTCCGCACGACGGCGCGCTATCTTACGCCGTTGCTTTTGATCTTTTCGGTCTTTTTATTCCTGCGCGGACACAACCAGCCGGGCGGAGGGTTCGCGGCCGGACTGGTGGCGGCGGCTCCCTTCGCGCTCCTTTCGATCGCCTTTGGCGCGGCGGAAGCGCGCCGCATATTGCAGGTAAAGCCGCGCTTGTTGATCGGCGTGGGGTTGTTGACGTCCTTCGCCAGCGGCGCGATTGGCTTGCTGAAGGGACAGCCGTTCCTCACCGGGGTGTGGGGATACATTCAACTGCCCGGGCTGGATCCGGTGGAAATGGGGACGCCGGTCCTTTTCGATCTGGGTGTCTACCTGGTGGTGATCGGGGTGTCGCTGTCCATCATCTTTGCATTGGAGGAGGCGGAGTAGGCATGGAAATCATCCTGGCATTCGTGATTGGCGGATTGTTTGCGGCGAGCATTTACATGCTCCTGAGGCGCAGTCTCGTCAAACTGCTCATCGGGCTGGCGTTGCTGGGTCACTCGGCGAACCTGTTGATCTTCACCGCGGCAAAATTGACGCGCGGACAACCTCCCGTCATTGACGCGAATGCGACGACACTCGAACCACCCTTTGCCGACCCATTGCCCCAGGCGCTCATCCTCACCGCCATCGTCATCAGTTTTGGCGTGATGGCGTTTGCGCTGGCGCTGGCTTTTCGGGCGTATCGAAGCGTCGGCACGGACGACCTCGACCAGATGAAAAGCACGGACGCTTGACGTCCCCGCGACCCTCACGACCATGAATGTATTGCTCATCCTTCCGATCATCGTTCCGATGGTTACAGCCATCCTTACCCTGCTGTTCCGCAGGTCGCGCAATATCCAGCGCGCTTTGAGCCTGTTCGGAGCCTGGGTGTTGTTTGGCGTTTCGGCGATGCTGTTCGTTGACGTTCGGCAGGACGGCATCCAGGCGGCGCAGATGGGGAACTGGCTCCCGCCTTATGGCATCACCCTGGTAGCCGATCTATTCGGAGCGATCATGGTCCTGCTGACCGGGATCACCGCTGTGGCGGTGACTATGTATTCGCTGGCCAGCGTGGATGAGAAACGTGAGGAGTTTGGGTATCATTCCCTGCTCCATTTCCTGTTGATGGGGGTATGCGGCGCCTTCCTGACCGGTGATCTATTCAATCTTTACGTGTGGTTCGAGGTGATGCTGATGGCTTCGTTCGTGCTGATGGCGCTGGGCGGCGAGCGGGGTCAAATGGAGGGCGCGATCAAATATGTGACCCTCAACCTGCTCTCGTCAGCCATGTTCCTGTCTGCCCTGGGGTTGTTGTATGGGATGGCGGGCACGTTGAACATGGCGGATCTGGCAAATAAATTTTCCAAAATTTCCGCGACGCAACCTCACGGTGTTGTGACGACGCTGGCAATGTTGTTCATGGTGGCGTTTGGGATCAAAGCCGCGGTCTTTCCGTTATTCTTCTGGCTGCCGGCTTCGTATCACACGCCGCCGGTCGCGGTTTCCGCGCTCTTCGCCGGGTTGCTAACGAAGGTGGGAGTCTACGCCCTCATCCGGGTCTTTACATTGATATTCGTTCGGGATGTCGGGTACACCCATACCCTGATCCTGATCATCGCCAGTCTGACGATGGTCAGCGGCGTTTTGGGGGCGGTAACACAGAATGAATTCCGACGCGTACTGTCGTTCCATATCATCAGTCAGATCGGTTATATGATCATGGGACTGGGATTATTTACGTCGTTT
>JABWAU010000163.1 GCA_013360875.1 Anaerolineales bacterium | reverse complement strand
GAACCCGCCTGCGTCGTTGTCTGCCCCGAACATGCCATCCTCGCTGGCGACTTGAACGATCCCGCTTCGGAAATAAGCCGGAAGCTGTCCACTGCGCAAGTGACCGTTCGCAAGCCCGAGCAGGGGACGGGTCCCAAACTGTTCTACATCAACGGCAACGATTGGTCGCTGCATCCTTCTGCCGCTCAAACCCACGACTCATATGTGTGGGCGGATAAAGTTACCGAGCAAAATGTCTCAGCGTATGAATTGCCCGTCGTCAACGGTAAGTCACGCTTGGAGCGTGACCTGCAAAGTAAAAGCGGCACACCGCTTCGCACACCGCAGGAACAAGGGCGCCCGCTCAACGGTCCCATTCAGTTTGGCGGACGCGTCGCCGAACACATGGTTCAAACCGCGTACACGGCGCAACACAAAATCAACTGGCATTGGGAACTTCCGACGTATCTTGTCACCAAAAGCATCGCGGGCGGAATTTTCATGCTGTTGAGTCTCGGCTCGATGTTTGGTCTCTTCAACTTTGACTCGGCGACCTTCCTCGCTGCGGGCTTCACCGCAATGGTCTTCATGCTTATCACGACCATCCTGCTCATCAAGGATTTGTCGCAACCCAAGCGTTTCCTCAATATTTTGCTCCGCCCACAGTGGAAGTCATGGGTGGCGCGCGGCGCGTACATCATGGTCACGTTCACGGCTGTGGCTGGGCTGTGGTGGCTGCTTGAAGCGGGCGCATTCTGGAATATCCTGCCTGCGGATCTTGTTGAAAGCATTCGCCCCATCGTTTCGTGGATCGTCTTCCCGTTTGCACTGGGCGTCGTCATCTACACCGCCTTCCTGCTCGGTCAAGCCGAAGGGCGCGACATGTGGCAGAACAATCTGCTGCCTTTCCAATTGCTGTCACAATCTGCGATGGTTGCAAGCGGTGTTTTCTTTGCCTTGAGTGCCTTCGTGGAATTCCCAGCAGACTTGCAAGGAATTCTCTCAATTCTCTTCCCCTCCAGTATCGCGGTCAACCTCCTCCTCACCTTCGCGGGCAAACTCAACTCCTTCCCCACCGACACTGCCATGCTCGCCTCCCGCGAAATGACTCACGGCAAATTCCGTAACCATTACTGGTGGGGCGGCATCGCGCTGGGACACATCCTCCCGCTTGTGTTGATGATCGCCTTCGCGCCCGCGCTGCCTGTTGCCGTCTTTGTCACACTCATCGGCTTGTTCTTCTACGAATACGCTTTCGTGATGGCGCCGCAGTATATTCCGAATTCTTAGTCGGTTGAAAGTTGCAGGTTGAATGTTCAAAGTTTTCAACTTGTAACCTGTAACTTGCAACCTTCAACCTGACACCTGGAACCTGACACCTTATGACAAAAATCCCTCAAACCTCCGCAGGCACCGCCGTCCCGCAGTTCACGGCATCTGACCGCAAACCCGTCAAACTGACCGAAGTCGTCCACCCCGATGGGCGCATCAGCCAGTATCCCCCATCCGATGTGTGGGACGATTGGGTTGAATGGGACGGCAAGGAGTGGCCCCGCAAAGTAGCGCGGCGATACACGCTCGTGCCGACCGTCTGCTTCAACTGCGAATCTGCGTGTGGACTCCTCGCCTACGTGGACAAGGACACCTACGAGATTCGCAAGTTCGAAGGCAACCCCGTCCACCCTGGCTCGCGCGGACGTAATTGCGCCAAGGGACCTGCCACCCACAATCAAGTCTATGACCCCGAGCGGATTTTGTATCCGCTGAAACGAGTCGGCAAGCGTGGCGAAGGCAAATGGGAGCAGATCTCCTGGGAGCAGGCGCTCTCTGAAATCGCGGAGAAAATGCGCGAGAGTAAACTGCGCCGCCCGAACGGAATCGTCTATCATGTCGGTCGCCCAGGCGAAGATGGATACACCAACCGCGTCGTGCAGACCTGGGGCATGGATGGGCACAACAGCCACACCAATATCTGCTCATCGTCATCACGTGCGGGCTACAATTTCTGGATCGGGCAGGACAGACCCAGTCCCGATTACGCCAATGCGCGCGTCATCCTGCTCATTTCAAGCCACCTCGAAACGGGGCACTACTTCAACCCGCACGCCCAGCGCATCATCGAAGCCAAAACGGACGGCGCGAAACTCATTACCTTCGACCCGCGCTTGAGTAACACCGCTTCCATGAGCGATGTCTGGCTGCCGACCTACCCTGGCAGTGAAAATACGATTCTCCTCGCCATTGCAAATCACCTCATCCAAAACGACCTCTACAACAAAGACTTCGTCCGTAAATGGACAAACTGGAAAGAGTTCCTTCAATACATCCAATCATCCACATCCAACGAATGGGATTCCACCCGCCAACTAATCTCTAGTCTCCAGTTTCCAATCTCTTTCGACACCTTCGACGCTGTTCTCAAACAACTCTATTCTGAATATACATTCGAACGCGCCGCGCAAGAATCCGAAGTCCCCATCGAACGCATCAAAGAGACCGCGCGGCTGGTCGCAAATTGCGAAGGCAAACTCGCCACGCACGTTTGGCGCAGCGCCAGTGTCGGCAACCTCGGCGGATGGCAGGTCGCGCGCTGCCTCTTCTTCCTCAATGTATTGACGGGCAGTATCGGCAACAAAGGCGGAACTTCGATGACGGGCTGGAACAAATTTGTACCCAAGCCATTCAAAGGTGCGCCTGCTCCTGAAACATGGAACGAATTGCATTACCCCATCGAGTATCCGCTCGCGCATTATGAGATGTCCATCCTGTTGCCGCACATGCTCGAAGAAGGTCGCGGCGACATCGACGTGTATTTCACGCGCGTCTACAACCCGATGTGGGTGAACCCCGATGGTTTCATGTGGCTCAAGGCGCTCAAGGGCGAAGAGTCGAAGATCAAATGCTATGTTGCGCTCACGCCCACATGGAACGAGACCGCATGGTTCGCCGATTATGTTTTGCCCACAGGTCACGGACCTGAGCGTCACGACCTGATGAGTCAGGAAACACACGCGGGGCAGTGGATCGCGTTCCGTCAGCCTGTGCGCCGCGTGGCGATGGAACGCGCGGGCATGAAAGTTGACTTCACCTATCAAGCCAACCCTGGTGAAGTATGGGAAGAAAATGAGTTTTGGATTCAACTTTCGGCAAAGATGGATCCCGATGGTTCGCTTGGCATTCGTCAATGGTTCGAGTCGCCGTATCGCCCTGGCGAGATCATCAATGTGGATGAATACTATCAATGGATTTTCGAGAACTCGGTGCCAGGTCTGCCCGAAACCGCTGCAAAAGAAGGACTGACTCCGCTGGCGTACATGCGCAAGTATGGCGTGTTCGAAGTAAAGAAGGAAAATTATTCTCCCTTTGATAAGGTCATTGGGAAATTGGTGAACGGTAAATTGGTTCAGGGCAACGACCAATCTACCGATTCCCAATCTACTTTTGAAATTGACACCTATGATCGCCTCATCAAAGATGGTCATGTCCTCGGCTTGATGGTGGATGGACAACCCAAGGCGGGCTTCGACACGCCCAGCAAGAAACTCGAATTCTTCAGCGACACACTCGCCAACTGGGGTTGGAGTGAAAAAGAGAACGTCATCCCGTGGGCGGTGAAGAGTCACGTCCACCCCGATACCATTGACCGCTCCAAAGGCGAGATGATCCTGCTTCCCAACTTCCGCCTGCCCACACTCATTCATACGCGCTCGGCAAATGCGAAGTGGCTCTATGAAATCTCGCACAAGAATCCGATTTGGATGAATCCCGAAGATGCGGGACGTCTCGGTCTCGAAACAGGCGACCTCGCCAAAGTGGAGACAGAGATCGGTCACTTTGTAGATTCGGTGTGGGTGACGGAAGGCATCAAGCCTGGCATCATCGCCATCAGCCATCACCTCGGACGCTGGCGCTTGAACGAAGACTCAGGCGTGAGCAAAGGTTCGTCCAACCTGGTAGAACTTCATGACGACGGCAAAGGCGGATTCCTCATGCGCGTTATCCACGGCGCACAGGCATGGGAATCGTCCGACCCCGATACCAGCCGCATCTGGTGGAGCAACGTGGGCGTGAACCAGAACCTCGCCCATGCCGTCCACCCCGACCCCATCAGCGGAGTCCATTGCTGGCTGCAAAAAGTGTTCAGCGTCCGCAAGGCGGAAGCGGGCGAAAAAGCGGGCGATCTTTTCGTGGACACGAACAAATCCATGGAAGTCTATCGTCAATGGCTGGCGATGACCCGCCCCGCCGACAAGGTCAGCCCCGATGGGAATCGTCGCCCGTACTGGCTGGCGCGTCCATTAAAGCCAACCAGGGAAGCCTACAAATTACCGAAGTAAATAACCATGCCGCGATACTCATATCGTGGAATGGTAAAAAACATTATAGGAGAAAAAAATGAGTTTCTTGTTGTCCATTGTTGGTATCGTCGTCATCGTGGTCACGCTTTTCGACCTGTACCGCGCTTTCGCCTGTCGTTCGTGGAGCACAACCCAGGGCGTGATCACACTCGCGAGCGCTGAAATCGTCAGCGCATATGCGCAGACCCGTAAATTGTTTTCGACGAAAAATCAAACCAGTTTTTATTACGACTACACCGTTAACGGCGAAAAACATCTCGGCACCCGCATCTTTTTCGGCGACACCTTCATCTCCTTGTTCAGTTTCTTGGCGGCGAAGGGTGCGATTGAAAAGTACAAGGAAGGGCAGACTGTGACTGTTTATTACAACCCGTCCAATCCGCAAAACTCTGTGCTTGAGCCTGGGGCAAAGTGGCAAGCCTTCGCCGCCCTGGTTCTTGGCGTTGTGCTGGTTATCGTTGCGCCTATGTTTTCATAACTGATGTTGCGCGAATTCACCGTAGGGGCGACCCGTCAGGGCAGGACGCAGTTTCAATCAACAAGAAAGGGACGCCCCTACCGCGTAATATCAGTTAATAACCATTTGCAATAAATCCTGACAAGCGACGCGGATAAAATTGTCAGGGTGGGAACGCTTCAGGAAATAGAATCAACTTCGGCTGAGTCTGAGGCGAAGCGGTCATCAAGAAAGAAAACAAATGGCAGTCAAATCTTCGAAATCAAAATCCAAAACCAAACCGGAAGAACCCGCCGAAGAGCCAGTCTGGACCTATCGTGGGTATCACCTCAAAACCAGTGAATTTGTCACCGCGATGGTGCATTTCTTCCGCGCGGAAATCCAGCGCGCCAACGTTTGGCGTCAGCGTCTCGATACCACCACCAACTGGGCCGTGGTCGCCACTGGGGCGACATTATCCATCGCATTCGGTCAATCGAGCGTTCATCATTCGGTGATCTTGTTGAATACGCTTTTGGTGTTATGGTTTTTGTTCATCGAGGCGAGACGCTATCGGTATTACGAGCTATGGAGCTATCGCGTGCGTTTGATGGAAACCGATTTTTACGCCGCGATGCTCGTGCCGCCGTTTCATCCTTCGCCGGAATGGGCGGAGAACCTGGCGGAAAACCTGCTCACGCCGAGTTTCCCGATCTCGATGTGGGAGGCGTTCGGGCGCAGACTGCGCCGAAATTATTACTGGATATTTTTGATCCTGCTCGCTTCGTGGATTGCGAAGATCTGGCTCTTTCCCGAAGCGCCCGGCGACCTCGCTGAGTTCCTGGAGCGCGCCGCCGTTGGACCTCTTTCCGGCGAGATTATGATCGGGCTGGGCATCGGGTTTTACCTTTTCCTTGCGGTCTTTGCCGTCGCCACCATCACCATGACCCGCGCCACAGGCGAGATACTTCCGCGCTTCGGCGACGAGACCGCCCCCGCCGCGCCTTCAGAGCAGGGCAAACACACCGGTTTGCGCGCTTTGCTTATTCCGCGCAGGAGGCGCAGGCAGTTGCTGGCGCTGATCATCACCGATAAAGCCAGGGATGTATCCAGCCGAATCATGACCGACCTCAAACGCGGCGTAACCGCCATGCAGGGCAAGGGCATGTACACCGGGAAGGAACGCTCCATTTTGATGTGCGCGTTGACCATCACCGAAGTCCACAATCTCAAGTCGGCGGTGGCAAAGGAAGACCCGAAAGCCGTGGTCATCGTTTCGCCCGCGCAGGAGATCCTCGGCGGAGGTTTCGCGCCTCTGGAAGAGAAGTAAATCTCGCGTTCCTGATGGGCGTGAGATAACGTAAAATAGCGGCATCCTCATTCTTCCGCAAGGAACGCGCCATGGTTCAAACCGGTTTGTTCGATTCCCCCCGATTCAATTCGCTGGATGAAGTACTCGAAGCGATTCGTTCTTTGAAGAACGATCCGCTGGCGGACGCAGGCACAAACATCGTTATCAGCCGCGGCAACCCGCAGGCGAAACTCCTGCTCGTCGGCGAGGCGCCGGGACCGCAGGAAAACATCAAGGGCAAACCGTTCGTCGGTCCCGCCGGGCAGCTGCTGGATAAAATCCTGCAAGCGGCGAACTTCGACCCGGAGACGG
>JABWAU010000002.1 GCA_013360875.1 Anaerolineales bacterium | reverse complement strand
AGAAATGCTACTGTTTGCCGCCGTATCGAGACCAAATGGAGGCAGGAATTGCTGGAATTGTGGTCTCGATACGCCCCTCGAAGAACACTCGGGGCTACTCGACCACCACTTGCATCAAAAGTGTCAGGTGGCTAGTAAAACTCCATTAGTCGAGTAGGGCAGTGTTTGTTCGCCCGTACCGAGACCAACAATCGAAGGCAAACTTGAACGAAAAGGTTTACTTGAAACTAGTGGTCTCGATACGCCCCTCAAAGAGCATTCGGGGCTACTGACCACCAATCTCCAATCTCTAATCTCTAAATTGAATATGCAGCTCTTTCAACTGCTTCGGATCCACTTCCGACGGCGCGTCTGCCATCACATCGCGCCCTGCCTGATTCTTCGGGAAGGCAATCACCTCGCGGATGTTGGGTTCGTCCGCCAGCAGCATGACGAGACGGTCAATGCCGGGCG
Source organism: Anaerolineales bacterium (assembly GCA_013360875.1). Classification (GTDB taxonomy): domain Bacteria; phylum Chloroflexota; class Anaerolineae; order Anaerolineales; family Villigracilaceae; genus Defluviilinea. The sequence goes on along the minus strand of JABWAU010000002.1, from coordinate 97,305 downwards.
CCATGCCGCCATGCGGGGGCGCGCCGTATTCGAACGCTTCGAGCATGTGACCGAACTTCGCCTTGATGGCTTCCTCCGAGTGCCCGAGCATTTGAAAGATTTTATTCTGAATATCGCGGCGGTGAATGCGGATCGAACCCGACGCCATTTCGTAGCCGTTGCAGACCATGTCATACGCATCCGACAAAATCGAGCCGGGATCGGTGTCGAACTTGTCGAGGTCCGCCAGTTGCGGCATGGTGAACGGATGATGCTCCGCGTCCCAGCGCTGTTCTTCCTCATTCCACGCGAACATCGGGAAGTCCACAATCCACGCGAACGCCATCACATCCTTATCGGCGAGATTCAATTGGTCGCGCAAGATGAGGCGTAAACCGCCCAGCGCCTTGTTGACGACTGCGCGTTCATCCGCTGCGAACAGGATGAGATCGCCGACCCCCGCGCCCGTTTTGGATTTGAGCGCGGCGATTTCCTCTTCCGTGACGAATTTCGCAGCGCTTCCCTTCAACCCTTCGGCTGTTACTGCGACGACAGCCAGTCCCTTCGCCCCCAGCCCTTTCGCGGACTCGGTCAAGGCGTCCACTTCCCTGCGCGACATCTCCGCCGCTTTCGGCGCGACGATACATTTAATCACTCCGCCCGCCTCCAGTGCAGACTTGAAGACCTTGAACTCGCTCTTCGCAAACACATCGCTGACGTCGGTCAATTCCATGCCGAAGCGCAAGTCGGGTTTGTCGGTGCCGAATCGTTCCACGGCTTCGCGGTATGAAAGTTTGGGCCATGGAATGGATTTGATTTTCTTGTGCGGCGCGACGGCGGGAATCATCGCGTTGTACAAGCCTTCGACCAAATCCAGCACATCGTCGCGATGGACGAAGGACATTTCCAGGTCGAGCTGCGTGAACTCGGGCTGGCGGTCGCCGCGCAGGTCCTCGTCGCGGAAACAGCGCGCGATCTGGAAATATTTGTCCATGCCCGCCACCATGAGCAGCTGTTTTAGTTGTTGCGGCGATTGCGGTAAAGCGTAAAACTGACCGGGGTACAGGCGCGATGGAACGATATAGTCTCGCGCGCCTTCGGGCGTGGCTTTGAACAGGATCGGCGTTTCGATCTCGATGAAGCCGCGTTCGTCGAGGTAATCGCGCATGAACTTGATTACCTTGTGCCGCAGAATCATGTTGCGCGTCATGCGTTCCCGGCGCAGGTCGAGGTAGCGGTATTTCAGGCGCATATTTTCGTCGGGCAGGTCGTTGTCGCCGCTGACCATGAAAGGCAGAACTTTGGATGGATTCAACACTTTCACGTCCCTGGCAACGACTTCCACTTCGCCCGTTGCCATTTTGGGATTCGCCATCCCTTCGGGACGTTTCTGTACCACCCCCTCGATTCCCAGCGCCCACTCCATGCGGACATTCGCAACTTTGTCGAGAACCTCCCTCGATAGCGTCGGGTTGACGGTCACTTGAACGACCCCGTAACGGTCGCGCAGGTCGAAAAACACCACCCCGCCATGGTCGCGGCGACGATTGACCCAGCCTGCCAGCGTGACCGTCTGCCCCGCGTGGCTGGCGCGTAATTCTCCGCAAGTATGAGTTCTGTACATGATGCGCCTCTTTTTCTGTCATTCGAGCGGCGCTGTGTTTCGTCTCCACTACGTTCCGCTCAGCGCGGGCGCCACTCGCAATGACATGGAATGGATAAAATAAATCGCCCTTCGTGGCGCTGGGCGCCACGTCGGGCGATGGGTTCGACTCGGTTCTCCATCAACTAGCAAGGCTTCGCCCGACGATGCGTGAGGTCGTCATTATCGTCGTTATTATTATTGGCGAAGCGGGTGTTGATCTCCATAATGAATGGCGGCATTATAGCACAGATTATCTTCCCAGCGCGGGGCTGGCGGGACGGCGGAGGGGGAAATTGTCGGAGTGGGAAATGCTTCTTGAAACGCGGCGCAGGCAAAGGTCGGGGGTGAGGCGTGTTTCCGTCACCCTGAAACCCGTGAGGTGTTGTAATGTTAGGCAAATGTAAGGTCGGACGGTTTGTGCCGCTTCCCATTGCCCGAAAGATGATGTATATTAATTCCATCAATCCCAATCATTTCAAAAGGAGAGAAACATGAGTTACAAGGTGCTGTTCGCTCTCAACGCGATCATTGCCGTTGCAGCGGGCTTGGTGTTATTGTTTGCTCCGACCACGGGGCTGGGGCAGTTCAATATGGACGCGCGCGTCACGGAAGTGTTCCTGACCCGTGTAGTCGGCGCGGCGCTGGCATCGTTGGGTATCGTGTTGTGGTTCGCCAAGGACGCCGATGATGCGGTTCAACGAAACCTGGGCATGGGTTCTCTGGTAGGGGCTGTGCTGGGGTTGGTTGTAACCTTGATGGGCGTGATCGGCGGCACTATTCGCGTGAACGGTTGGATTCCGATTGTGGTCTTTGTGCTGTTCGCCCTCGGTTACGGGTTCATGCTCTTCCTCAAACCGAGGATGAAGGAATAACCTGCCTGCTCGATGAAGCCGCCCGCAAGTCCGCGGGCGGCTTTTCATTTCGAGATCTGGTCGCTCATCTCGTCCAATTTTGCCACCTCGTCTTCCGTCAACCTCCAGCCGAGCGCGCCGGCGTTTTCCTGCGCCTGTTTCAGGTTCTTTGCGCCGGGGATCGGAAGCGCGCCCTTGCAGATCGTCCAATTCAAGGCGACCTGCGCGTTCGATTTGCCTCCGCGATCCTGACCGATGGTCGTCATGAGTTTGAGCAGGGGGTCTATTTTGGGAAGGAGGCTGGCGTATGTTCCCGCGCGCGTACCAGGCGGGCGGTTGGTTGCGCTGTATTTCCCGGTAAGCAATCCCTTTTCTAGCGGGCTATAAGCAATCAGACGGACTCCCAATTCTTTGCATCGCGCCAGTAACCCGTTCTTTTCCACTTTGCGATTCAACAAACTGTAATGCACCTGGTTCGAAGCCAGCGGGATATTCTGCCGCGCCAGTGCGGAATACGCCCCCAGCATTTGCGTCTGGTTGAAGTTCGATACGCCCACCGTGCGCGTCAAACCGCCCCTCACACATTCCACCATGCCGTCCATCATGCGATCCACGCTCATCAGGGGGGTGGGCCAGTGAATCTGGTACAAGTCCACACTTTCGACGCCGAGCCGCTCAAGACTGTTTTTCAACGCGAGCGGAATGGACGAGCGAAAAAACCTCCACGGAAAGGGAAAATATTTCGTCGCGATCAGGACGGGTTGTTCCGTTTCCTTGATGAATTTGCCGAGCAATCTTTCGGAAAGTCCGTTTCCGTAGATCTCCGCCGTGTCAACGAATCGAATACCTTCCCCCACGGATAGTTCGAATGCGTCGTGTACTTCGTCCTCGCTGTACCCCTGCCCGAACTGCCAAACCAGCCGGTCCCCCCATTGCCACGCCCCAAGCCCCATTTCGATCGCGTGCAGGAAACGCGTTTCGCTGCTTACCTCGCTCATGGTTCCTCCGATGAAATTCGGCTGATTGTAACTTAAAACTTCAGTCGTGATACAATTCTGCCCGCTTAGGAACCGGATATGACACAGGAAATGGAACCACAGGAGATCGAATCCGCTTCGGACCTAAACCGACGGCTGAATCTGCCCTTTTCGAATTTATCCCTGCTGACGCGCGCCCTCACGCATCGTTCCTACCTGAACGAGAATCCCGATTCGCTGGAGGATAACGAGCGGCTCGAATTCCTCGGCGACGCCGTGCTGGATTTCATTGTGGGCGCGTGGGCGTACAACCGATTCCCCGAACTGCCCGAAGGCGACCTGACGAAGATACGCTCGGCGGTTGTCCGCAACGAACAACTGGCGAATTTTTCGCGCCGCATCGAACTGGGACGCGCCCTGCGCCTCGGACGCGGCGAGGCAAGCGCCGGAGGAAACGACCGGGACACATTGCTCGGATCCGCGTTCGAGGCGTTGATCGGCGCGTTGTTTTTGGAGGCAGGCTTGGAGGCGGTCGAAGCGTTCGTCAATCCATTGTTGAACGAGGCGCAGGATTTCATCCTGGACCAGATCCATGATCCGAAAAGCCGTTTGCAGGAGTGGGCGCAGGCGGAGAAATTGGGAACGCCGCAATATGTCACCGTCTCTTCGCGGGGACCCGACCACGCCAAGGAATTCGAGGTGGAGGTCCGCATTCAGGGAGTGACCTATGGCAGGGGACAAGGCTCGAGCAAGGGACTTGCCGCGCGCATCGCCGCGCAGACCGCGCTCGAAGCGCTTGGGATAACTTATAAGTAGACAGGGAAACAGGTAGACACGAAGCACCCTTATGGGTAATCCAAACCTGTCGAAGCGTCGCAAATCGCGGATCGCAAATCGTCAATCGCAAATCGCAAATCATCAATCGTCATGCCTCTTCGTCTCAAATCATTGGAATTGCAGGGTTATAAAACGTTCGCCTCGAAGACAGTCTTCGAGTTCGCGGGCGGCATCACCGCCATCGTCGGACCGAACGGTTCGGGGAAATCGAACATCGCCGACGCGTTACGCTGGGTGTTGGGTGAACAATCCTATTCGCTTTTACGCGGCAAGAAAACGGAAGACATGATCTTCAACGGCTCTGAACATCGCGCCCGCGCCAGCATGGCTTCGGCTCACATCCTGTTCGATAACACGAACGGCTGGCTCCCGGTGGACTTCACCGAAGTCGCCATGACGCGCCGCGCCTACCGTGACGGTCACAACGAGTATTTGCTGAACGACCAGCCTGTCCGTTTGAGGGATTTGAACGAACTGCTCTCGGCGTCGGGTTTGGCGGATCGCACCTATACCATCATGGGGCAGGGTCTCGTGGACGCGTCGCTCGCGCTCAAAGCGGAGGAACGCCGCAAGTTGTTTGAGGAGGCGGCGGGTGTGGGCTTGTATCGCACCCGCCGCGAAGAGGCGTTGAAACGGCTCGAATCCACCCGGCGCAATCTCGAACGCGTGCTGGATATCATGTCCGAACTCGAACCGCGCCTGCGGAGTTTGGAACGCCAGGCGAAGCGCGCTTCGGAATATTCCCGCGCGCAGGCTGATTTAAAGGTCATTTTGCGCGAATGGTACGGCTATCACTGGCACAAGGCGCAGCAGGAATTGACGAATGCGCGTGAGGTGGTGAAAGCGCAGGAGGCGCGTTTGCAGGAGGCGCGCGAGGAGCACGCGAAGGCGCAGGCGGAATACAATGCGTTCCGCGAGAGGCTTTCGGATCTGCGTTTGCAGTTGAATGCGTGGCATCGCCGCTCTGCGGAATTGCACAGCCAGCGCGAAGAGGTGAGCCGGGAACTGGCTGTGCTAGAGGAACGACGCCGCGCCCTGCTCGCTTCACAGACCTCCGCCCTGGCAGACCGGGAACGCGCCTCGGACGAGGAACGAGTGGCACGTGAACGCCTCGCGGAAGCGGAAGAGGAGGCCGGCCGGTTGCAGGCGGAATACGAGGAGGCGCAACGGCAACTCGAAGAGGCGCAGCGATCCCTGCAAAACCGCCAGGCGGAACGCGCTTCGCTGGAAGAGAGATTGCGATCTGCCCGTGAACAGATCGAAAAATGGAACACGCAGCGCGCCGAATCACAGGCGCGGGTGGATGAATTGAAGTCGCGCAGCGAGTCGTTGCGTTCGCGGATGGAAACCGTGAATAGAACCATCGAGGCGGCTGAACGCCTGGCGCGTGAGGCAGGCGATAAATATGCCGATGCGCGGGCGAAGCGTGAAGAGATCGAAAACCAACTAAGGCAGGCGCAGGAAAAAGAGGAAAGCGGAAAGTCGAAGGCGGAGAGGCTCGAGGAGGAACGGCGCGCAAGGAACGAGGAACGCGCCAACCTGCTTTCCGCGCACACGCGCTTCAAGACGCAACTCGAAGTCATCGAGCAGGCGGAGCAATCGCTGGCGGGGTATGCGGAGGGGGCGCGGTTCCTGCTCGAAGCCGCGCAACAGATGAGGTTCAGGGGCGCGCGCGGCGCTTTGAGCGCGGCGCTCGATGTTCCTGCAGAGTTGGAGACCGCCGTCGCCGCCGCGTTGGGCGATGCGCTCGATGCGGTTTTGCTCGATGCAAACGAGATCGAAGAGGCTTTGCAGTTGTTGGAATCGAATGAGGCGGGACGCGCGGCGCTGTTGCCGATCAACCAGACTTCCGAGGTCTTAAAGACCTCAAAAGTCTGGCAGGAGGCGATCGGCGTCGCATCCGAACTTGTCAACGCGCCGGAGGAATTGCGCCCGGCGGTGAATCTCATGCTCGGTCATACGCTGGTTGTGCGGGATCGCGCAGCCGCGCGGCGTTTGATCCGGGATCTGCCGACTCACGCGCGCGTCGTCACCTTGCGCGGGGAGGTCTTCCGCGGCGACGGCTTGATCGTGGCTGGGAAATTCGCCTCCGCGAATGCGTCTGCCTTGAGTCGTCCGCGCCAGAAAAGGGAGTTGTCCGAATCCCTGATCGCGTTGGGTGCGCAGATCGAATCTTTGAATCATGAGATCGAGGCGCTCTCCGCGAGGATCAATGCGGCGCAGCGCGAACTGGCTGAGGCGTCCGAGGAGGCGCGCGGGATACGCGTCAGGTTGGAGGAGGCTGGGGATTCCGAGAAGCAGGCTGGATTGGCGTTCGAGGCGAAGCGCCGGGAGTTGGAATGGCAGAAGAGTCAGCAAATCCAGTTGAAGGCGGAGGCGGATGAGGCGGAGTCCATCCAAAGAAGTTTGCTCGAGTCGCAATCGGTGATCGAGTCCGAATCCGAAAAGGCGCATGAGGAGTTGCGGGCGGCATCGGCGCAGTTGACCGAAATGGACCTGGAGGAAGCGCAGGGACGGGTTTCGTATTGGGTCACGAGGGCGGCGGTGGCTGAACGCGCGCTGGCGGATGCGGAGGCGAGGAAAGAGGAAAGAGGAAAGGATGTGGAACGATTCGACGCGAGATATTTGGAATTTGCCTCGCGTTTGAATGAAACCGGGACGTTGTTGCGTGAGTTGGACTTGAGCAAGCTCGAACTTCACGAGCGCGAAAATGCTCTGCGCGAACAGATCGAATCTCTGAGTGTGGAGATGAACCCCGCTGAAAAGGGGTTGGAAAGCGCGGAGGCGGAAGAGGCGCGTTTGCAGGATGTGGAGGCGAACGCCCAGCGCGCGCTTGCCACAGCCGAGCGTCTGTACGGACAGGTGGGCTTGGAGCAATTGCGAAAGCAGGAGGCGTTGGATAACCTGCGCCAGAAGATCATGGACGATTTCGGGTTGGTGATGTTCGAGTACGCGGACGACGTTTCGGGTCCCGTGCCGTTGCCGTTCGAGGGGATGGTGGAGGAACTGCCGGTGGTGACGGAAGTCTCGCCCGACCTTGAGTCGCAATTGATCCGCCAGCGGACGCAGGTGCGGCGGATGGGTCCGATCAACCCGGAGGCGAAGCAGGAATACGACCGCGAGTCGGAACGCTATTCATTCATGCGAACACAGGTGGAGGATCTGCGAAAAGCCGAGGAGGATTTGCGCCAGGTGATCGCGGAACTGGACGAGTTGACGAAGCGTGAATTTTCGAAGACGTTCGACGCGGTGGACAAGGAATTCCGCGCCATGTTCACGCGTCTGTTCGGGGGCGGGTCGGCGCGGCTGGCGTTGACCGACCCCGATAACCTTGTGGAGACGGGCATCGAGATCGAGGCGCGTTTGCCCGGCCGGCGTGAGCAGGGATTGGCGCTGCTCTCCGGCGGCGAGCGCAGCCTGACCGCGGTGGCGCTCGTGTTCGCGTTGCTCAAGGTCTCGCCCACACCGGTCTGCGTGATGGACGAAGTGGACGCGATGCTGGACGAGGCGAATGTGGGACGTTTCCGCGATCTGCTCGTGGAATTGAGCCGGGATACGCAGTTCATCATCATTACGCACAACCGCAACACGGTGCAGGCGGCGGACGTGATCTACGGCGTGACGATGGGACGCGACTCGGCGAGTCAGGTGATCAGTTTGAGGCTGGATCAGGTGACGGATGAGATGTTGAAGAGGAGTTAAGGGGAGGGGTGGGAAGCGGGGAGTGGAAAACATGCCCTCTCGAAAGAGCATCGGGACGATGTGAGCGCGGTTGAAGGGTGGAAGTGGATGGAATGTAAATCGCCCGGGCTCGGTTGGAGCGCGGGCGATTTTTTGCGGAATGAATTCAGTGTTGCGTTATTGCGACAACGAAGAAAAATCGGGCATGGGCGGAATCTGGTTGCGCCAGATGTCGTGAGTGACGATGGTCGCCTGTTCCTTTGCCGTTTTCAGCCAGTCGGTGAAGGCGTTGTCGCGGTTTTGCTGCAACTGGCTCGCGGAAAGCGGAAGTTCCTGCCTGCCCAATACCTGAATAATGTGATAGCCGAATTGGCTTTTCACAGGTTCGCTGATCTCGCCAATGGGTAGGGTGAAGGCAACCTGCTCGAACTCCGCCACCATGACGCCCTTGCCAAACCAGCCGAGGTCGCCGCCCTGGGAGGCGGAGCCGGTATCTTTGGAACGTTCCACTGCCAGTGAGGCAAAGTCGGAGCCTTTCTTGAGAAGTTCGTAGACGGTCTTCGCCTCGGCTTCGGTGTCAACGAGAATGTGACGCGCCCAAACCTGTTCCTCGGAGGTCGGCTGGTCGGCGGCGATCGCCTCCTGTAATTTGGAACGCAGGAGGTTATTCCGGTAGACGGATCGCAGGACTTCCTCGCTGATGCCATAGGCTTTGAATTCGGTCAGTGAGGTCTGGTATTGCTCCTGGAAGCCTTCGAGCGTGTAAGGGGTTGACGTGGCGGTGGCGGCTTCCGGCACAAAGGTCGGAGTGGGGGGCGCGGCGGTGAAGGTGGCGATCGGCGTCACGGATGGGTCCGGCGTGGACGTGGGCTCGGGGGTGAAGGTGGGCGCGCGGGTGGGCGTCGCGGTGGAGGGATACAGGGTCAACTGTTCCGAAGTCAGAGTCGGATATTCGAAGGCAGTTGGCGTGATCGTGGGCGTCGCAGTCCCGTTGGGGAAGTAGCGATACGCCTCCTGGATCGCCTGTTCCAATTCCGCTTGGCTCACGGTGATGCCGCGCTTTTCCGCTTCCTGGCGGATCAACGCCTCTTCTATCAACTGGTCAACGACCTGCTGTCCAAGCGATTCCGAGTTTTGGAGATAGAACTCGATCTCCTGGATCTGCTGTGATACGTCCATCCCGAATTGCTGCTGGAAGAACTGGTATTGCTGGTAGACGTTGACCAGGTTCACTCGTTGCAGTTGGACGCGTTCCTGAAATTCCCGGACGGAGATCTTCTCGCCGTTGACCTCCGCCACCGGTTTTTGCAATTGCAGGTAGGTAATGTCGAGGTAGCCGTACCCGAGCAGGAGCGCGACCACGCCGATCATGGCGAGCGCCACCGTGCGGACGAGCGCCACCTGCCTGCGCTCGCGCTCCAGGCGCGCGACGTGTTTTTTGGTCAGTATTCTTGGTTTTTCTTTTCGACTTGCCATGCGGGTTACTCCCAAACGCGAAGGCGGGGCATGGACGCGCCATGCCCCGCGCGCGCTTCATTCTCGAGGCTCAACGCATGTCCTCGACATGTTTTCCGGTGAAGGGAAGCAGGGCGATCTGGCGGGCTTGCTTGACCGCCTTCGCCACCGCGCGCTGGTGCCTGGCGCAGGCGCCGGTCTGCCGGCGCGGGCGGATCGTGCCTTCCTCCGTGACGTATTTTTTGAGCAGATCAACTTTTTTATAGTCAATCGTCAGGGTCTTATCTGCGCAGAACTGACAGAACTTGGGTTTCGCAAAGTAGCGCGTCCCGCCCTGTCCCTGTTGCGTGTCGGTTGGTCTTCTATCTACAGCCATTTCTTTAACTCCAGTTGATAACTAAAAGGGAAATTCGTCCTCGCCCGTTTCCACCGCGCCCTCGACCGTTCCCGCCTCGGGGACTGGATGATTGTTATGGTCGCGTCGTTCCCCGAGCATCATCATTTCGTTGGCGACGACCTCGACGCTCGTATGACGCACACCTTCCTTATCGTCCCAGTGACGGGTTTGCAATCGTCCCTCGATGTAGACCTGCTGTCCCTTGGTGAGGTATTGCTTGCAAATTTCTGCCAGGTTGCCCCAGGCAACCACGTTGAACCATTCCGTTTCATTGTGGCGTTCGCCGTCCGCCGAGTTCCACGTGCGGCTGACCGCCACTGTGAACGTGGTCACGGGTTTGCCCGAAGGGGTGTAGCGCATTTCGGGGTCTTTTCCAAGATGTCCAATGATCTGGACTTTATTCAATCCGCGGCTCATTTTTAAAACTCCTTAATAACCAGGCCGTTCACCGTGCGATGCGGCGAAAAATGATTAAACAGCCGTCAACATGTGACGGAGCACCGGCTCAAGGAAGCGGATGTTCCGCTCCAATTCGCCTGTGGACTTTGGCTCGAGCGTGACATTCATCAACACATACTGACCTTCAGCCTGTTTGCGGATCGGGTACGCCAGTTTGCGACGACCCCAGACCTCGGTCTTGTCCACGCTCCCGCCTGCCTCGCCAACCCAGCCCTGGACGCGTTCCAGAGCGCCCTTAAAAGCGTTCTCGTCCAGTTCGGGCTGGAAGATGCAGATCAACTCGTATTTGCGCATGAGGGATTCCTCCTTTCCATGGGATTGCTCCCGTTCAGACCGTAGGTCCGCCGGGAGCGGAAAGGCACGTTGTTTTACGTACCGTTTCGAGCGGGCGAAAGTTTATCACATTTCATCGAATCGGGGAGGGTATAATGATGAGGGTAAGCAAGTAGACAGGTACACAAGTAGACAAGTAGACAAGTAGACAAGTACAAATTGGATTTGCATCTCCTGTATACCTGTGTACGTAAAATGGCACATATCTGGAACGAGAGGAATTGAATGTTCGACCTACCCAACGATGAAATCCTCCCGCTTTCGAAAGAACACGTCTTCTACACCTGGTCGGCGCAGGCGAAGGTCAATCCCATCGCCGTTCAGCGCGCGAAAGGCGTGTACTTCTGGGACATCAACGACAAAAAATATCTCGATTTCAACTCGATGACCATGTGCGTCAACATCGGTCACGGCGATGAGCGCATCATCCGCGCCATGCAGGAGCAGGCGGCGGAACTCCCGTATGCCGCGCCGGGCATGACGACCAAAGTCCGCGCGCTGGCGAGCAAAGCCGTGGCGGACATCACCCCGCATCGAGCCTTGACCAAGGTCCTGTTCACGCTTGGCGGCGCGGATGCCAACGAGAACGCCATCAAACTCGCCCGCGGATTTACCGGTCGGCACAAGATACTGACCCGCTACCGCTCCTATCACGGAGCGACCGCCGGCGCGATGGCAGCCACCGGCGACCCGCGCCGCCTCGTCTGGGAACCGAACCTGATGCCCGGGGTCGTGCATTTCCTCGACCCGTACCGTTACCGTTCCACCTTCCACCGCACGAATCCTGAAATTTCCGAAGCGGAGTTTGCGCAGGACTACGTCAACCATCTTGAGGAGATTATCCTCTACGAGGGACCGGAGACCATCGCCGCCATCCTCATGGAATCGGTGACCGGCACGAACGGCATCATCATCCCGCCGGACGGCTACATGCAGGGCGTCCGCGCCTTGTGTGACAAATATGGCATCGTCATGATCGCGGACGAGGTCATGAGCGGCTTTGGTCGCACGGGGAAGTGGTTCGCCATCGAACACTGGGATGTGGTTCCGGACATCATTACCATGGCGAAGGGACTCACCTCCGCGTATGCGCCGCTCGGCGCGGTGGCGATGAAGCCGGAGATTGCTGCGGCTTTCGATGAGACTCCCTTCGAAAGCGGCTTGACCTACACCTCGCACCCGGTCTCGCTGGCGGCGGCGGTGGCGAACATCCAGGCTATGAGGGAGGATCAGGTCGTCGAGCATGCGGCAGGCATGGGTCCAGTGTTGAAGCGCATGTTATCCGATTTGGGCGAAGCGCATCCGTCTGTTGGAGAAGTCCGCTCGATTGGGTTGTTTGGCATCCTCGAATTGGTGAAGAATAGAAAGACGAAAGAGCCGCTGACGCCCTGGAACGGCACATCGCCCGAAATGACCGCCCTGCGAAAATATTGCCTCGACAATGGCTTGTTCTTGTACACGCACTGGCACACGGCGCTCATCATCCCGCCGCTGATCATCACGGAGGAACAATTGAAGGAGGGGTTCGATGTGCTGGATAAAGCGCTGGAGATCACGGATAAGGCGGCAAAATGATGGAAAAGAAACCGTCCGTTGATTCCGGCATTCTGGCTCCCATTATTCTTGGCATGTTGTCCATCGTGGGCATGGCGGTTGTTTATTTCTTCTGGCGCGCGAATGCCATGCGCCCGGTCGGGGAGGCGAACCCCACTCGAACGCCGTTCCGTTATGTGTATCTTGGCACCGAGCCGGGACTTTCCACGTTGACCCCGGCGCCGACCAATACCGCCTTCGTCCTCGAACCGCCCACTCTTACAGACACGCCCGATTTCTTCGGACCGCCCATCGTCTCATTGACTCCCACGTCTCCAAACTCCGGCGCGGCGACCCAGCCCATCCCACGGACGCCCAACCCCACTGCGACCCCAACCATCCTCTCCGTGCTGGCGAAATACGATGACACCCACTTCGCGATCCTCTACGACGGCGACTGGGTCAGCCAGTCCAACGTGACCGGCGCGCATCAAAACACCTTGCACATTTCGTTCACGGTCGAAAACTATGCCATGTTCACTTTTGTGGGGCAACAGGTGATCGTCGGCTATCAGGCAGGTCCGAGCCTGGGCAGGGTTTTGATTGACCTCGACGGGCTGGAATTCGAAGTGGATCAATCGAGCGGCGCGACGCAACTCGCGGAATGGCGGTCGCCGGTCCTCGTGATGGGCACGCACGAGATCATCATCGAACATCTCAGCGGCGGTTCGGTCAACCTCGACTCGATCACCATCCCCGATCTCAACACGCCTACCCCGACGGCGACCCCATAAGATTGTTGATGTCCGCCCTCGCAAAATAAGCGCGGTACGCGGCGGTCTCCTCCAGGATTCCCTTCAACGCGACGTATAACTCCTTCTGGAGATATTGATTCCCCTCGCCGTTTCCCCTGGATAAAAACAACGCGTCGTCCTCCCCTGAAACTGCCGCGTGCCCCCCAGCCGCCAGCCATTCCAAGCCGATTCGCACCGCGCTCTCGCGTTGCGCCAGCGCGGACGCCAACTCCTTGACCGAAACCTTCCCCTCCCTGTTGTTGATCGCGTATTTCGCCATGCCCGCCAGCCGCGCCAAAAATTCATCCGTCCTTTCGGGGGTGGGCGAAACGCCGAACACGTAAACCCTTTTCGGACTCACGACCTCGAGCGCCGCGCGCAGATCCGCAGGCGATGGAGGCGTCGTCCAGATCGCGAACTCATCCGCCTGATGCAGTTCGAAGCGGCTCATTCCTTTTGCCCTGTCGGTTCCCTCCGCCCAGATTTGGATCCCAGGAGCCTGCTCCTGCAACTTTGCCAGCGACGTCATGGCGTCAGCTGAACTCAAACGCATGTCTCCAATCTCCCATTCCCTCGCGCGAACCTCAATCGATTTTTCCTCGACGACCCTCAACTCTTCAAATTGCAGTGAAATCTGCTTCTCCCCGCGGAATGTGGCGGCGCGCATGGAATACGCGATGTCCACCCGGCCTTCGTTTCCGGAGAGCACTTCCTTTTCGCCGTTCCACCAGAGAATATTTTGAACGTTCCCCTCCTCATCCTCCACGTTCAAGCGCAAATGTTCCTTCTTCCTTCCGATCTCCGCAATAGACTTGATCTTCACGTTCCGCGTGGCAAACGTGAGCGATGGATTCCCCGCGCCAAAAGGGGCAAGCATTTCCAGCGCCTCTGCCAGTTCGAGGCTGATCTCGTCCAATCCCAGCCACGCGTCAATTTGAAGTGTCGGTTCTTCGTGGATGATCCCGCCAAGTTGCTTTTCGATGGCTTCGCCAAGTCCCTTCCTGAATTCGGGGAGCTTTTCAACGGGCAGCGATAATCCCGCCGCCATGGGATGACCGCCAAATCCCAGCAGCAATTCCTTGTTGGCTGCGATGGCTTCGGTGATGTGCAGTCCCTCCACCGAACGCGCCGACCCGCGCAAAACCCCATCCTCCGATTCGACGAGCAGGATGGCGGGCTTGTGATACCGGTCAACGAGCCTGTTCGCCACAATGCCCACCACGCCGCCGGGCCAGTTGGGATGCGACAAAACGATGGCAGGTTCATGAAGCAGGTTGGGGTTCTCGCGCAATTGCGCCTCCGCCGCCTCGTAGACCTGGCTGGTCAGCAACCTGCGCTGCGCGTTGAGTCCCTCGATCTGCGCGGCAAGGACGCGGGCGCGGGCGGGGTCATTGGTGATGAGCAATTCAACGGCGGGATTCGCGTCGCTCAAACGACCCAGCGCGTTCAATCTTGGAGCGAACGTAAAGCCGATGGTCTCCTCGGTCAGCGTTTCGAGATCTGCCCCCGCCAGTTCCGCCATCACTTTCAAGCCGAGTCGATTCGTATTTCGTAAGGCATGAATTCCCTTTTGCGCAAGGGCGCGTGTTTCGCCTTGAAGTAAAGCCACATCAGCGATTAAACCGAGGGCTACAAGGTCGAGCAAATCATCTGACGACGTTTGACCTTCGACGTTTGACCTTTGACCCAAAAGCGATTCTGCCAGTTTATACGCCACCCCCACCCCCGCCAAATTTCGTAAAGAATGCTCTTCAGGCAGCAACTTTGGGTTGACGATCGCCTTCGCGTTGGGAAGAGACTCGCCCAGATCGTGATGATCCGTGACCACCACGTCCACGCCGCGCGAGTTGCAGAGGTCAATGGCTGCGTAGGCGGTGATGCCGGTGTCGCAGGTGACGATGAGTTTCACGCCGCTATCGAGAATTGGTTTGAGGGATTCGATGTGAACGCCGTGACTCTCTTTGCCGCGAATTGGGATGTAGTAAACAACGTCTGCGCCGAGAGATTGCAGGGTTTGCACGAGCAAGGCGGTGGAGGTTTGCCCATCCACATCAAAATCACCCCAGACGCAGATGCGCTCCCCGCTGCGAACCGCCAGATGGATGCGGTCAGCGGCTGCCTGGATGCCGGGGAATTGTGAAGAAGGAGATTTCTCTGGATGTAAAAACGCTTCGGCTTCTTCGGGACGGCTGATCCCGCGCCGGACGAGAGTCTGCGCGAGGAGGGGAGGCAGGTCGAGGGAGGCGAGAGGCGAAGCGTCCACCTGGGGAGGATCGAGCCAGTGGGAAAAGTTGTTTGGCATGTTGAGGTCCGTGCCGCAGGATTCTCGTCCTGAGGCCGTCGAAGGGCGTCCTGTATGACCGGGGGTGATGTGAACGTCACGGCGCTTATTTTGACGCGGCGAGAACTTCGTTCAGTTCGTTTGCGCGTAGTTCCAAGTATAGTTTATTTCCCACGCGCTTCAAAATCCCGATACTCTCTTCGAGCAGGCGGCGCGCTTCCTCGAGGTTGTTTTGCCTGAAGGCGATCTTCGCCAGGACCGCCAGCGAGTTGGCGATGTGCGCGTCGTGACCGATCTGCTGGTGTGAGTGAAGCGCCTCCTCCGCGTATCGCGTCGCCTCGTCGAATTTGCCTTCTTCGATAGCCCAGTTTGCCAGGTTCGTGCATGCTCCGCCGATTTGCTCGAGATTGTTCATCTCGCGCGCGAGCGCAAGACTATACTCGGCATTGGATTTTGCCTCTTCCAGCCTGCCTGTGGCGATCAATGCCTCTGCCAGATTGGAGGTGGAAACCATTTCGCCCCATTTGGAATGGACAGCGCGATATTCGCGGACTGCCTGCCTCCAATATTCGATGACCTTTTCGAGATCGCCCAGCCCAAACGCTGCCGCGCCCGCGTAGACGAGGGTGTGCGCGTACGCGATGTGCGGGCGCGATTTTTCCAGCGTCTGCATGGACTTTTCGCACCACTCCATCGCCTGCGGATATTCTCCCAGCCGAAACAGGAACGCGCCCGCCAGTCCCATCACCCTGCCTTTGGCGATTTGCTTTTCCTTCGCCGCGGACTTGACCGACGCCAGCGCTTCGATTGCCCTCATCGCCAGGTCGCACGCGTCGCGGTACAGCCCTGCCAGGTCAAAGCCCTGCATGAAAGAATCGGACATGTCGTTGAATACCGCCGCGTCGCGATTCTCGACCGCCCACTCCCACGCGAGGCGGATGTTGGGCAGGTCGGCTAAAAAGGGGGACATGGCTTTTTGCGGTTGTCCGCCGATGAATTCCTTTTCCAGCACTTTGACAAACTTGCTGTAATAACGCGCGTGCGCGGCGCGGGTTTGCTCGCAGAGCGCGGCGTTTTCGCGCAGGCGCATTGTCCCGTATTGAACCATCAGCGAGTGGCGGCGGTAGCGTCCGTTTTCGTTGAAGTGAATGGCAGATTTATCCACGAAACGCGCCAGCATGGGCAGGTCGGCGCCTGTGACCTCTTGGAACGCCTCGCGCGTGAAGCCGCCGCGGAAGACCGCCTGCTTTTGAAAAACGATTCGTTCTTCGGGTGAGAGCAGATTCCAAAAGTGATCGAAGACCGCGCGCATACTGCGATGACGCGGCGGCAAATCCTGTTGCGACGCGGTGAGGATGTCGAGATTGCGTTCGATTTCCTGCGCAATTTCAAGGACGGTGAGTCCGCGCACCCAGGCGGAGGCGAGTTCGAGCGCGAGCGGCGAGCCGTTCACCAGTTCGCACAGACGCGCAATGGCAAGAGAGTCGTCAGTGTTTGGGGTGAAGTCGGGTTTGAGGCGGCGGGCGCGGTCAACGAAAAGTTTGAAGGCGGACGACGTCTCGTTGTCGTGCGGCAGTCCGCGCACTTCGAGCAGAGTCTCTGCCTGGATGTTCAGCCGCGCAATCGAAGTGACCAGAATCTTCACCTGCGGCGCGGCGCGCAGCGTCTCGGCAATCCATTTCAACGACGCGTCGCCGATTAACTGCTCCATGTTGTCGAGGATGAGCAGGAGATTTTTGTCGCGCAAAAATTCCTGTAATTCCTTTCCGCCCGTGACGTTGATATTCAACGCGCTGGCAATCGCGAGGAACATCCCTTCGATATTTTTCACGGGGGCAAGCGGGACGAACCACACGCCGTTGATGAATTGCTGGACGAGTCCCTGCGCGGCTTGCAACGCCAGACGCGACTTGCCCACGCCTCCTTCTCCCACGAGGCTGAGGAGGCGGCAATCGGGCGAACTCAACCTGACGGCGATCTCGCGTAACTCCGCTTCGCGCCCAATGAAGGAGGTTGTGCTGGCGGGCAGGTTGCCTGCGGGACGACTCTCCGCTTTGCGAATTTGCTCGTAGAGCGCGGTCGTTCCGGCGGAGGGTTCGACGCCCAATTCTTTTTCCAGAATGCGGCGGCAGGTCTGGTATTGCGCCAGCGCGGCGGAGCGTTGACCCGCGCGGGCGAGGGCGGACATGCGCTGGCGGTGCGCTTCTTCACGCCACGGGTCGAAGGAGAGCAGGCGGGAGGTTGCTTCGAGCGCGGCGGGATAATTGGCGCGGCTCAATTCGATTTCGGTGAGGCGATGGAGGGCTTGGAGGGCGAGTTCGCGCAGGCGGGCGCGTTCTGTCAACATCCAGTCTTCGAAGTCGGGCGCGTCGCGGACGTGAAAGCCTTCGAGGAAGTCGCCCCGATACAGGCGCAGGGAATCTGTCAGGATAACTGAAGCAGGTTCAGGGTCAAGAGAAGAAGCGGAATGGACGGCGGAGTCGAAGCGCGCGGAGTCGAGGTCGCAATCCCCCGTAAATTCAATCGCATCGCGGGTGATGGTCAGTTCGTCTTCGAAATATTTTTTCAGATTGGCGAGGGCTTGTCGGAGGTTGTTCTTCGCGTCCGCGTCGGACATCTCGCCCCAAAGCAGCGCGGCGAGTTTGTCGCGGGTATGGGCGCGGCGGGTGACGGCGAGATACGCCAGCAAAGCGGGGACTTTGTTGGAGATGAAGTTGGTGATGGGCTGGTCGGCGCGTTTGATTTGCATTCCGCCCAGGTAAGACAAACTTAAGTTTGTCCTACCATTCACCAAATTCTGGGTTGACATAGGCGAACTTCCAATCCTTCCATTCCTTCGCCAGCCCCGCCTTAACGGGGTTGTTCAAGATGTAAAGAATGATTCGTTCCATCTCTTTTTCATCGCGGACGTAGTGATCGTAATACTCGTGATGCCAAAACTTGCCAGTGCGATTGAGCGCCAGGTTGCAATAGCGGGCGGTGCGACCTTTGAGCAGGCGCATGATTTCGGCGACGGGGGAGATGGCGCTCGGCATTTTCGATGCGGGAAATTTTTCGATGAGCGATTGAATGAGCATGTGAGCGTGGTTGGGCATGATGCAATAGGAGAATAGGTCGTAATGATGGCTGGCTGCCTGATGAATTTCATCCGCGACGATTTGCGCGATGTTTTCCTGCCTGAGCCAGTCATGCCCATGTTGGCAACGGTCGAGCCATTTGTCGTAATGACCGAAATATTTTTTCTGGATTTCGTAACGCTCCGCAGGGGTTTTGGCGGCTTGCAACTCTTTTTCACGCTTCGCCTTTAACTCAGCAACGACGGCGGGCGGGATTGAATCCACGAGGTTGAAGGTGATGAACAGCGGGTTGTTCTGCGGGTGGATGTGCGGCAGTTTGCGGTGGTAGTAGATGGTTTCGGGGGGCATGGGTTCTCTGATTTGCAAACTGAGGTTTGCAGTACGACAAATTTCAATTTGTCCTTTTTGATACAAGCGCAAACTGAAGTTTGCAGTACGACAAATTTCAATTTGTCCTTTTGATACAAGCGCAAACTGAAGTTTGCAGTACGACAGTTTGTCCTTTTGGCACGAATAAACGATTTCTAAACGCTGACTTTATACAATGCGGTCAAGATTATCACATTTACGAATGGATAGCCAGACTCCATGCCAATTTTTTCACAAGCGCGTTCGCCGCGTTATCACCACTTTGTCCTGCTCTTGTGGGAGGAGCGCGACGCGGACGGGCAGCACGAATCGTGGCGGTTCAGTTTGCAGGACTCGCAGAAGGAGGCGCGTATCGGATTCAAGAATTTGGAAGAACTCACCGCGTTTCTCGAACAGTGGATGAAGGATTCATCCGAAAATGATTTGCCAAAAAAAGAGATGACAAAATGAACAAACTCAAATGGTGGCTGCGGATCGTGGGTGTGTTTTATCTACTTCTCACGCTGATGAATTTTTATGCGCTGTTTCTGGGCAGCGCCCAAATGTTTACCGAGACCCTCCCCGCCCCGATGAATGCCGAGCCGCTCGCAGGGCAGGCGTTTGCCGATGCGTGGTTGATATTTGTCTTTGAATTGGGCGTGCTCGGCGTGATGTCTCTCGTTGCGGCGCGGGCGCCTTTGCAAAACCAGATCATGGTTTGGGTGATCGTTTGGGCGGAACTTTTCCGCGGCGTCGTTGCGGATGCCATTTGGATCGCGCGCGGGTATTCTACCAGTTACCTGATCTTTATTGCGATCCATCTTGTCATCATCGCGACGGGAGTTGTATTCCTCCGCCAGGCGAAAGCGGAGCAATGAAAGGAAACCCGCCGCAGAGTTTCCATATCTGCGGCGGGTGAAATTATTTTTGCCAAAGGAGAATCTCATGCTTTACCAACTCGTTGTCTTCCTGCATGTCATTGCGGTCCTTGGATACTTGCTCGCGCACGGTGTCTCGATGAGCGTCTCGTTCGCCTTGAAAAGGGAACGCGACGTCAACCGCATCCGTACCCTGCTCGACCTTTCCGCCGCATCCTATCCCACCATGCTCTGGACGCTCCTTGCCATCGTCGTGTTCGGGTTCCTCGCGGCATTTCTCAATATGGTTTGGTGGCGTTTCGGGTGGATCTGGGTTTCAATTGTCGTCCTGGTCGTTATCGTTGTGCTGATGGCGATCTTCGGCGCGGGCGTTTTTGGCGAGATCAGAAAAACCGCTGGGCTTCCGTACATGGTCAAGGGAAAGCCCTTCCCCGCCGAACCCGCCAAAAGCGATGAGGAAGTCTATGCCGCGGCGTCGAAAGTGAACCCCACGCTGTTACTGGTCATTGGTTATGGCGGTTTTGCGGTTATTGCGTGGCTGATGATCGCCAAACCGTTTTAAAACCCTTTAAACACGAAGGACACTAAGGTCGCGAAGGAATTTACCCGTGACGACTTCGCTTCGACCATCGTTCGTGAGAATCTAAAAGAGGAATCACGTTTCTCGCCCAACCCACCTTTGAGTACTTCGTGCCCTTTGTGTTTAATTTCTTTTGGATGTCTACGCAGGAGAATCATGTTCATCGTCTATTACGTCCTCATCGGCATCGTCGCCTTCTTCATCGCCGCGCTCGTTCTCGGCGCCTGGCTGCGCGCGCATCGCTCCAAAGAAAACGCCGAACGCTCCAGCCGCGTCATGCACTTCTTCTTTTTCGCGGGCTTGGTCGCGCCGCCGCTCATCGCGCTCGTCTATCCAGGTCTCACCCGCTTCGACGCGCTCCTCGGTCTGCCCTCGCTCCCGTTCAAGCCGTTCACCCTCGCCCTCGGCATCGTCCTTGCGATCCCAGGTTTGTACTTCCTCGGCGTGACGAACAAACTCCTCCGCTCCCTCGGCAGTGGAACCAACGCCTTCATCCTGACGAAAAAGATTGTGAATGACGACATCTACAACCGGACTCGCAACCCGATGTCGCTCGGATTCTACCTCTGCGCCCTAGCCCTCGCCTTCGCCTCCTCCTCGACCTTTGTCCTGCTCGCCGCTTCGTTGGGCTTGATCCCCGCCCATGCCTTTTTCCTCAAATTCTTCGAAGAGACCGAGCTTGAACTGCGCTTCGGCGAGTCGTATCTGGAATACAAGAAGACCGTGCCGTTCTTAATTCCCAAATTCAAGTAGTACCGCAAACTTCAGTTTGCGTTTCATATTTATCAGCGAGATAAATCTCGCGCTACCAAAAAGGAGACACCCCATGAAACTCGAAAAATCAATCCACATCAATTGCACGCCCGAGAAGGCATTCGCCTTCGCCACTGACTTCGCCAACGCGCCGAAATGGATGGTCGGCTTCGTTGAAGCCAAAATCCTGACCGAAGGCGCGGCGCGCGTCGGCACGCAATACGTGTTCGTGTCGAAGTTCCTCGGCCAAAAAATGGAGATGAAGTCCGAAGTCACGGTCTGGGAGCCGCCTGCGCGCTATGCCTACAAGGGACTGGAAGGACCCTTCCCTGTCGCGGGCAGTTTTGCCTTCCAGGCCGAGAGTGGCGGGACGCTGGTCACTGTCTCCATCGAAGCCGAACCTGGCGGATTCTTCAAACTCGCCGAAGGCATGATGAAAAGCCAGATGGACAAGCAGATGGACGAGACCATGAACGCCTTGAAGAAGGCGCTGGAAGGGTAGGACAAGATTAATCTTGTCCTACAAGGAGAATACCATGTTTGTCAACTTGCTCGTTCTACTCATCGTTCTTGCAATTACCTTTTTCTTCGGCAGACTCACCGTCCGCGCCGTCAAAGCCCAGCGGATGTGGGTCAAGATCCTCGGCGGATTGGGCGCGGGGTTGCTCACCCTGATCGTCGGGTTTGTGGCATTTGCCGGCGCGCGCGGCTTAATCACCTCGTACTTTCCCGGCGCGGACCCAGCCCCGGACCTGACCGTCGCTGGAACACCCGAACAGATCGCGCGCGGCGAATATCTGGTCAACATTGCCTGTGTTGGATGTCATAGCCCAGTTGGACCGAACGGACGCCCCACAGGTGAGTACCCGCTCAGCGGCGGCTGGAACATCGCTGAATCCGAGGGGTTCGGCTTCATTGGCGACATGATCGCCGAAAATCTCACGCCGGGCGGCAAACTGAAAGATTACAGCGACGGCGAACTGTTCCGCGCCCTGCGCTACAGCATTGACAGGCAGGGACATAAATTGGGCATGATGTCCTTTCTACCCTACCGCGAATTGAGCAACGAGGACACCGAAGCCATTATCGCGTACCTGCGCTCACTGCCGCCGGTGCCGAACTCCAGCCCAACCGGTGACAACATGAATTTCCTCGGCGCAGTGATGTCTGGCGCCGGTTTATTCGGGGAACCCCCTCCGCCTGCGCCGGCGATCGTCAACGCGCCGCCGCAGGGTGTGAATGCGGAATACGGTAAGTATGTTGCTACGTTTGGAGAGTGCCGCGGCTGTCACGGCACGGATATGACTGGCTCGCCCGCGACCTCTGTCAGCCCGGCGACCATCAATCCACGCCCGTTTGTCACCACACTGACGCTCGAAGAGTTCATCCAAACCATGCGCACCGGCGTCCGCCCGAGCGGCACGCCGTTCAGCGAAGCCATGCCATGGCAGAACGCTTCGATGATGACCGATGATGATCTCGCAGCATTGTTCACCTATCTGACAACGGAACCGTAACGCTGTCAGCAGGCAAACGATTCCATAAAAAGTGACAGTCATCTAAATGCGACTGTCACTTTTTTACAACGGCTCAAACCGCGCCGTGAAGTGACGCAATAACTCGGGTGCGTACGTCAGTTGATAGCCGCGCAGTTCGGTTGCGCGGCTTTTTATTTTCGCCAACGCGTCGGCGACATAATCGAAATGGCTCTGTGTGTACACGCGGCGCGGAATGGTCAGGCGCAAAAGTTCGAGCGCCGGGTAATGCCAGGTGTTGTCTTCGGGGTCGAGACAGGCGAACATGACCGAGCCGATTTCGACTCCTCGTATCGCCCCTTCGCGGTAAAGTTCCACGCCGAGGGATTGCGCGGGGAATTCATAGTTGGGGATGTGCGGCAGGAGTTGATTTGCAACCACGTACACGGCATGTCCCCCTGCGGGTTGGATGGTGGGAATGCCTGCGTCATTGAGTCGCGCGGCGAGATAGGCTGTTTGCCCGACGCGATACGATAGATACGTTTCATCCAAACCTTCGTATAAGCCGACCGCCATCGCGTCGAGGTCGCGTCCTGCAAGTCCGCCGTAGGTGGGGAAGCCTTCGCGCAGGATCAATTCGTTCTTGATGTCTTGAAATAATTTCTCATCGTTCACGCACAGCAGACCGCCGATGTTGACGATGGCGTCCTTCTTCGCGGACATGCACATTCCGTCCGCGAGTGAGAACATCTCACGGGCGATGTCTTTGACGGAACGATGCTCATAGCCAGGTTCCCGCTGCTGGATGAAGTAGCAGTTTTCAGCGTAGCGTGCCGCGTCGATGAAGAATGGGATTCCTGCCTCGTGGTAGACATCCGCAACTGCTTTGAGATTCTCCATCGAGACGGGCTGTCCGCCTCCCGCGTTGTTCGTGACTGTGATCATCCCGAACGGAATATTTTCTCGCCCATGTTGCGCGATGAAGGCTTTGAGTTTGGCGATGTCCATATTCCCTTTGAAGGGATGCGGATTCGCGGGGTCGGCGGCTTCGTCAATGACGAGATTCGCCGGGCGACCACCGCGCGCGCGGATGTTGGCGTCGGTGGTGTCGAAGTGCATGTTGCTCGGCACCCAGAGATCAGGCTTGACGAGGCACGCGGACAAAATATTCTCGGCGGCGCGTCCCTGATGCGTGGGGACAAAAAACTTGAAGCCGAAGATGTCATCCACCGCGGCTTTGAGACGATGATACGAGCGCGCGCCCGCGTAGGACTCGTCGCCGCGCATGAGCGCCGCCCATTGCTCCTGACTCATCGCGCCCGTGCCGGAGTCGGTGAGGAGGTCAATGAAGATGTCTTCGGCCTTAAGAGCGAAGAGGTTGTAGCCCGCCTCTTTGAGCCTGGCTTCACGCTCCTCACGCGGGATGAGGCGGATCGGTTCAGTGACTTTGATGCGAAACGGTTCGGGGGGGTATTGCATGGTCATTTGTCTCCTAATTTGAGAGTGCGTCAAATTTGGGTAGCGAGCCTGGCGTGCGCCCCTGTGTGTTGCCATTCGGTCTCCAATGGTAACTGCTCAGGCAAGAGCCTAAAGGTCTCCTTTGCAATCAAAAATGCGCTTTAAGCATGATGTCTCTGCGAATTCAGCGTCTGTTTTTGCGAAAAAGACCTTTAGGATCTGCGTATGCGAGAAGGGCTGAGTAGTTACCTCCAATGACTATGTAATTCTACAACCTATCTACTTTTTTGGTCTGTAACAAATGTCATGGAATTCGCTTAAAACGACATGTGCCGTGAATCAAGACGGCGTACTTATCACGTACGCCGTTTATGAATTTCATTCATCTCGGGATGTTCTTAGCTGGACTTTATCCATTTGAAAGGTCGTCTAGGTGCCTTTACGGGTAAAAACAGATTGGCGCTGACATATGCTTCCACCCCTCCCCTTTTTTTAATCCCTTTTGATTAAACCCTCTTGTAGTGCAAATTTCACCAATGCCGCGCGTGTTCGCAAACCCAGTTTTTCCATTCCCCTGGCGCGATAGGTCTCCACGGTTTTTACGCTCAAACTTAATTGTTCTGCGATCTCGGCGCTGGTGTGACCAAGCGCGACCATTTTGAGCACTTCCTGCTCGCGTTCGCTGAGGGCATCCCAGGCGGTGCCCTTGTCGGCGGTGCGGGAGGCGGGGAGCATGTCTTCCAGCAGCACACGCGTCATCGAGGGGTGGACGTACATTTCGCCGCGCAGCACGGCTTGGATGGCGGAGAGCAGTTCGGTATCCGCCGCTTTCTTGAGGACGTAGCCGCTCGCTCCATGCTTCAACGCCTGCCGAAGATACTGCGGGTCGTCGTGCATGGTGAGGATGAGAATCTTCGCGGCAGGGGCAAGTTTACGGAGGGTGGGCAGCGCATCCAAGCCGCCGAGGGCGGGCATACTCAGGTCGAGCAGAATCAGATCGGGTTGAAGTTCTTCCGCGAGGGAGAGGGTTTCCGTTCCGCTGGCGGCTTCGCCCACCACTTCGTATTCGCCCTGGCTGGTGAGCAGAAGGCGCAAGCCAGAGCGAAGAACAGCATGGTCATCGGCAAGAAGGACGCGAATGGTCATGGAGCAGTCACAGGTTGAAGGTTGAAAGTTGCAGGATGCAGGAGGGGGATTTCGATGAAGACGCTGGCGCCATGTTCGGGCATGGATTCGATGATGAGCGTGCCGCCCAGTAGTTCGGCGCGTTCGCGCATCCCCAGCAGACCGAGATGGCGTTCGCCGCGCTGGGCGGAGGGGTCGAAGCCGATGCCGTCATCTTCCACAATGGCGCGGACGAAGCCGCCGCGTTTTTCGATGAGAATGCTGGCAGATTTCGCCTGCGCGTGGCGGGCGATGTTGGTGAGCGCTTCCTGCACGATGCGGTAGAGGGCGGTTTCGATTTCGCCGGGCAGGCGGTCCTCCAGTTCAATGACCACATCTACAGGGATTTTGTAGCGCGCCTGCCACTCGTGCGCCAGCCGTTCCAGCGCGGCGGCGAGACCGAGGTCGTCGAGGACGCGCGGGCGCAGGCGCATGGAGAGGTCGTGGACTTCTTCGAGGGTGTGCGAGGCGACTTCGCGCAGGTCGGCGGCTTTGGTGGGCGAGGCGCAATGGGCGCATTGGGCTTCCATCATCCGCAAGCCGACGATGAGGGAGGTTAAATTCTGGGAGGTGGAGTCGTGCAGTTCGCGGGCGATGCGGCGGCGTTCGTCCTCCTGCGTGGCGATCACTTTTTCCATCAATTGTCGGCGCAAGCCTTCGCGTTCGCGACGCAGTTCTTCCGTATGCGCCAGTTCTTCGGTCATTGCATTGAACGCGGTGGCAAGGTCGCCGATCTCGTCGTCCGCCCAGCGCGGGACGCGGGGAGTGAAATCGCCTTTGGCGACGGCTTGGGTGGCGGCGACCAGGGCGAGGATGGGGCGGGTGAGAATCCAGGTGAGAAACACGGCGACCAGAACGCCCGTCGCCGAAACCAGTATGATGGTGAGGAGCAGTTGCACTGTCAGCTTGGATAACGCCAATTGCATGGAGGCGTCCGAAAGTCCGATGCGAGCCGTGCCGATCTTGCCATCTAGGATGGGGACAGCCGTATCCCAAACGAGTCCTTCATCGGTTTGGATCAAAACGGTGTGGTGATGTTCGTCGGCATGGGTAGAATTCATCGCCAGCAAGTCCAATGGGAAGCCGCCCTCGAACGTTTGCGCGATGACCTGTCCGCGCGGGTCAACGATGAAGGCATAACGGACGTTGGGATTGTTGGCGAGCGTTTCGTTGAGGAGATCGTGAAGGCTGAGCAGGTCGTTCAATAAAATGGGATCGGCGGCGCGCGCCGCAAGGTCACGCGAGACCGAAACGCTTTGCTCCTCCAATTGCTCGGTCATGGTGGCGGTCAGCGCATAACGAGATTGTATGATCACGCCTGCGCCAAGCAGAACAATGAACCCCAGCACAATGCCGAGAATTTTTGTGCGGACGCTGACTGCTCCTGCAATCGCCCAAAGACGCTGATAAAACTTTTGGATCATGGCTGCACTACCGGAGAGAGAACACTACCCATTAGCGTGCGAACACTGTCATAGGCGCTGTCGTCTATCAAGACAAAGCGTTCCACGCCGATGGAAGCCAGGGCTTCACTGGATGTGGGATCATCCGCCATCTCCAGCAGGAGGGATTGCAACTCTGCCTTGACCTGAGGGCGCGTAAACGGACTTACCACGACAGGCGGGATTCCGAAATCGGGAGAACGATGGATGATCTTGACTTTCTCCGCCAGCGAAGGGTCGCGCGCGATGGCGTATTCGTACACGAGCGAGTCGACTGCGGCTCCATCCGCCACGCGGCTTGCCACTGCCCGAATAGCCTCATCATGGCTGTAGGTGTAGAACGTGCGCCCGAAGAATTCCTCTGGCGTGAAACCCACCTGTTGAACAAGGAAAGTGGGATAGACGCGCCCGCTGAGCGAGATGGGATCGGTGAAGGCAAAGACCTCCCCGCGCAAGTCTTTCATGCTTTGCGCGCTGCTTGAAGTTGGAACAATCAAATAAGAATTGTATGTGGTCTTCCCGTCCACTTGCGGTGCGACGAGTAATTCCATGCCGAAGGTGTCGTGTCCCTGAATGTAGGCGCTGGTGCAAACGAAAGCGAGATCCACTTCACCATGTTCGATAAGGTCATTAATTTCAAGATATGTCCGGCGCTGGATCAGTTCAATAGGACGATTGAGTTTTTCTTCAAGGTAGGAAAGAAAAGGGGAATACGATTCAACCGTCCCTTTGGGCGAGATGACCGCCGCCACCGCCACCCGCAACGGCACGGCTTCATAGCCGCTGGGTGTAGGCAGGGGCTGGAGGTTGTTCAAATCCACATGCCCCGCGATTTCTGCTTGCGGGATGGGAGAGCAGGAGATAAGGAGAAAGGCGGTTAGCAGAAGGATGATTTTCTTCATGCCATGAATGTAGCAAATCGGACAAAAGTTGTCCAGTGATGAATATCACTTTGATTGAACCGCCTCAAGCCGCCCTGATAGTTGCTTCTGTTTCTCGATCATTTGCTGCGCCGACAATTCAGTCGAAGAATGAAACCCAAAACGTCCCCACTGCAACGATGAGGATGATTCCGAGCGCGCGGCGGACGTTTGCGCTCGAAAATTTAACCGCACCCAGGCGGCTGCCAATCAGCGCGCCAAGCAAGCCGACTGCCAGCATGGGAATCCCAAATTCGCCAAAGGCAAAGGAGCCATTGCTGACGCGTCCAACCAATCCGCTGATGGAGTTGATGGCGATGAACGCGCCCGCGGAGGCAGCCGCCTGCTTGGAGTTGCCCCAGCCTGCGAGGATGATGAGCGGGGAAAGAAAAATCCCGCCGCCAATGCCGATCATGCCTGAGAGCAGACCAATGACCGAGCCGCTGGTCAACGCCGCCCAAAGCGGGACGGGACGCGGGGTCCAGTCGGCTTTGTCGGAGAGGAGAGGGAAAAAGATCATGCGCAGGGCGAGGTAGGTGAGCACGGCGTAGAGCAGGGTCGAGTAGGTTTGCTCGCTCAGTTTGAAGGTCCCGCCGAGAAACGCGGCAGGGATGGACGTCGCCAGAAAGGGGAGCAGCAGTTTGGGGCGGAAGTGTCCCGCGCGGAAGTAACTTGTAAATGAAATCGTCGAGACGAAGATATTCAACACCAGCGCCGTGCTGGACATGACGTTGGCGGGGATGTCGAAGAAGCTCATCGAGAGCAGATAGCCCGATGCGCCGCCAAAGCCCGCGCTGGAGTAAAGGACGGCGACGATGAAGACGAGGAGGAAGAGGAAGGGGTTGTTCATGGGGAGGGGGCAGTGAGCAGTGAGCAGTGATCAGTGTTCAGTGATCAGTGTTCAGTGACCAGTCCAGCAGGGATTGAGAGGAGGGAAGCGGCGGGCATGAGAGGCGCATAGTAGGCTTGACCCGCGCAGGAGCGGCAGAGGGTGAGTCCTTCACGCTGAATCTCGCGTTCGTTCATGATTTCTTCGCCGCAGTGGTCGCAGTTGACGCGCACGCCAGGGCGCGAGACGATGGCTTCGATGGGGGTGTTCAATTGCACGTCGCTGATGGTGAACATCTCCGCGTCAGGCATGATTTGATAGGCTTGCATTTGCGCGAAGTAGTGACGCGGCTCATCAGGGGCGTAGGCGTAGGCTTTTTGGCGCACATCCAGCGCGGGGGCGATTCGAACCGCCCGCCCCGTGTGCGTATCCACGAAGACGGCGGCGGTCTTGCCGTAATCTTCCACGCGCAGGGTGCGGTGACCAACGGTGCAGTCGGTGGCGGCGGTGACGCCATCGGCGAAACAGCCGTCGGTCTCGACGATGACGAGCAGGCGCTTTTTGGGCGGCGGCGCGTCGAAGCCGAGGGCTTTCATGCCAGCCAGTCCCAGCCGCACGCCGAGAATCTGGCGCGGGCAGAGGTGGGAGTGGCTGTGGGCGGATTTTTCGAGGAGGTCGGATAGTTTCATAGTCTGTTAGTCGGATAGTCCGATAGTCTGTTAGTCGGGTAGTCGGATGGCTGGATGGCGTGCGCAAAGCAAAAACGCCGTCTCGTGGAAAGGAGACGGCGCAAAGGGTCAACAGTAGCGGGATCTCCTTTCCAAATTCTCCCTCACCCGACCTCTCCCAAAGGGAGAGGAGATGAGCGGAAGCGGGGGGCAAAAGCGTTTCCACTTTTACCTGGTAGCGCAAAATAAATTTTGCGGTACTGTCCTGCCGCCATAGTCTGCGAAATGAATTTCGCGGTACGGTAGGCGGTCAGGCTTCGGAGAGATGTCTTGAGTGTAGCAGAAGAATGCAAAAATGTAGAGTGAAGGTTGTCACTTGCGTTGTCATAAGGGTTGTAGGGGTTTTCCCGACGGGCAAGGTTCAGGGCAGAGCGTGAAGATACGCAATTATGGCGTCAATTTCGCTGTCGGAGAGATGGAAGTTGGGCATGGGGGTATTGGGGCGCATGGCGCGCGGATTCGCCAGCCAGTTGCGCAGGGTCTCTTCGCTTTCGCGTTTGACGGCGTCGTCGAGGTTGGGGGCTTTGAGCGCGCCGCTCCCGCCGATGATGTGACAACTGCGGCAGCCGCGCCGCTCGACCAGCGCCGCGCCGACTGCGGGGGAGATTTCGACGCGCTGGGTCAGGTTCAGGTACCAGCGCGGGCGGAGCAGGGGGATGAGCAGGAGGAGAAGAAGGAGCAGGATGAAGAAGGAGAAAAGGGGTTTGCGCATCGGGTAATCTCCTGAAAAGCAAAAAGCCGTCAGCGGCGCAGGTTGGGATTCATCCCGACTTGCCCGACTCAATTTCGCGCAGGAGAACCATCCGCGAATACGACCACGAATTCACGAATGAGCGCATCCCATTCGAGTATTCGTGAGAAACTTGCCTTGAGCAGCGTCGAAGGGTTCGTGGACGGTCACTTCCCCTCCACAATCCGTATCTCTTCCTCCGTCAACCCATACAACGCATACACCAACTGGTCAATCTCGCGTTCCAATTCCGACGTATCCGCCTGCGGATTCTTCCCCTTCGCCGCCAGTATCCGCTCGACAAGTTTGATGATTGGCTTTTGTAGAGGCGAGTCTATTTTGGGAATAGGTAAACGTCTTAATAATTCGATTTTTATTTGGGCGAAAGTCTTACCTTCTTCATCGGTATTTGAACGATAAAACCACGTTATAACCTTGCTGTTCAACACACCGAGAACGTAATATGGATGGTAGTTATTGTCAAAGATTGCAGTACCATGTAATGTATTGGCGTGATAATAATTATTATCGTCAAAAGCCGCAATTATCTCATCAGCAGTTTGGCGAGTAAGAATTTTGGGGCGTTCAAATATGGCAGGGTCACGCATCCATAGACCAGGGCGAACACCTTCTCCCCTTCTCTTAATTTCTAAAGCCATTAACTCTTTAGGCTTGTAATTAACCCAATAGTTCCCAAAACTGATTTTGTATTTTTCAACATTTTCGCCAAATAACAACGGCTTCGAGTCTTTATCAATTTTCTTGGTAATAAAGAGTTTATCTTCAACTTTGCCTTGAATAATGCCATCTTTAGATTCTGCAATAGTTTCTAATGAAACTGATTTACTCATTAATTTTTGTATTATGCGGTATTTGTCCTGATTGAAATTCAAGTCAAATTGGGCAGAAGGCGACAAATTGATATACACATAAGGTATGTTAATTGATTGCTTTTCAATTAAATTCAATGGCGACGCTTTCGTTTTAGCGCTGACGTAATCTAGTTTTCTTTGGGAATTTTCAAAAGATAAGATAATCGAATCAACAACAGCGGTTTCAAATACTTGTTCATCAAAAGACACAATTTCAAGTATTTGATTGTCATTCAACAACCACTTTCTCAGCAAGTCGCATTGCGTATTCAAAAGAATGCGGTCAGGAATAATATAGGATGTAATTCCTTTTTTTCTAGCAATGCTTCTTGTCTTTTCGATGAAAAGATAAAAAATATTAAATCTACCAGTTGCAAATTCATACCTTTGTTCGTAAAACCTTCTTTCTTGGGCTGGAATTCCTTTTATCTGAATATACGGTGGATTTCCTATAACGACATCAAAACCGCTTTCTTCATGGAATACTTCTGAAAAGTGTGTGTGAAAGTCAAAATTTATATTGCCTAATGTTGGGTCGAATTGCCTTGCACTTTCTACTAACTGAGAAAACAAAACATTAATTTCATCACGAGTCTTATTTTTCTCACTTGAATTTGTGAGATAGAAATATCTTTTCTTTTGCTCTTCGAGTTTCGCCTTAATGTCTAAATCTAATAGAATTCCTTCGGGAAGTCCTACCAACGAATTACCCTGCACAACTTTATAATCCAAATTGGGCAAAGGCTTGATATTTCGAATATCATCTTCATCCACCACCAGCGAGAGCCACAAGCGCAGTTTGGCAATCTCCACCGCGCCAGCGTCAATATCCACGCCGTAGAGCGAGTTTTCAATGCAATCCCTTTTGAAACGGTAAATATTCCTGGCGCTTTCCTTTGTGCCCTTTGCGCCTAAATAATTTGTAAGCGCATTTCGCGCCTTCACAATCTCGCTCATCATTCCCACAGGGAACGCGCCGCTGCCCACGGCGGGGTCGCACACCTTAATTTCGGCAAGGGCGCGGTCAATCCGCGCCGCGTGTCTGCGAATCGATTCGGGCATTTGGAAAGAATAGGTCTCCGTCTCGCGTCCCGCTTCCATCACCTGCGCATCGTGTTCCATGATTTGCTCGCCGCGCAGAATAAGCGTTTCAATATCTTCTTTGGTCGGCAACTCCGCTGGTTGAGTAGGACGAGCGTTCTTCTCGTCCGTATCGAAACCAGCATTCGGATTCAACTCCGAATACAGATAGTTAATCAAACTTTGCTGGCACATGTAATGCACAATCTCGCGCGGCGTATAGTACACCCCATACTGCTTGTTGAACTTGCTCTCTTCGCCTTTCTTGCCGCTCTTGAGCGCCTTGAGGTACGCCTCGTAATTATCGGGGCGGATGGCGTTGAACTTTTCGTATGCCTTGCCAAGCAGTTCAGGGTCTATGGCTACCTCTTTCTCGAACGGTTCATCCTCTTTCACCGTGAAGTTGTAACGGTCGAAGACGTCCAGAATACCGTCGCCCGTGTCGCCTTCCTTCGTTTTATTCTTATTCGAGAACAGGCTATCGGGGAGCAAAATGTCCGTGTGAACCCAATCGTAATTATTCATTGGGTCGAACAAACCGCCGTTCAGGAAGGGAATTTTGCAGTTGAAGCGGCTGTAATAATGGTCATCGTGGCTGCGGTCAATGCGCAGGGCTTCGTAGAACAGCGGCTCCAGAATATCGTTGAAGAAATTCTTGTAATCCCCGTGCTTCTTCTCGAACAATTCGCGCAGAAAATTCTTCGAGCCTGCGCCCCACGCCGCATCGCGCGGCACGCCAAACCAGCCCTTCTTTTGCAGATAATACAAAAAGATGATTTGACCGAGCAGTTTCTTCGCCAGATTAACCGTATCCACGCCCTTCGCTTCAAAATCGGACCTCGCGGCTGGATTCGCGGCGACGGCTTTATCCAACGCCTCTTTCGTCCGCACGAACAGGTCGCGGTACTTCTCGAAGAATTCCTTCGTCACCTTCTCGATGTTGAACGCCTCTTCCAATTGCGCCAGCGTGGGTTGGGTTTCGTCATCTGCGATGATGGGGACGAACTTGCTTTGCGCGGTGTGACTCTTCTCATTGGCGCCGACCAAAAACGACCAGCGGCGGGCGGGCGTAAACTCCTCCCGCGCCTTGCCCTGCTCATCGAAGCGGTACTCCATCTTCACCAGCGAAAAACGCCAATCGTCGCGGTTGGGGGAGACAAAAGCCACCAGCGCGGCGTCCTTCATATCGCGCTGCAAATACCACGCCACAAAATTTCGCTGCATCGTGCGGGCGCGTTCGATGGACGTTTCGCGCTTCAGGTACACGATGAAGAGCATGACTTCCTTCCCCTCCGTCGCATACTTGCCCACGCGCTCCATCTTCTCAACATACTCCTGAAACTTTTCGGGAATGCGCGCTCCCTGGTTAACGCGCGCGCCCTCATTGTCGAATCCGTTCAACAGTTCGCGCAAAAAGCGGAGATACCGCTCCCGCTCAAAGGGAGATTCAAACGTCGTTCGGACGAGTTCGATGGCTTGTTGTCGGTTCATCAATTATGCTCCCAAAGCGACAGTCATCTTAAAGATGATTGTCGCTTAACCAATGATTTGCAATTTCTTTTGCCTGTTCGCGGAACCAATTTTTCACGGTATCCCACTCCACATGTCGAATCAACGGCACAGGCGATTCCTGCTCGGCGCGGTCAAAGTAAACGAGATGGCGAGTCACCTGCGCTTCAAAATCGCGCATGTGCGGATATTTGCGCGGCGCAAGGTTGAACAAATCGCGCAAACTGACCTGCTGGCAAATCTGATACAGGTCATGAAAATCCTTGCGGCTGGCGCGGGCGAGCAGCGCGTCCATTTTCATCAAGCCAATATCTTCGATACTTGCCAGCGAAACCGATTCTATTTTTACAAGCGGACGAACCAAGTCGTAGCCATATCCATAAAACCCCACGCGGAGATTATCCGCCAGAAAAACAAGATTCCCCCATGAAGTATCCGCAAGCAAGGGAGTGTGATTTGCCAACGCGCGGCGCAAAGGCTCCGTCAGCGCGGAGATGTCGCTCTGGGTCGGGGAGAAAAAGTCCAGGTCAAGGGAGATACGGTGTCCCATTTGCAGGGCAAGCGCCGTTCCGCCCGCCAGATAAAACTCGCTGGCAATCTGGCTCTTTGAAAAGTCCTCTAAAACCGCGCGCAAAGCGGGGCTGACGGTGTTCCAATACATTTACTCCACCTCCAATACCAGCCGCCAAAAAGCAAGGTGCGGCGCGGGCAGGGCAAAACTTCCCCAATGCTTTAGCCAGTCGCAAATCATGGCGCGGGGAAATTCCTGAAACAGCCATCTTAATTCCGCCCGCGAGCCATACCTCAATGTCCGCTCGATGATGGTGGCGGCATCTTTCTGCGGAGTCAAAAGCGCAATGTCATACTCTTGAAAAAAGGGGGCAAGGGTCTCTGGAATAGGTTTCATATTCATTCAGCCAGATACATGCTCAAAATCACCTCGCGCTTTCCCGTCAGGCGCGGGTTTTGCTCGGCGTAATGGCTTTCCAACAGCCCCGCGGGGATGTTCGTCTGCAACACAGCCAGAGTCTTGAGCGGATTCGCCGCCTGATTGCCAAGCGCCTTGAGCGCCTTCAAGGTTTTTGCGGCGGTTTCTTTGGGCAGCGCGCCGTCTTCGAGCCTTGCCATCACGGTCTGGGCGTACAGTTCCTGCTCGTCGGTCAGTTGTTGGGTGTTTTTGAAGGCGGCTTTGAGAATTTTCAGCAACTGATAGGCGCTGTCCCTGCCCTTACGCGGCTGCGAGTCATCCTCGCCCGTGGTGGTGGCGTCCAAAAAGGCTTGTTTGTTCTTCTCCAGCAAATCGAAGAACCCTTCGGGGAGTTTTTGGCGTTTTTCATCTGCCGCGCACTCCAACCGTTGCGCGGCGGCGATGAAATCCAACTCTACAGATTCGCCCTGCGGCGCGGTTTGGAAGAACTTTTGCACCTTGCCGCGGCGGAAGTAAGTAACAAGAGAACCTGTCATTGCGAGGGGCGTTCTTTGCCCCGAAGCAATCTCTGCACTGAGCGCAATCGAAGCGTCCTCATTGCCAGGAGACTGCTTCGACGGAAAAACGCCGTCTCGCAGCGACATACTTCTGGCTGAGCGCGCCTTCTTCGGCAGCCTTTTGATTTGCTCGAACAAATCGGGCTGGCGGTCGCGGATATCCTTGATAACGTTGA
Organism: Anaerolineales bacterium; assembly: GCA_013360875.1. Lineage (GTDB taxonomy): Bacteria > Chloroflexota > Anaerolineae > Anaerolineales > Villigracilaceae > Defluviilinea. The sequence continues at coordinate 62,579 of JABWAU010000002.1, read as the reverse complement.
GATACTTGAGCGCGCTGGTCTCGTCTTCGTCTTCGCCCGTCAGCGTCTTCTTCGAGACCAAACGGTCGAACAACTCGTGCGAGCCGATGGGTTCGCCTTCGGTCAAGAGCGCCGCGTCGCCGCCGAGCAGGGTCAAAAAGGCGTTGATTTTGGCTTCGGCGGCTTCCTTCAATTTGATTTGGTCGTTTGCCTGCTGAGTGGGGAAGAAGTTGAAGGTGTAGATAACGTCGAACTTCGTGTCCACGCGGTTGATACGTCCCACGCGCTGCATCATACGGGTTGGGTTCCAGGGGATGTCGTAGTTAATCACCACATTCGAGCGGTGCAGGTTGACGCCTTCCGAAAGGACTTCGGTCGAAATCAAAATGCGGTAATCGTCCCTCGGATGGCGGGCTTTGGCGTCGAAGTTTTGAATCACTACCTGCCGCGCCGCTTCGCTCGAACCGCCCGTAAAGCAAAACGCTTCGCCAGGGCGCGCCCGATTGACATGCTCCGCCAGATATTCCGCCGTCTCTTTCGATTCGGTGAAGAGAATCAACTTGCCCGCCTTGAGCAGCGGGTTGGCGCGGAGTTGCTCCAGCAACGCCAGCAGTTTGGGGTCGCGGTCAATCTGTTGCCACAAGCGCCGCACCCGCCGCAGAATCTCCAAATCGCTGCGTAAATCCCGAATGAATTGTTCGGTGAACTCGCTGGCGGCGTGCCGTTCCGCCTTGCCTTCGTCAATCAGCCGCTGAATGGCTTCATCGTCGTCGTTTTCCAGCAGTTCAAAAATCTTGTGGATGTGCTTTTTGCTGACGTACACATTGCCTTTTTCATACTCGGCAATGAACATCTCGTAGGAACGAATGAAGCGCTCAATCGAATGGCGGAAGGCGAAGAAACTGCTCTCCAGCCGTTTGACCAGCAGGATTTTCATAAACTTGCCCATATTGCGCTGGGATTGTTCTTCCAACTGGTCGAGCGCCTTTTTGGAATACAGCAGCGGGGTATAACGGGCGTAGGTGAATTGTTGGGAGATGAGTTCGATGGTCTCGGTGAAAACCGCGTCTTCTTCTTCGTTCAGTTCGTAATACAACGGCTGCGGAGCGGCGACTTCGGGGAATTTCAGCCCCTGCGTTTGCAGGTCGCGCTCAAAATAGCGGATAATCTCGCTGCGCGTGCGCCGCACCATCAGATACTTCAAGACCTTTTCGCGTATCTCGCGCGCGTTCTCGCGCGCCATGCGCAGATATTCTTGATTGTCCCTTTGGCGGTCTAATCCTTTCAGCCGCTTTTGCAATTTGCCAAAGAATGATTCCAGGTCGGGCAGGTTGGGAATGGCGCTTTTGCGCGCGCTTTGGAACAGTTTGAGTTGGCTGAGAATGTCTTTGGGCGAGTTGTTGTAGGGCGTCGCCGTGACGAGAATCACGCGCTTGCCGCGGCAAATCTCCGCCAGTTTTTCATAGGTGACGTTGGTCTCGGTGCGGAAGCGGTGGGCTTCGTCAATGATGACGTTTTTGTATTTTCCCGTTCCCCGTTCGAGAATCTCATCCAGTTTGCCAATGGATTCAAAGTCGGCGGCGCGCACGCCAAAATCCACAAAGGCATTGCGCCACGAGCCAGGGTTATTTTCATCCAACAGCGCGGGCGGCGCAATGACCAGCGTCCTGCCGTCCAATTGAGCCGCCAGCAGGGTGGCGATGTAGGTTTTCCCCAACCCCACCACGTCGGAGATGAACACGCCGCCGTATTCTTCAAGGATTTTCTTGGCGTTCAACACGGCTTGTTCCTGATATTCCAGTTTCAAAAAGCCTTCGGGCAGCAAGTCGGCAAAAATTGTCTCGGAGCGGTTCAGTTCATCCTTGAAGTATTCGTACAAGAGTTTCAGATAAAGTTGATACGGCGTAATCTCCTGATTGAGCCAGGTTTTGGTTTGGATGGTTTGGACGTATTTTTCGCTCAGGTCAACCGCCTCGTTCCACAGTTGCTCGAATTTCTCTCTGGCGAATTTGTAATCGGCGCTGTTTTTGAGTTCCACATTGAATTCGAGATTGTCCACCAGCCCCGCTTGAGTCAGGTTGCTCGACCCCGTAATCACGCGCCCTAAATCCCTGTCGCCTTCCTGAAACGTGACGATATACACTTTGGCGTGAATGCTCCGCGAAGGGTAGGCGCGGATTTCCAGTTTGCCGCTGCGAATCCACTCGATGAACTTCATCACGCCCTGCTCAATGGAGCGGTCATCCTGCGATTCTTCCATCTCCGCCACGATTTGACTTTCAGCCATTTGTTTGGTCTCTGCGTGGGAAAACCTCAACTCCAATTGTTGCGCTTCGCTCGCGTTCACGAATAGTTCGTGAGTGGTTTTATCCGTGCCGATTCCCACCAGAATTCTGATTTTCTCGCTCTTTTCGAGCGCGGGATAAATGGCATAAAAGCCGCTCGCGTAAAAATATCCCACCAGGACGTCGAAAAAGCGCGCATCTTTGATGAGCGCATTGAACCTGTCTTTCAGGGTGCGGTTTTCTTCGTTGGTGATGAAGGTAAGGTCTGTGGTCATGGCATTCTCACGGCGAAAGGTTATGTCAATTTTACCCCAACCAAAAAACGCGCCGCCCCGCAAGGACTCTGCCCTGCGAGGCGGCGCAAAAACTATTCGACTATCTGACAAACGACTATCAGACTTTTTCGACCTTCACCTTGCTATCGTAGAACACCGCCGAGCCGCCAGCCAGGTCGCTGAGCGGGGAGTAGTTCACGGCGGGGTCGAGTTGCATGGCGCCGTTCGCCATCAGCGGGACCGCGCGGCGCGGGTCGCCCTGGACGAGTTTGCCGTCAATTTCCACGTCGGCGGCGCCGCTTGCCCAGTGACCGAATCCGAGCGGGAAAGCCACCACGCCGGGGCGGATGCCTTCGCTCACTTTGACCTTGCCCTCGATGGGGTGTTTCTTCCCGTTTTGCAGGTCATACACGCCTTCGGGGTTGCTGGACGAGGTGATGCGGATGGCGTCGCCGTCCTTGAGTCCGAGGCGTTTGGCGTCCTGCGTATTCATGAGCAGGTAGCCTTCGGGGACGACGGCGAGCGTCCAATAGTTGCTGATGCCGCGCGCCTTCGCCATCGTCATCGTCTTGAAGGTGATGAGATGCAGGTCGTAGCCGTCGCTCTTGATTTCTTCGCCCGTCGAGGAGAGCGCGGGCGGGATGTACTTGGTGTAGCCCACGAACGGCTTGCCCGTCATCGTGTTGATGGAGGTGGCGGTCTTCTCCTGATACAGGTTGATCAGCCGCCCATAGGGATGCGCCACCTTGTCGCCCTTGTAGCCTTTCTCAAAGGCTTCGTAGCGTCCGCCGCGATTGAGCACATAGACGACCTTGCGCCACAGGCTCTCATCTCCGCCAACAGCGGCTTTCCACTTTTCGGCGTCGAAGACGCTCTTGGGCAGGTGCCGCCGCGCTTCCAGGAAGATGCGGACTTCTTCGTCGTCCGCTTCGGGGACAGAATCCGATCCGTCTTCCTTCTCGCCAAAGGCGATATCGGCAACCTGTTTCAGGTAGAAGTCTTCGGGGCGGATGTAGGGGACGCCTTCGCCGAAGCCGTTCGGACCGAAGCCGGGCAGTTCCAACTTTTCGGCAATCGCCAGGAAGACCGCTTCAAACGACAGCGGGATTTCTTCGCCCCAGACTTTGGTGGTCTGCCAGCCGGGGATGCTGATGACAGGCTGGCGCACGTTTTCCACCTTCCACGGCACAGAGGGATGCGAACCGTGGAACTCCCAGCGTTCGAGGTAGGAGAGGTCGGGGAAGATGTAATCCGCGTACATGCTGGTTTCGCCAATCATGATGTCGCTGGCGATGTGCAGCGGAATCTTCTTGGTGTCGGCGAGGACTTCGATGATTTTCTGCCCGCCTGGCACGCTGTACGGCAGGGAGGACATGTAGGTCATCAAAATCTTGATGGGGTACGGGTAGGCGTCGCCGATGGAGGGGATGTCTTCCTGATAGATGTCGGTGGCAATCGGGAACCACGGGCGTTTGGTGGGATAGGTGCCATCGAAGAGCGTGGACTTCTCGTAGGTGGTCTTGGTGCGCAGCATATCCAGACCGAAAGCGGTCATTTCTTCTTCGCCGAACATCTTCGTCACCGGGAAGGGTTGCCCCTTCTTGCTGCCTTTGCGGTCATAGGCGCTGAGTTTGATGGTGCCGCCCGCGTAATCGAAGTTGCCGATCAGCAGATTGACCATGTACCAGGCGTTGTTGTTGTAGAAACCGTTGGTGTGCTGTGACGGACCGCGATGGATGTCGGCGGCGGCTTTGCGTCCGTGCGAGGTGAACTCAGCGGCGAGTTCGAGAATGTCGTTCTCGCTCACGTCCGCAATCTCCGCCCACTCGGCGATGGTGTGTTCCTGCGCCGATTCGAGCAAAATCTGCATTCCGTCCTTGACCTGGAAGTCGCCAATCTTCTGATTGACGAACAGGTCGCCGACGACAGGCGCCGCGTCTTTGTTCAGAACGTTGATGGGGGTCGGGACTCCGCCGACGAGCGCGACGGGGGTATCGCCAGGATATTCCACGCCGTTTGCATCCACGTAGATGTCCACATCCTTGCCGTCTTTCTGAACGGTTTGCTTGGTGAGCAGACCCAGTTCGCTGGCGCGCAGGTGCTTGCCGGGAACGCCATCCTTGATTTTGACCAGCCAGGAGGCGTTGGTGTAGTTCGGCTCTTTAGCGGCAACCTGCGCGGCGACGTTGGCAATTGCCAGGTACGCCTTGTTGATTTTCTCGTTCTCAATTATCCAGCGAATCATGCCGAGCGCGAAGGCGGCGTCTGTGCCAGGTTTGATTGGCACCCACTTCCAGGCGCGGGCGGCGAGTTTGCTCAGGCGCGGGTCCACAACGGCGAACTTGCGCCCGTTGACGATAGCGTCGGTGGCTTTGGGAACGCGCTGCGGCGGTCCGTAGTTCGAGTCGAACAGGTTCGTGCCAACGTAGATGACGAATTCGCTGTTGGCGGTATCCACCTGCCAGTAGAATTTGTCGCCGCTGTCAAAGGAACCTTTGGCTTCATTCCATTTGGCGCTCATCGCCTTGCCCGTGAAGTACAGCGAACCCTGGCAAACGGTGGTATGCCCGTTCATGTTGATGGAGCCATAAGCCTCCTGCACGAAGCGGTGAACCACGTCTTCGCGTCCGCCCTTCATGCGTCCCCACACGAACATAAACTGATTGTTCTTTGGACCCAAGTCGGGGTGTTCGGGGTCAATCAACACGTCGAGATGGTCTTTGAACTCGGTCTGGAATTCCTTGACCAGTTCTTTCTTCTTTTCGGGGTCTTTCTCATCCCAAATTTTCTGGACGGCGGCTTTCATCTCTTTGGAAAGTTCCGCGTCGGTCAACGCTCGGACGGCTTTCAACCCATCCACATTGCCTTCGCCGAACAGGTCGCCGCCTTCGACGATTTCTTCGATGGCTTGCTCGAAGGGGATGGTAATCCACTTCCCTTCACCGCGCTTCGTCCCTGGCTTGCGCTTCAGCACACTGATAATGCGGTACGGGTCGTACGCGGTCTGGATGCCCGCCTGTCCCTTCGGGCAGAGCGCGCCTTCAACCGTCGCCATCTCCTTGATGGGAGTTTCGTAAGCGGGATGGGGCCAGAGCGTCCAGGGGCTGTAGGGGTTGCCGTCAATTTTAGCGGCGAGTCCTTCCATGATTTTGACCTTGATACCGCAGCCCGTGTTGCACTGCAGACAAACGGTGTAGAGTTGATTTTCAGGCTTGGCTTCAAAATTGCCCGCGCCTTCCTTCATCGCGCTGGCGATGGCTTTCTGCGCCTGCGGCAGGCTGCCGAGGAATGCGGCGGTTGCGCCTGTGACGCCAGAGAGTTTGAGGAAGTCGCGCCGTGAAAGTTGTTTATTGGTTTTCATTTCTTTGCCTCCGTAAAGCGCGCCAGATAACCCAGCAAGTAATCCATGCCAATCAGGACGCCCAGGATGGCGAAGCCCATCACGGCAGAGGTGACCGACCATTCCATCAGGCTGGGGGTGTAATCGAGCGTCAATTTCGGACCGTGGAATGCCGCCGCCTGACCAGGCATCATTTCCGCCACCTGCCCAGGCACCACGATCAGGATGCGGGCGGCGGCGTAGCCGACCAGCAGGAAGACGCCCATCAAGCCAGCGACCACGCCGTTCTTCGCCAGTTTGGGCTGCGCCAACACAAGAACGGGAATGAGCAAGCCGAGCACAATCTGCACGCCCCAGAACATGAAAGCGTGAGGTCCGTTCAACACGTAATTGACGGCAATCAGATTATCCGTCACACCCGCGTAGAGCGATTGGGTGTAGTCGGAGACCAGGAAGTAGAGTTTTGCCACGCTGGTCGCAATCGTGATGATTGCCAGCAGCCAGAGCAGGTCGCCGCGTTGTTTTTCTTCCAGATTGGGCATGAACCAGCCGACGAGCAGCAGCATCAGCGCCGCGCCCGAAGCGATGGCGAAAACGGGGAATTGAACGGGGAGCAGACCGACGTGCCAGTACAGGCGCGCCGCGTTCCCGCCCAGCAGGAAGCCCACGCCGCCCGCCACCAAAATCGAGACGACGAAGCCAATCCACATCACGGCTTTCATCGCTTTCTTTTCAGGAGCGGTGAAGGCGAAGTAGAGCGAGACCGCGATCAAAATCAGGAAGATGGTGTAGCCCCAGACCATCAGCGCCAGGAACGAATTGAAGTTCGGCTGGAGGTACACCTTCCAGATGCGCTCCATGTGACCCAGGTCCATCCCGATGGAAGCGAGACCCGCAGGCAATGTCACGAGCGCCGCCCACAGCATGGTCTTGCCCGTGCCTTTGAACTGCGGCACGTTGAACAGGTAATCGAAGGCGGCAAGCATGTAGGCTCCCGCCGCGAGACCCGCCAAAAACAGATACATGGCAACCCACAGCCCCCAGCCGATGTAGGAGCCATAATTGGCGCTTTGCTCGCCCTCAAAGAGACGAATGTACACGCCCCACAACCCGAACAGCAGGGCGAGCGCGCCCACAGCGTAAGAAAGTTTCTTCAACATCTCCGCCTCCTACACAATGTAATACACGCGCGGTTCGGTGCCGAGTTCTTCCTTCAGCCGAACCACGTTGGATTTGGCAATCAACTCGCTGACGAGCGATTCGGGGTCGTTGGCGTCGCCGAAGTAGGTGGCGCGCCCGATGCAGGTGGTGGTGCAGGCGGGCAGGATACCGTCCTTGATGCGGTGCAGGCAGAAGTGACACTTGCGGACGTTGCCGACGGGCGACTCGTGCCGCCCTTCCCGCTTCCACGCTTCGCCGTACTCCTGGCTGGCGTGCTCGTACCCCGCGGCAGTTTCCCCGCCGACGATTGCGCCGTCGAAGACGGGCAATTGCTCGACGTAGTTGTAGCCGAAGTCAAACGTGCGCGCGCCGTAGGGGCATGCCGCCATGCAGGCGCGGCAGCCGATACACTGCTCGTAGTCCACCACCACGACGCCTTCTTCGTTCTTGTATGTGGCGGTCACAGGGCAGACAGGGGTGCAAGGCGGTTGATCGCATTGCATACACGGACGGGGCAGGAACTTCATCGTCACGTTGGGGTATGTACCGACCTCTTCCGTAATAACCGGGCGATAGACTACCCCAGGCGGAAGTTTGTTCTCCGCCACGCAGGCCACCGTGCAGGCGTGACAGCCGATACAGCGGCGCAGGTCAATCACCATCACCCAGCGCCGTTCCGAGGCGGGCTTTTCCAGCGCGCGCTGCAACTCGCGGTTCATGCGCACCAGGACGTCCTCTTTCGCCAGCGGGTCGTCGGCGGAAAGCATGGAAATTTCCACGCCTTCTAGCGGAGCGACCAGCCCGGCGAAGACCTCGGAAGCATACTTGCTTAGCATCGTCCCCGTAGGGGGCAAAGTTGCTTCATTCGGATTGGACATGCTGCTTCTCCTTCAAAAGATGTGACTTACGCGTAATTGGTGTTCTCTTACGTCAATTGATCTTGTGGGTCACGTGCGGACGTTAGAGAACATCCGCTACGCTCCTACTTTATCCAATCCGCCGCCTGAGGAATAGCGGGAAAAACCCGTTTTTTTGAGGCAGGCTGTAGGGAAAAGCCCGACAAAAGGAGGATGAATGTCATAGAAGAATGTATAATTATCTGCATTACAGCAATGACAATGGCAGGAATTCATGCCCGATGTTAAACTCACCTCCCATGCCAAGGATATGCTTGCTGAACGTAATATCGCCGAAGAATGGATTTGGCGCGTCTTGAATCATCCTGATAAAAAGCGCTTGGGCGAGGACGGGAACATGCACTATGTCAAATCCATCAAAGAACGAAACGGACTGGTTTTGCATGTGGTCGTTAACCCAAATGTCCAGCCCAACCGTGTCGTCACCGTCTTTTTTGACCGTAGAGTAAAGAGGAACAAATGAGACTCAAAATTGATAAAGAAAACGATGCCTTGTATTTGCGGCTCGACGAAAGCGCTATCATTGCATCCGAAGAAGTCCAGCCAGGCGTTATTCTCGACTTCGACGAAGAAAACCGCGTGGTGGGAATCGAGATACTCAATTTATCCAGCCGCGTAGCAAAGGAGAAATTGAATCTTGTCCAATTGGAAACCGTGTAATTCCAGATGACTCAACTTGCCCACACACAATTCAGGGGGGAGCCATTTTTAGCAGGAGAATAGCGTTTCATTCTTGCAGGTTGATGCTTATTTGTGCAACATATGACAAAACTCATCCTTGACACATCTGTTTACAGGTGTATACTCATTCAAGATTTTGAATATAACAGTGCAGCGTAAGAGACGCTCTCTCGCGTCGAGCGCGCACGGTGATACAGGCAAACCAATGGAAACCTACGAAAAAGAAACCAAACTCTACAAAGCCCTCATGCACCCCGTCCGCCTCGCCATCCTGGACCTGTTGCGGGGCGGCGAGCAATGCGTCTGTCACATGGAAGCGGTTTTCGGCTACCGACAGGCATACATCTCGCAGCAGTTGATGGTCTTAAAGGAAGCGGGTCTGGTGGAAGTCCGCCGCGACGGGTTGAACATCTACTACCGCGTCATCCGCCCCGAAATCTTCGGCGTGATGGACGCCATGCGCGCGCTGACGGGAACTCAGCCTGCCTTGCCCGCCAAAACCAACGTCTGCACCTGCCCCAACTGCGCGGATGAGTTGATTCAATTGTAGGGAATTTTTTTAGGAAATTACATTCAAATTTATGAATGTAGGGCGGGATTAATCTCGCCCTACGCAAACGAAGGAGACTTTACCAATGCAAACAGAACTCACCAAGCAGGAAAAAACACCTTTTAGCCAAACCGATGCGCGTTCCTGGGGAATTGTGGCGTTTGCCGCCATTCTTTGGTTCGCGCTGTACAACGTCATTCAACCCTTCGCGGATTGGCTGGCTTACGGCTTGCTCGCCCTGCCGCAAGGCTCGCATTTGGGCGAATCGCTGGCGTTCTTCTTCTACGACGTGCCGAAATTGTTCCTGCTCTTGGGCGGCATGATTTTCGTCATCACGCTCTTCCAAACCTTCATTGACACGCAGAAAGTGCGCGTCATGGTCGAGAAGCGCGGCGAAGGGATTGGCAACCTGATGGCGGCGGTATTCGGCGCAATCACGCCTTTCTGCTCCTGCTCGTCCGTGCCGCTCTTTATTGGTTTTGTGCAGGCGGGCATTCCGCTGGGAATCACCTTCTCGTTCCTCATCACTTCCCCGCTGATGAACGAAGTTGCCTTTGTCCTGCTGATTGGCTTGTTCGGCTGGAAAGTTGCGGGCTTGTACCTGCTTTCGGGCGTGACCATCGGCGTCGTCAGCGGACTGATTTTGGGACGCATGAAACTGGAACGCTACGTGGAAGGCTTCGTTTATGACATGAAGCCGCGCGCCAATGTGGAAGTTGTGGAAGAAAAACTGACCTGGACAGAACGCATCAGCCGCGCCTGGGACAGCACAAAGGAAATTGTCGGCAAGGTGTTTTGGTTCGTCATCATCGGCATTGGCATTGGGGCATTCATTCACGGCTACGTCCCACAAGACGCGCTGACAGGCATCATGGGCAAAAGCGCGTGGTGGAGCGTCCCCGCTTCGGTGCTGGTCGGCATCCCGCTTTACTCCAACGCCGCGGGCGTCATCCCCATCGTCAGCGCGCTGTTGGATAAGGGCGCGTCACTCGGCACGGTTCTCGCGTTCATGATGTCGGTGGTCGGCTTGAGCCTGCCCGAAGCCATCATCCTGCGCCGCGTGTTCAAACCGCAATTGATTGCCGTCTTCATCGGCGTCATTGGCGTTGCCATCATCCTCACGGGCTATTTGTTCAATCTGGTCATGTAACCTCATTCACCAATTACCAATTTACCACTCACCAATTTACCAACTACAAGGAGCCCCCCCATGCTTACCATCAAAATCCTCGGCTCTGGCTGCGCCAACTGCAAAAAACTGGAAGCCATCGTGCGCGACATTCTCGCCAAAGAGAACATCCCTGCCGAAATCGTCAAAGTGACCGACTACGCCGACATCATGGCGTACAACGTGATGTCCACGCCGGGGCTGGTCGTCAATGAAAAGCTGCTCGCAGTCGGGCGGATTCCCGCTCCTGTGCAAATCATCCAATGGCTGAACGAAGCGCAGGGCAAACCCAGCGGCATGATTCCGCTGAATTAACGAGCGCGACAATGTAGCGCGACATTAATGTCGCACATCGGCGAGATAAATCTCACATAACCCAAAAGGAACTTTGATTACCCCCCGTCCCAACAAAACCCTCGAAAACAAATTCGTCCTCTCGATGATTTTCACCGCCGCGATTCTCGTTGCCGAAGTCGTCTCCTGGTGGAAGGCGTCCCCGAACATCTCTCCATCGAAAAAATCGGACAAAGCATGGCGGGAGTGGAAGGTGTGCTGGATGTCCATGACCTGCACGTCTGGAGCATTTGCTCGGGTCACGTTGCCCTCAGCGCGCATGTCATCACCGCCGACCAGACCATCACCGCCAACGGCGGCGTGATGGCGGAAATCAAGAAGCGGCTGAAGAAATTCGGCATCGAACACACCACCATCCAGTTTGAATGTGAGGCGTGCGGGCAGGGGAGATCTGTGGCGCAGGCGGCGCAAGTCTGAGACTTGCGCTACAGGTATCACTATCTGTTTGTGATATATGTCACATTGACCCTGCTCGTTGAAAGTCGTATACTATATTCAAAAGAATGAATATATTTTAGCGAGGTGCCTGTGGTACTTTCCAATGGGTTGCGCGTGCAAGTGAATGACGAGGGCAGAATCACCCTTCCGCCCGAAGTTGCGACGCGTCTTGGCTTGACCGAGGGAGCGGAAGTCCTGCTCGAAGAGACGCCTCAAGCCCTGACCTTGCGCCGTGCCCCCACCCATCCAGCCAAAATCTACCTTGAGCCGACCAGCCGCTGTAACCTGTCGTGCCGCATGTGTATCCGCTATTCGTGGCAGGAGCAACAGGGGACGATGAGCGAGGCGACCTTTGAGCGGCTGATGGACAGCCTCGAAGCCCTGCCCGAAAAGCCCATCATCGTCTTTGGCGGGTTTGGCGAGCCATTATTTCATCCGAAAATCCGCGAGATGGTGAAGCGGGCGAAGTCGGTTGCCGCGCGCGTCGAGTTGATCACCAATGGGATTTTGTTCACCGAAGACCTCGCGCTGGAATTCATCCGCCTCGGGGTGAACCTGGTCTGGTTCTCGCTCGACCGACTCCACGCCGATGCGTATGCCAATGGAGCGAACCCCACACAGAACATCGAAAAACTGAATTACCTGCGCTACGTGCATAACGCCCACCTGCCCGAGACGGGAATCGTCTTCGTGGCGGCGCGTTCCAACCTGAGCGAACTGCCTAATCTCCTGCATGTCGCCAGCCGCTATGGGATTTCACACTACATGGTGACCAACATTCTGCCGTACACGGCGGAGATGTGCGAAGAGATGCTGTACTCGCGCACGCTGGATACGCTGGAAAGCCAGCCCTCGATGTGGTCGCCGTCCCTGCAACTGCCGCGCATGGACTGGAACGAAGTCACGTTCACGCCGCTTTACCAGACTCTGCGCGCCCGCCATAACGTGCAGATCAACGGGGCGCGGCTGAATCCCGCCGAGGGCAGGTGTCCGTTCATCGAAACGGGAGCCGTCGCGGTGTCCTGGGATGGAAGCGTGAGTCCCTGCCTGGGGCTGATGCACAGTCACGTCAGTTATCTCTACGACAAGCCGCGTCAGGTCAGTCGGTATGTCATCGGCAATGTCAACGACGCGCCACTGACCGAAATCTGGAACGACGCGAATCATCTCGCCTTCCGCCAGCGAGTGCATGAGTTTGACTTTTCGCCGTGTACGTTGAGCGGCGGTTGCGACATGGCGGAAGCCAACCTGGAAGATTGTTTTGGCAATACCTTCCCCACCTGCGGCGGATGCCTGTGGGCGTGGGGAGTCATTCAATGTCCGTAATGTGAAATTCATTTCGCAAAAGTGCGACATAAATCCCTTTCTGGGACGATGTGTCTCGGTACTTCAAACATCGGAGATGAAAATGCAAATCGGTGACTTCCTTCTTCAAATGCTCAACGGCGGACTGGGCAACCTGGCTGCCTATCTCGCCGCGCACGTGCTGCTTTGCCTCGTCCCTGCCTTCTACATTGCGGGCGCGATGACAGCCCTCATCCCGAAGGAATCGGTCACTCGCTTTTTGGGGCGCAACGCTCCCAAATGGATCGCTTATCCTGCTGCGGCGCTGGCTGGCTCGGTGCTGGCGGTCTGCTCGTGTACCATCGTGCCGCTCTTCGCGGGGATTTACAAAAAAGGCGCGGGGATTGGTCCCGCCATCACCTTCCTGTTCTTCGCGCCCGCCGCCAACATTCTGGCGCTGGTTTACACGGGCGGCGTCATCGGCGTTGACCTGGCGTTTGCCCGCCTGTTCCTCTCGCTGACCTTTGGCGTCGGTATCGGCATGATTATGGCGCTCATCTTCTCGCGCGAAGACCTTGCTCACGATAAAGAATCCGACGCCATGTTCGCGGGTCAGGGAAAAATGCGCCGCGCCGCGCTGGTCTTTCTGCTGATTTTGGTCGCGCTGCTGTTGGCTGGCACGTTCAAAGTTGGTTTGCTCACAAACTCCTACGGGCAGGTTACGCTCCCCATCGCAGGCATGGACAAATTCCAGGACTTCCTCTACCGCCTCGTTCCTTACGACGCCAGCAAGGGGCAGGAAGGAGTCACCGCGCAAGGCGCGATTCTCATCGTCTTACTTGTCCTCATCGGACTGGCTTCGTGGAAGGGACTCGACAAAATCCACGAGGGCTTCACCGTCTGGACGTGGATTGCCATGAGTTTGGTCGCCTTGACCTTGCTCACCGCCGCTGTCGGCATGAACCCCCACGCGGGCGGATTGGACATCCAGTTCACGGGGCGCTTCTTCGGCGTGATCATCGCCATCGCCGCGCTCGTCTGGCTGATGTTCAAACGCCTGAGCGAAGACGAACTGCGCGACTGGCTGTGGGAATCGTGGCGCTTCGTCAAACAGATATTCCCGCTGCTGGTGGGCGGCGTGTTTGCGGTGGGTGTCATCCGCGTATTGATTAAACCCGAATGGATTGAGACCCTCGCGGGGAGCAACACCATCCTCGGCAACCTGGCGGGCGTGGTCTTCGGCGTGTTCATGTACTTCCCGACGCTGGTGGAAGTGCCGATTGCCAACATGTTCCTCAGCCTGGGGATGCACCGCGGTCCGCTGCTGGCGTACCTGATGGCAGACCCCGAACTCAGCCTGCAAAGCATCCTGATGATTTCGGTCATCATCGGGCGGCTCAAAGCCTGGACCTACGTCTTCTGGGTCGCGCTCTTCAGCACGCTGGCGGGACTCATCTACGGCGAGTGGGTGGACGGTACGCCGCTCGGTCTGCTGGCGCTCTATCTTGCCGCGATGATAGCCGCCCTCGGCGCGGCGCTTTGGCTGGTCAACCGCCGCAACGAACGCAAAACCGTCCCCGTCTCCGCCGACTAAGCACCAATTACCAATCACCAATCACCAACCTACCCATCACAAGGAGTTTCTCATGCTTACCATCAAAATCCTCGGTTCTGGCTGCGCCAATTGCAAACGCGTCGAACAGATTGCCCGCAAAGTTGTGGACGAAATGGGCTTTCAGGCGGAAATCGTCAAAGTGACCGACTACAAGGACATCATGGCGTACAACATTCTCTCCACGCCTGGGTTGGTCGTCAACGAAAAACTGGTCTGCGCGGGACGCATCCCCACCCCCGCCGAAGTCACCACCTGGCTGGCGGACGCCGCCATGCAACAATCATAAGCCGTAGGACGAGATTAATCTCGTCCTACACTGAAACAAGTCCTGAAAGGAGGACGCCATGAAAATCGAGATTTTGGGAACTGGCTGCTATAACTGCGTCAAACTCGAATCGCTGATTGACGAAGTTCTTCAGGAACTTGGCAAGTCCGATGTCGAGGTCGTGCGTGTGGACGATGAAAAGCAAATCCGTCATCACATATCGCTGGATGAAATCCCAGGCTTGGTGATTGACGGTGTGCTGGCGAGCACGCGCGAACTGCCGCCGCGCGAAAAACTGGTCGAGTGGCTCTCTGGCGTCTCCGTTCAGAACGCAGGTTAGCGTAGTGCTCACCCTCGATAACTGACCGTGTGAAGAGCTGACGAGATGAATTTGTAAAAACCTTGCCGTCGAAATATATTCATTTTCCTGAATGACTCGGATGTTTATGGAATGCAAGGAAAGTTTCTGATGAAAGAGTACCGCAAACGGGCGAAGATCTTGCACGCCATGTCGCATCCTGTGCGCTTGCAGATATTGGACATTCTTGCACAGAGACCGACGTGCGTTTGCGATCTGGTTGCCCAAACCCGTCAGCGGCAGGCATACATCTCGCAACACCTTATGCTGCTCCGCCAGGCTGGCATGGTCAGAAGTACTCGACTGGGCATCAACATTCAATATGAACTCACCCAGCCCGAAACCATCAAAAATATGCTGAATTGTCTTTTACAGGATAAACAGTGCAAAAGGTCAAGTGAAGGAGAAATCAAAATGTCAAACACGCCTAATAACAACATGTGGCACGGAATTCCGCGCGAACAGATTAACTGGCATCCCACCGTCGTCGCCGAACGCTGTATCGGCTGTGGCTTGTGCGTCACATCCTGCGGGCGGAATGTGTACTCATTTGATTATGAGACCAACAAACCCGTTGTGGTCGCACCACAGATGTGTATGGTTGGCTGTACCACCTGCGCCACCATCTGCACACAGGATGCCATCGAGTTCCCTTCCACCGGCTACATTCGCCACGTCATCAAGAAGAACAAGGTTGTTACTCAATCCAAAAACATGCTGCGCGCCGACCCCGAAAAATACGACATCAAGAAACGCGCGCCTGTGGCAGGATAAGCCATGAGCCTCATCGCCCCGCTGCTCCAAACTCCGCACACTTTCGCCATCGTCGGCGCGTCGCAAGACAAAAGTAAATACGGCTACGAAGTCTTTGAGACGCTCACGCGACACGGACACACCGTCCTGCCCATCAACCCGAAATACGCGCAGATTGACGGCGTAGCCTGCTACCCATCGTTGGCAGACCTGCCCCAAAAGCCCGACGTCGTCCTGACCGCCGCGCCTGCGCCCGTCAGCGAAAAAATCGCCGAGACCTGCGCTGCGCTGGGCATCCCGATTTTCTGGATGCCGCCTGGCACCGAAACCGACGCGGCGCTTGAAATCTGCAAAGAAAACAATGTGACCGCCATTCAAGGATTCTGTCCCGTTTTTGTGTTGAAGTTGCCGCGCGAACGTTGGGTCGAACTTCCATAGAAACAGCGTTTAGAAATCCTTGGAAAGGAATTCATGAGCACACCATCCCCAAAAATAGACCTGCCCATCCTGTCCATGATGGGAGACACAAAAGTTACGCAAGCCGCTCAAGCGCTGGGCAAACTGCTGGCAGAGACGCCCGAATATCAGGCGTTCCTGCAAGCCTTAAAAGATGTCAACCACGATCTCGAAGTGCAGAAACTCTCAGCCAAAATTCGCGAACATGATCGCGCCATCCAATGGGGACAGGGGAACGTTCTTGAACATCATGGCGAGATGGAGACCTTGCAAGTGCAGCTTGAGTCTCTGCCGCTTATACAAACCTATCACAATGCCGAGCGAGTCTTCGTACATCTGTGTCGCGAGATCAACCAGACGATCAGCGAAAGCGCAGGAGTCGAATTTGCCCCGAACGCACGCAAGAGCAGTTGCGGTTGCGGCGGATGAAGAACAGGAGAAAAGATGAATCCCGAACTAATAGAATCCGCCCGTTTGTTGGGAACAGCTCTGAGCGAGTCGCGAACCGTCCAATCGTATCTGGAAGCCAAAGCCGAAGCGGAGAAAAATCCCGAAGCCGCCTCCCTGGAAGCGCACATGCTGGAAGTCTATCAGGCGCTCCTTGTCCGCCAGCAAAGTGGCGAACAACTGGCTCAGCCTGAAGTGCAGGATTTTTACGCCCTGCGCAATCAAGTGCAGTATCACCCGCTCATCAAGGCGCGTGAGGATGCCCTTGCCCAGGTCAAAAGCCTGTTTGCCGAGGCGGGCACGGAAATTACCAATCAACTTGGCGTGGACTTCCCCACGCTGGCGCTTGCTGCGCTGGAATAATCACCAACCAAAGGAGAAAAACCATGTCCATCAAAATTGCCGCCGTCACCGATGACGGTCAGACCATCAGCCAGCACTTCGGGCGCGCCAAATATTACACTGTCCTGACGATCGAGGAAGGCAAGATCGCCGCCCGCGAGCAGCGCGAAAAATTGGGACACACCCATTTCGCGAGCCCACAAGGGGAACACAGCGAAGAACAAGACCCGCGCGGTCACGGCTTTGCCCCCGCCGAACAGGATCGCCACTTCCGTATGGCGGAGGCGATTCGTGATTGCCAGTTCCTGCTCGCTCGCGGCATGGGCGCGGGCGCGTATTACAGCATGGAACAGGTCGGCATCAAGCCCATCATCACCGACATCATCAATATTGATGAAGCCGCGCTCGAAGCCGCGCAGGGCGTTATCGTGGATCATAAGGAGAAACTACATTGAGACGTCTCGCCTCTTTTCTGACCATCATCCTGATCGCCATCGCCCTGACTTTTTCCTCCGCTTCAGCTCAGGCAGAAGCCCCGCCCGTCGTTCACGCTGTGATGTTCTGGATGAACGGTTGCCCACACTGCCACGAAGTGCTGGAGAATGTCCTGCCGCCATTGCAGGGAAAATATGGAGCGCAACTGGAAATCCTGCTGGTCGAAGTGGTTGACGTGGAGGATGTCAATCGTCTCTATGAAGTTGCCGCCTCCTACGGTATCCCGCGCGAACAAGTCGGTGTGCCGTTCCTGGTCATCGGCGACCGCGTCCTGATTGGTGCGCGTCAGATTCCCGACGAATTGCCCGGCCTGATCGAGTCTCACTTGGCAAAGAGTGGCGTGGACTGGCCGGCCATCCCCCGCCTGGATGAGTTTCTCCTACAACCGACCCCTGTGCCGCAGGTCGCCTCCATACCTGGCGGCGCGGTTGTGCGCGTCAGCCTGTTCACCACCCTTGATTGTCAGGATTGTCAGTTGATTACTGCCCAGGCGCTAGGCCCACTCTATCAACAATACGGTGAGCAGTTGCAAGTCCAGACCATTGACGTGGTCACCTCAGCAGATGTGGCGTATCTCTACCAGGTGGCGGCCGGCTACGGTTTGTCCAGCGACCAGGTGGACCTGCCGCTGCTGATCATCGGCGAACATGTGCTGATGGTCGAGGAAATTCCCGCCCAACTGCCCGCGCTGATCAAGTTTTACCTCGCCCGGGGCGGCGTGGACTTCCCATCCCACCCCCCGCGCAGCGACGCAGCCGCCTCTTCCCCGACCCTCGACCTGCCTGCCGCTACCGAGGCTCCCCTCCCCGCTGAGGCTGCCCCCGCACATACGCAATCCAATGGCTTTATCCTGGCCATCGTTGTCATAGCTCTTATGGTCATTGCGCTTGTTTACAGCCTGCTTGCCTTTACCCTGGGAAAGACCTTTTCCCTGCCAGCCTGGACGGATTGGCTCATCCCGGCCCTGATCGTGATTGGCATTGGGGTTGCTGCCTACCTCTCATACGTAGAGACCCAATCCGTTGAAGCCATCTGCGGACCCGTCGGCGATTGCAATACCGTTCAGCAAAGCCGCTATGCCAAATTATTTGACATTCTACCAATTGGTGTTCTTGGCTTGTTGGGTTATGTTGCTTTACTTGCTTCTTGGATTGCGCGGAGATTCGTTCCTAAACTTGAAAAGCCTGCTGCCATCGGATTCTTTGGCATGGCATTCTTCGCCGTAATCTTTTCGCTTTATCTCACCTATCTTGAACCATTCGTCATTCGAGCCGTTTGTATCTGGTGTCTCACTTCGGCGGTCATCGTAACCCTCTTGCTTATGCTTGGCACACCGCCCGCCGTTCTTCAGTTTGCGATTCCAGATGAGGAAGAATAATGCCTAAATCCAACCGCGCCAAACGCAAATACCGTCCCGCCAAGAATCCGCCCACTCTCTTGATTTTGGCGGGGATTGCCTTGCTGTTGATTGCTGTATTTCTGGCAAAAGGCAGCGGCGTATCCACCGCCTCTACCCTCGAATCTCAACTTGATGAGGCGCTTGCCGCCAAACACCCCACCTTCGTCTTCCTGCACTCGCTGGATTGTATTCCCTGCAAGGAAATGATGGGAACGGTGGCAGAAGTCTATCCCGAATTTCAAGACTCGGTGACGCTGATTGACGTGGACGTCTATGACCAGAACAACACGAACATTCTACGCCGCGAAAATCTGCAATCCATTCCCACCCTGGTCTTTTATGACGCGCAAGGAACGCGCCAGGTCTTCGTCGGTGTCATGCAAGCCGACCAATTCCGCCAGACATTGAGTCAACTGGCACAGTAACGCAAATTTCAATTTGCGAATTGCAGCCGCAAGTCAGAGACTTGCGCTACGCTTCAAAAAAACATGAACCTTGACTTTACCCTCATCCAAAATATCTCGCCCCTCGCCTTCGCGCTGGTCTTCCTCGGCGGCGTCCTCACCAGCATTGGACCCTGCAACGTGGCGATGATTCCGCTGGTGATTGGCTACGTGGGCGGTTCACGCGACCTGCCGCGCGCCCGCGCTTTCCTCCTCTCGCTCATGTTCGCCATCGGTCTCGCCCTAACCTTCATGCTGCTTGGCGTGTTTGCCGCGCTCATCGGCGGGCTTGTAGGCGCGTCCACAACCTGGTGGTACTACCTCGTTGCCTTTGTGTGCTTCGTCATCGGGCTGAATATGCTCGGTCTCATCCATCTCGAAACCCCGCTCTGGCTGGGCGGATTGCGCGAGCGCGTCACGCTCAAGGGCGCGCCTGGCGCGTTACTGCTGGGTCTCGTCTCTGGCTTGGTAGCTTCGCAGTGCGCCACACCTGTCCTCGCCGCCATCCTGACCTATGTGATGGCGAAGGGCGCGCTTCTCTACGGTGCAGCGTTATTGTTTGTCTATGCCCTCGGGCGCGGCGTGCCCATTGTGCTCGCAGGGACGTTCACGGGCATATTAAAACGGTTGCAGGCATTCGGTCGCTGGAATGACGCGCTGGAGAAAGTCGCGGGAGTCGTGGTGATCGCTGTCGGCTTGTACTTTGTGTGGATTGCATGACTCGGCGTATCCTCTGGATTCTCTTCCTCGCCTCGCTCACCCTGACCCTGGGGCTGAAAGCCGTGGCCGAGGGCTGGTTCGCCGCCCGTGAGCCGCTGCCGTTAAACGGACAGCCCGCCCTGGTCTTCTTCACGCTCTCAAAAGGGTGCGAGTGCCAGATGATCGTCATCCGCGCCGCCGAAGCGCAACTGGCGGATTGGGTCTCGCCCCTGCCGCTTCACCGCGTGGACTTCGACCACCGCCGCGATCTGGCAGAGCAATTCCATGTCTTTCGCGCGCCCGCTCTCGTGTTGGTGGACGCCGCGGGTCAGGTCGTTTGGAAGCAGGATGAAGGCGTGAGCGATGAGTCGCCGCTAGACCTGAATCAGGCTGAACGTCAGGTTGAAGCGTTGACAAAGAATCCGTAAAATGAAATTGAGAGGCTGTTATGCTCATCGAAAAATATGACGTTGAAGTTTTCACCCCGCCCTGCGAGCCAGGCGCGGAACGCTATGCGGCAAAGGCGCGGCTGGTGACGGATATTTCAGAAGTCCTGCCATATCTCAATGCGACCTTGCGAGGCGCGGTCTATTTGCCCGAAGCGAAGGCACTGACGTGGAAGAAGGGCGGGCATAATATCGCCTTTCACGCTTACGAAATTGCCACCAGCAACGTGGAAGACCGCGACGGCGCGGAGAAGGAATTGCGCGGGCTCATTGATTTTGTCAACCGCACGTGGGAGCGCCGCGCCGAAATCACGCCCGACCACACCACCCGTCAGCGCCCCACGCCGATGGCAATCTACAAACTGCTGCCGAACACCAACTGCAAACAGTGCGGCGAACCGACCTGTTATTCGTTCGCGTTGAAACTCACCGCCTCGCAAAAGAAACTTGCCGATTGCCCGCCGCTCGCCGAGCCGCAGTACGCCGAGAAACGCGCCGCGCTGGAGGAAATCGTCATCGAAGCGCCCGCGTTGTAGGACAAAATTTATTTTGTCCGCTATTGGACGAGATAAATCTCGTCCTACGAGGATACACGAGCCGTGATGAAAAAAGCATTGACCATTGTCTTCCGCGTTGTAGGACAAAATTTATTTTGTCCGTTATTGGACGAGATAAATCTCGTTCTACGAGGATACAGGAGCCGTGATGAAAAAAGCATTGACCATTGTCTTGGAAGACAAGGACATCATCGAGTTGATGCGTATCCTGATGGACAGTGATGCCGAAGGCGCGTTGGAATTTCTGCGGGAGCATTTCAAGGGCAAGGCGCGCGACCTGCTTGAAGGCGGTTGAAAGGTGATGATCGAAGTGCCTGGTACAGGCACATTGAAGGTCAGCGGCAATCTGTTCAAGAAATGAACTATCTCGATTCCATCACCCTCACCAAAACCCTGCCCTGCCTCGCCGAACCAGGCAGGATTATCGTCATCGGCAAGCCGAACCGTTTGCTGGATGAAGTGTTACCCTATCTTGCCACTCTGCCTGGCGTCATCGCCTACAATCCCGAAACGCGCACACTGACCTTCCGCCGCCCGCATGGATTTATGACGTTGTACGCGGACAAGGTGTACATCACGCAAGTGGTGGATGCCGCCGAGGGCTTGCAATTATTCGAGGCGTTGAAAGATGCGGTCAATGTCACTTGGGAGAAGCGTGCCGAACTCATCGCCGTGACTGCAAAGAAGCGCGCCCCACGTCACCTGGACATTTGGGAGTTGTTACCGCGCTCCAATTGCGGGGCATGCGGCGAATCCACATGTCTGGCATTTGCTGTCGCGGTGATCCAGCACAAACGATCCCTTATTGAATGTCCACCGCTGCAATCCGACTCATCCTTTGCCGACCGCAAGGCAACCCTGGAGGCGATGTTATGACAACTCATCCGATTGAAGTCCTGGCGAAAGCCATTGCGAACAAACAGCCCGCCGTGTTGGCGACTGTCGTTGAGGTCAAGGGCGCGTCGCCTGCCAAAGTCGGCGCGCAGATTGTCTTGCTGGAAGACGGAAGAACAGCAGGGACTGTGGGCGGCGGGAAATTGGAATCTGCCATTTTGGAGGACGCCCGCCTCGCCCTGACCGATAGCCTGCCACGCTTTCCCAAATACTCCCTCACCGAAGAGGGAGTCGACTCAATCGGGACATTGTGCGGTGGGGAGGTGCACGTGTTCATCCAGCCCTTTCTGCCCCCGCCGCAATTGATCATCGTCGGCGGCGGGCACATCGGGCGTCCGCTCAAAGTGATGGGCGAGGCGGCTGGCTTCGATGTACTGGTCGTTGACGCGGAGGCGGGACGCGCAAACGTTCCAGGGTTGGACTCGGTCCATTTAACGGCGGACAGTTTCATCGTCCTGATCACGACCGATCACGTCTCGGATGAAGCTGCGTTGCGGCAGGTAATCAATTCTCCCGTCCGCTATATCGGCATGATTGGCAGTCGTCACAAATGCAAGACGATTTTGGATCATCTGCGCTCTGATGGAATTGGTGAAGATGAGTTCAAACGTGTTTACGCTCCCATCGGTCTTGATCTGGGTGGTCCGACACCCGAGGAAATCGCCGTTTCTATTCTGGCAGAGATCATCTCGGTGAGGCACGGCAGCAAGGCTGCGATCCGTTCTTGATAAGGGTCATGCAATCCAATGACATCTGTCCTTGCTGACAGCAGTTTCCTTATAGTAAATTAGGTCTAGGAACCTACCATGCTCGACATCAACCGACTTAACGTTTTCATTCAAGTCGCGGCCACCCAAAGTTGCTCCGAGGCGGCAAAGCGCCTGCATCTCAGTCAGCCGACGGTCAGCAAACACATCCAGAATCTCGAAGCCGAATTGAATGTGCAATTATTCGTGCGTGAAGGCGCACAATTACGAATCACCAACGCGGGCATGACCCTGCTGCCCTGGGCGCGCAAGATTGTGCGTCAGTCCACCGAGGTGCAGGAAATGATGCAAGCCATGCAGGATTCGGTGGTCGGTCAGTTGCGGATTGCATGTACGACGACTGCGGGAAAATACATTCTGCCTCATCTGGCGGCGCGTTTTCGTCAGCGCTATCCAGGCGTCCAAATTTTCATCCAACCCTGTGTCCGCCAGGAGATGACCTCACGTTTGCTGTCCGAGGATGCCGACCTGGGTGTGGTCAGCAGCGAGGTTAGGGAAAACGATTTGGAGTGTCAATATTTCTTTACCGATTACATATCGTTTATAGTTCCAGAGAAACATCCGCTATCCAAACGCGACTCCATCGAACCGGCAGAATTGCTTGATGTGCCGATCATTTTGCGCGAGCCATCTTCTGGCACGCGCCGTACCCTGCAGGCGGAATTGGCGAAGTACGATATTTCATTCGATGAAATGAACGTCTTGATGGAAGTGGGGAATGCCGAAGCCATTGTTCTCGCTGTGGCAGGCAACCTGGGCGTGTCTTTTGTCTCGCGCATGGCTTCGGCTTACGCCAGGGTGTGGGGCTGTGTTGTGGATGTTCCTGTCGAAGGATTGAACTTGCAACGACGGATTTGTATCGCCCGCCGCAAGTTGTCACATCCCAATCTGGTGCGGGATGCGTTCTGGGCGTTCATCCATGCACCTGAAAACGAGGATGTTCTCGCCTTGCCAGAAGCGTAGGACAAAATTCATTTTGTCCTACAAAAACTGGAGCCGTTTGTATTGCGGCTCCAGTTTTTTTCAATTATCAGTGGGGAGTCAATCAGGCATTCATCGGACGGATGAACATGAAATACGCCATCGTCCAGCCGCCGGCAACGATAGAAAAACCGCCAACGATGGAACCGATCGAGAGCTGCGGAACGCCGCTCAAAATATGACCGATGTTGCATCCGCCGGAAACAACCGCGCCAAAGCCCATCAAGAGTCCGCCCACAAGGGTTTGCAGAAGGATCTTCGGTTCCGGCGCGCGGATGGCAAACTCGCCGGCGATCCATGCCGCGACCAGCGCACCCAACACAATTCCGATCACTTCCGCGCCTTCCCAGTTGAGCGCTGTGACTTTCAACTTATCCTCGACCAGTGTTTGCCACTTGATCAGCGATTGGAAGATGTTGATCCAGCCGCCGGTGATACCGAGCGGATAGTTGCGTCCTGCCGCCGCGGAAAGCGGAAACGCCAACATGCCAATCAAGCCAACAACAATACCAGTGGGGAACCAGTTCCAGCCCTTCTTGAAGACTGCTTCACCCAGAGATTTTGCCTTGGTTCCATAACTTGGCGCGGCGGATTTGTTCCGCATAGCAAGCAAAGCCCAAATGACGATGATAATGACCGCCACTACAAGCATTACGATTTTCAAGTCCAACCCGGCGATGTTTGCCAGGGTCAGGGGCTTGTCATCGGCGGTCATGACCTTTGTGTTTTGAAGCGACTTGAGCAGTGGATTCAATATACCCGTAGCCGTCATCATACCGGCAATCCCAAACCCCAGCACAGCTGTCACTGCGCCCATCATGCCTTCGCCGGTGCGATAGGTGATCCCGCTGGCGCATCCGCCAGCCAGTACCATGCCGACGCCGAAGAGCAAGCCGCCGACGATATTCGCACCCCACATGAATGGCTTGGGCGCAAGCGTAATGATGCCCGTCATTGCCATGATCGAAAAGCCGATCATTGAAACCAGGATGGCAACAGCCAGGGCTTTGAACAGTGTGAAGTCCCGCCCCAGAATGATGTCACGGAAGGCGGAGTTCATGCAGAAGCGGCCGCGTTGCAGGGCAAATCCGAACAGGACGCCTACCAGCAAGCCAGAAACGATGGGGGTCATAACATTCTCCTTGATTTTATTTTTGTGCCGCAAAATTTATTTTGCATGCACATGGTTTCTATTTATTGCCCAGCACTTCAATGAGGATGCTGTGAACAGGACCATCCACCTGCTTGACGCTGAGAACCTTATGTCCGTTCTTCTCGGCGCTGCGGGGGATGCGTTCTACCGAAAGCGGATAATCAATCAGCACTTCCAGGATTTCGCCCTTGTTCATCTTCTTAAGCGTGGTCATCGTGTCCACATCGGGGTAGGGACAAATCTTGCCGCGTTCGTCAATCGTTTTGGTGGGGGTGAGAGTTGCTTCAGTCATGGGATTTACTCCTTATGATTTTTTAGTACGAGAAGAATTTGGCCGCGCCTTCCGCCATTAGCAGGAAGTCTGCCGCCATGCGGACTTCGACTTCTTCGCGCAGGTCTTCCTTCTTGATGCCTTTGTTGGGAAGTCCGAGTTCGCACAGGATGAACTTGCCATCCAGGGTCACGATGGAATCGTAAAGGTAGATCGGGTCTGGCAGACCGGGCAAGCCGTTGTATTTCTCCAGTTCACCCTTCACCAGCATCTTCGCCGCGCCAGGCTGGAAGAACATCAGTACCTGGTCGCCAGTGGCGGCCGCGGCCGCGCCCATGATCAGGGCAGCCATGACGCTGTCCGAGTCGCCGTGGTTGCACATGATGACAGTTTTGGGCATTTCATCGCTCATGATTTTTTCTCCTTGAAAGTTTTTGTGTTATGCCCGCCGACGCTGAGCAGGGTCAGCGGGCATGGAAGTTCTTAATCGGCGGCGGCAGGCGCAGAGGCCTGTTCGCTTTCTGGCAGCGGCTTGAGCGTCCAGAGATAGAGCGCGATGCTGCGATACACCGCATGGGCAAATTTGCTGAACGGCGCCAGCAGGAGCAGCTCGCCGACTACGATGAGGTGCGCCAGCAGCATCCAGTAACTCCAGGCAAAGGGCGGCAGATAGACGGCAATCTCCAGCAGGAAGCCCGTCACGCCCGCCAGCCACATCAGCGCCAGGAAAGTCCAATCCGAAAAGGTGGATTTTTCATAGGATGTATCGTCCTTGCGGAAACGGCGCAGGAGCGCCAGGCTCGTCCCGTAGAGCAGGAAGAGACCCGAAACCGTCCCCAGCAGGCGGATGGGATACCAGAGTGGCACCCACGTCCCCGTTGCCTTGACGCTCAACAGTTCCAGCAAATAGTTCAGCGCGGTCGCCACGAAGAGACCCAGGAAACCCCATAGCATGGAGGCATGGATGAACCATTTCTGGGCATACCAGGGTTTGTTGACCGCTGACGACTCGCAATCCTTACGATAGCGCAACTGTCCCAACACTTCCACGCCAAAGGCTTTCCAGATGGCGCCCCACCAGTCGAGGCGCGTGCCTTTGGGATAGCCCAGCGCCTGAAAGGTGCGCCGCCACATCGAGACCATCCCAACCAGCGCCGCCAGCACGATGACGACGCCCGCGATGATGCCCGCGTTGTGAATCAATGCCGAGGGGATGAACTCGAACAGGCGCAGGGTCTGCAAATCCATCGGCGCGCTGGCCTGGAAGAAGAACAATCCAATCGCAACAGCCAGCACGAGCAGAAAGATGACGCTCAGAACAGGCGAAGTGTAAAGTAACTTTGCCAGACCTGTCGGGTCATACGAGGCAATCGCATAGCGCCGCGCAGATGCCATATACTCGCCAGGGTCAGCCTGACGCGGGCAAGTCTTGGTACATTCGCCGCAGTAGTAGCATAGCCACAGTTCCTTGCTAGCCAGCAAACGGTCGCGCAATCCCAGTTGGGCAAAGCGATTCATGCGGCGGGGGAAGTTGTCTTCTTCGGTGGAAAGCGGGCAGATGGCTGAGCAGTTGCCGCAGTTGAAACATTCTTCGATTCTGACATCCCCGTATTTTTTTAGTTCCTTTAGAAAATAAGGGTTGACGCGCTCAGCCATGTTACGCCTCCTTCACCAGGCGGTAGAGATAGTAATCGCCGCTTTCGTCGGTGCCAGCCTCCGCCACGATGCCGTATTTCTTCATCGCCGCGATGTGCCACAGCGCTTCATGCGCGGGCATGTTCACGGCTTGCGCCAGTTGCGGCACGCTGTGCGGACCTCCCGTCAGGGCGCGTTCCAGCGCCTTGCGGGCGGACTGTTGAGCCTTCAAAAGTTCCTGCGCTCTTTGCACCGTCTCGCGGCGCTCCTTGCGCATCTCCACCAGCATTTCAGTTCGTTTTTTCTTTTCTTCATTGGTTGTCATGCGGCACCTTCCCATGCAGGAATATCGGCGGCAATGGCGCTAACCATCGCTTCATACTCGTCCAGCCGCCAGCCTTGCACGTCAATGGCGCGGTTCGGGCAGGCGCTCACGCACACGCCGCAGCCGTTACAGTTGGCGGGCGTGACAACCGCGCGCTGGAATGTATTCCCGTTCTCGCTGAACGTCTTGAGTTCGATGGCTTCCTCCTGCGGACAAACCTTGACGCACTCGCCGCTTCCCTGACATTTGTCCGGGTCCACGCGGGCGACATACGGCTCCAACTCGACCTTCGCCTGCTCGATCAACGCCGACACTTTCGACGCCGCCGCAGACGCCGCCGCGCAACTCTCCTGAATGTTCATCGGACCCTGCGCCGTTCCAGCCAGGACGACTCCATTGACCGCCGTCTCGACCGGGCGCAGTTTCGGGTGGACTTCCAGCAGGAAGCGGTCGCTGCCTGGCGTGACCTTGAAGATTTCCATCAGGTCTTGCACAGGGTTGGGCATCATGCCCACTGACAGCACCACCAAATCCACAGGGATTTCGATTTCCTCGCCCCAGGTCAGATGGTCGCGGACTTTGACCAGCAGCGGATGTTCCGCCTTCTCGTCCGCGCGCCGCACTTCGGGGATTTCCTCCGCGAAATATCTCAGGAAGGTGACGTTGTTCTTGCTGGCGCGGGTGTAATAATCCTCGTGACCGCGTCCGTAGGCGCGAATATCCTCGAAGACTTCATAAATTTTCGCGTCGGGCGCTTTCTGGCGGATGAGCGAAGCCATGCTCAACGACGCAGTGCAACACACCCGCGAGCAGTAGTTGTTGACGTTGCCATCGGGTTGGGCGCGATGCACGCCCTCCACCTGGCGGCTTCCCACGCAATGGATAATCGCCACGTTTTTCACGGGATGACCGTTCCACCAGAACTTTCCCTGAGTGGGACCTTCGTCATCCAGCAGGCGGTGCAGTTGCGGCAGGGTGATGACCTCGGGGAATTCCTTCCAACCCATCTCGCCGTAGAACGGTTCATAAGGCTGGAAGCCCGTGGCAAGTACCACCGCGCCGACATCCACTGTAAATTCCTGGGCTTCTTCATCCAGGTTAATCATTCCCTCCGGCGCAACCTTGACGCACTCGCCGCATTTGGTGCAGGTCTCCCAATCAATCACCAGGCTTTCGGGTACACAGCCTGTGTACGTTCGGTAAATCGCTTTGCTGGTCGAGAGACCAAAATCAAACCGCTTCCGCCGCTTGATGGGACAAACGTCAATGGCTTCCTGTTCGTTGGGGAAAGTCTCGCGCACGCCGCGTGGAGTTTGTCGAATGGTCACGTTGTAATTGCCCACGTACCCTTTCGCGCCGATCACTTCCGCGCCCGTGTGGATGGTGATATTCGGCTCTGCCAACACCTGGTCAATCAGCCGTTTGAGCAGCGGACGCGCCTCTTCGTTGGTCGGGAAGACGCGCTCCCACTGCGCCATGTGTCCGCCCAGGTAGTGACTCTTTTCGACGAGCGTCACCTTCAACCCGCGCCGCGCCAGATCCAGCGCGGAGCGCAGTCCTGCCACGCCGCCGCCGATCACCAACGCCTGACGATGAGCAGGCAGGCGCACCGGTTCCAGCGGTTTCATGTTGCGCGCCTTGGCAATCCCAGCCGCCATCATGCGGATGGATTTTTCGGTGGCTTCCTTCGGCGTGCCGTGATGCACCCAACTGACCTGCTCGCGCAAGCCGATGTGATAATACAAATAGGGATTCAGCCCGGCGCGTTCCAGCGTGCGGCGGAAGGTCTGCTCGTGCAGGAAAATGGAGCAAGCGCCAATCACCACGCGGTTGACACCCTTCTCCTTGATATCGTCCGCAATCATCTTTTGCCCGGGGTCGGAGCACATGAACATGTTGTCACGCGAGACAACCACATTGGGTAATCTTTCCAACGTTCTGGCGACATGTTCGCATTTCACCACGTCGCCGATGTTTCCGCCGCAGTTGCAGACATATACGCCAATACGCGGCTCGTCCTCTTTCGGATTTTGCGCCTGTGTGTTGACGATTTCTTCAGGCATACTCCACGCTCCTCTCGGGCTGACGTTGCGCTTCTTTCCTCGACCCGTTACCGGCTTCCAGATAAGACGCGGCGGACGACGCCGCGGCGCCAGCCATCATGATGCTGTCTACAATGTCCATCGGTCCCGCCGCCGCGCCGGTCACGAAAATGCCTGGTTGCGAGGTCACGGCAGGGAACACGTTGTAATCGGGAACTTGAACGAAGCCGTCCTCGCCCACTGGCACGCCAAATTTGGGCTGCGGATTTCCGCCTGGCAGCAAGCCGACTGAAAGCACCACCAGGTCATGTTGCCGCTCGGTGACGCGGGTCTTGCCGAATTCGTCAATCAATTCCACACGCACGATGGGATTTTGGTTTTCATCCTCGGTAATGCGCGCCACCTTGCCTTTCAGGAATTCCACGCCCATCGCTTTGGCGTTTTGGTAGAACTGTTCGTAGCCTTTGCCGAAGGTGCGGATGTCCATGTAATAGATGGTAATTTCCGCCAAGGGTAGCGCGCCCGAAAGCAGCATGGCTTGCTTGATGGCGTACATGCAGCAGACGCGCGAGCAATACGGCACGCCCAGCGTCTGGTCACGCGAACCCGCGCACTGGACGTAGGCAATCGAGGCGGGCATCTTCCCGTCCGAGGGTCGCAGGACGCGGCCATAAGGTCCGGTGGGAGCGAGCAGGCGTTCCATCATCATGCCGCTGATGACGTTGCGCAGTTTTCCCGCACCGTATTCCTTTTTGGCGTTAATCGGCGTTGTCTCGAAGCCAGTCGCCAGCACGATACTGCGGGTTTCAATTTCGACGGGTTCGGGTTGTTGGGTGAAATCAATCGCATCCGAGGGGCAAGCCTGGATGCACTTGCCGCAGAACAGGCAGTGATCGAGGTCCACGAGTGCCTTTTGCGGGACAGCCGTGCTGAACGGCACGTACACCACGCGGTGCGAGGTGCGCCCGAACTCATGCTCGTCTTCCGAGACTTCGAGCGGGCAGACCAACTCGCAGGAGCGGCAGCCCGTACAATCGTCTTCGCGCACGTAACGCGGTTTCTTGGTGGCCTGCACCTTGAAACCATTCCCGTCGCGGTTGATGGACTCGATTTCGCTGTAGGTCAGCAGGGTGATGTTGTCGTGATGCGCCGTGGCAGACATCTTGGGGGTGGTGATGCAGGAACAGCAGTCGAGCGTGGGAAAGACCTTGCTCAGGTCAATCATCTTCCCGCCGATACTGGATTTGCGTTCCACGACCGCGACCTTGTAGCCCTGGTCGCCCAGGTCGAGCGCGGTCTGCATCCCGGAGATCCCGCCGCCGACCACCAGCGCATCCACTTTGATTTGGTTAGTTGACATTGGCGGCAACTCCTTGTTTAGCCAACGGGCGCGGCAGGGGCCCGATTTCCTCCAGCAGCGATTCGGCGCGCTGGACTTCTTCAAGAAACGGGCGCACGCATACGGTACAGATGGCGGCTAGCCGCAGGCGGCGTAAATCGAGGTTGAGTTCTTTCATCTTCTCATAGGTCTCGTTGATGATTTCCGCCGTTTTCTCCGATTCGCCCTTGTAGGGGCTGTCCGTGCCGCTGTACATGACCGTGATGGCATCGAAGCCCTTCTCGAAGGCGTCAATGTAGAACTTGGGCGGAAAAATCGCCGAACTCATCACGGGCAGGATGTAAGTGTTGGGTGGGTAATCCATGTGTCCCTGCCCGACCATGTCCGCGCCGCGGTAGCCGCCAGACAGGGTGGCAAGGAGCAGGATTTTGCCTTTCTGTGGTGTTTCGGTTGTCATGGGTCTCCTCTCTTTCAGCAAAACGCCGAATTCGAGAATGGATTGTTTGTTGTGCCGCGAGATCTATCTCGCAACGGGCGACATGAATCCCCATGCGGGGACGATGTGTCGCGGCGCGGTTGCTCACTTCTTCCGCAGGATGAACAAGCGGTCATAGCCGCCAGTCTCGATGTAGCCCATGAAATCATGCCCCAGTTTCTTGCACCACTGGTCAAGGTTGCTGCGTGTGTTCGGGTCGCCAGACCAGATTTCCAGCACTTCACCGACTTTGACGGCGCCGATGGCTTTCTTTGCCTCCAGTAAGGGACCCGGGCAGGACATGGCACGCGCGTCCACGACTTTGGCTGCCTTTACGGTATTAAGATCAATTGTTGCTTCCATCTTTATCTCCTTTATGAATTAGATGTTTTCGACTAAGTTGATTTCCATCAACATTTCCTTGGGTTTGGACTTGATAACCAGGCAATCCCGGGTGATTTCATTGTCGGCGAGGTGATAGTAGACGTTGTTGTGCTCTCTTCGAATCTCCACCAGATGATTGAATTCCAAAATGCGGAGATGATGCCCCACGCTTGTCTGGGTAGCCCCAATCGCCAATGCAATTTCATTAACGGTTCGTGCCTGCTCTGCAATAAGCCAAAGGATCATTACCCGCTGTGCGTTTCCCAACACCCGAAAAAATGCCGCCTGATGTTCTGCCGATATTTGGATTTCTTTTGGAAGGTATGGTTTCATTATTGTACTTTTTCGAAAAAGAACAACCAGTTATGTTTTTCCATCGAGTTTATTATGTGACAGTTTTCACAAAGCAGATAGTGACAGGCGTCACAAATCAAATTCCATAAAACTCTTGTTAGCTATAGATAAATTGAATAACATACAGATCCTGGTCGTATCAAGCCCATGGCGTTAGGCAAAACCAGTTTTGATAGAACTCACAGGCACAAAATGACTTTCAATCCTTGCAGGTAACAGGTTTAAGCGATACAGTCGGCTATATCATTATTGGCCGGATGACAATGGAACTTGACCATCTTCAAACCTTTGCCGATGCCGCCCAGACATTGAACTTTTCCGAAACTGCGCAACGCCTGCACACTTCCCAGCCAACGGTGAGCAAGCATATCAAGGAACTGGAAGGTGAATTGGGTGTTGAATTATTCGAGCGCATTAGCGGCAGGAAACTCAAACTGAGTCAGCAGGGACGGGCGTTGCTCCCTTGGGCACAACAACTCCTGCGCGAGTGCAACCGCTTCCACGAACTGGCACACTCGCTCAACGACCGCATCACAGGTACGCTCTCCATTGCGTGCGCAACGGCATCAGGGAAGTATCTTCTTCCGTTGCTGGCGGCGCGCTTTCGCCAGCGCTTTCCAGAAGTCCGACTATTTCTGAAACCCTGTTCCCCACGTCAGATCAGCGCCGATCTGCTCAACAAAGA
This sequence comes from Anaerolineales bacterium, assembly GCA_013360875.1. GTDB lineage: Bacteria > Chloroflexota > Anaerolineae > Anaerolineales > Villigracilaceae > Defluviilinea. Next base: position 30,567 of record JABWAU010000002.1, on the reverse strand, counting down.
AGCCGACCTTGGAATTGTCAGTTTTGAGAATGTTGCCGAGGGACTTTCCTGTCAGCAATTCTTTGTAGACGAAGTGGTACTGATTGTTCCCGCCAGACATCCCTGGGCGAAACGCTACATCATTGACCCTGATGACCTGCTCGCTGAGCCCATTCTTCTTCGTGAACCGGAATCAGGGACCCGCCGCGCGCTGGCTTCCGCGCTAGCGGCACATGACATCTCCATATCTGACTTGAATGTTTTGCTGGAACTGGGCAATGCCGAAGGAATCGTTAACACGGTCTCTACAGGCATTGGCGTGGCTTTCGTGCCACGTGTAACAGCCAAGACGGCGATGCGCGCCGGAATTGTTAGCGAAGTTCAGGTCAACGGGGTGCATATTGAACGAAAAATCTGTATGTTGCGCAACAGCCTGGTTCCGTTATCGCGTCCGGCAGAATTATTCTGGGGGTTTGTACACGATCCCGAAAACGTGGATATCCTAAAGTGAACAGAACAGGGAGCGCTTGGCGCTCCCTGTTCATAGACCTACATTGGAAGTGGATTGTCAAAGGGGCAAAGTTGTGCGTTTTGCCGTAAATAAGAAGGCTGTCAGTCTATGGGAACTGCGTGGGCATCTTTACCAGTGGCTTGCCGAACAGGATCTGCCACATATCGGGACCGGTCTCCATAAACTTCCAGTTGTTCTTTTGCTCGTTCCATGCCGTCCCATCGCGGGTGACAAAGTCAATGATGAAGGCTATATCGTAATCAGGCGGGACGGGGATAACGCCCGTGGCAAAGTCAAGCGAGTTGGTGCCTTCGTTCCATTTGGAAATTTGGATTTTTCCGGTCTCATTATAAGCGGCTACATTGGCATTCTTGTGACAGTCGTTGCAAACCGTCTCGGGATTCGGGCGTTGGATGGAATGTCCGTAATAGGGCGCCAGCACTGCAAAGGATTTGTCATCCTGATAGACCATCGGCATGATCGTGGCCGTAGTGATCTTGCCTTCGTCGTTCAGCATCAGGAATTTCCAATCATAGTACTTGCGATACTCGATCTTAAACTTTTCGTTGACTTCCGTATCGAAGTGGCAATTGAAGCAGGAATTGACCTGTTGTACATGGCAAGCGGCGCAGTCCATGTTCTCAGCATGTACCTGATGCGCCTGCATGTCTGCCCATTCCTTCTTTTCAGTGGTCTGATGGCAATCGGTGCATTTGGACGCAGCAGGGCTTTCCAGTAGTGAGTTGTACGCCATGCCATCCCCATGAACCGCCTCGTCAGAATGGCAATTGATGCACTGCATACCCTTGGCATAGTGTACATCGTTGATGCCTTTGGTGCCATCCGGGCGCTTTGCCACGATCTCAAAGTTTTGGCGCCCGTGACAGCCCGTGCATTTGAATTGCGGAGGCGCGTCAACTGCCTCGGTGATGTGACAGGTGTCGCATTTTGCCTGACCGTTTTCCACAGGCACATGGCAGTTCTTGCATCCCAAATCCTCATACGAGACGCCAGTCAAGGTTTCAAAGCCGCCCTGCTCCTTTTGGTAATAATAGCGCATCCCCTGTGTGGTGTGATGAAGCGAGGTGGCCAGATTCTGGTTGGCAATTTCCCATGCTGGTGCCGGAGTCACCTCGACGATTTTTTCAACCGGCACTTCCTTGGTAACCTCCACAACTCGCGTTACTTCAACTTGGACGGTTTGGGGTTCCGCTGGCGTGGCAGGCTGACAGGCAGCCATCAACACCAAGAGACCTACAGCAACGAACAAAGCGGGCAGATACTTTCTCATATTGCATTCTCCTTTCGTCAAATGATCCGATTTGGACTATGCATATTATAGAAAATGAGAATTCGATTAATAAGTGAAATGTGTCACAATACGTAATTCGAAAATTTTTCAGAACCTATTCTAAAAGGGAATAACTCTACCTTGTTGCAGCTTGATAAATGCACCTTGGAACTTGCATATCTTTCATTGACCTATGGCATGAGTGGCAATATAATTCAACATATGTTGAACTATATTTCAAATGAAATCAAACCCACTCCTGTCAACCTTGAACTGCTGTCTGAGCGCCTCAAGGTGCTTGCCGAGCCGAAGCGCCTGCTCATTTTCAATCTTTTAATGGAAGGCGTGCAGTGCAACTGCGAACTTGGCGACGCCCTGCACATGCCGCCCAACCTGATTTCGCATCATTTGAGCAAGTTGCGCGCGGTGGGATTGGTGGATGTGGAACGCGACGCAGTTGACTCGCGCTGGGTGTACTACTCGGTCAACCGCGCCGCATTGGAGGAATTGAATTCCGCCTTTGGCGCGTTCTTCGACCCGAAGCGCATCCAGCCGCGTCAGCCCAAATGCGGTCCGCAAGCATTGGTTTCTCTAACCGATATTAATGTTACGGAGAAGTGAGGAAACAAACGAAATGCCCGACATCATTCCCCTGCTAAATACCCTGCCGACCTCCGTTGCTCCTGTGGATGTGGAATTCTTCGATCCGCCCATGTGTTGTCCGACTGGCTTGTGCGGACCAACGCTCGATCAAACTTTGCTGGATGTCAATGAGATGATCCTGGCGCTCCAACGCGACAACCTGCGCGTGGAACGCTATCAGATGACCAGTCACCCCAACGCCTTTCTGGGAAATGCTGAAGTGATGAAACTGGTACGTGAGAGACAAATGGAGGCTCTGCCAATTATTGTTGTGCGCGGCAAGGTCATCAAGGTTGGCGCGTATCCAACGCTGGATGAAATCCGCAACGCGCTCAATGGAGCAAACACCTTATGACTTCATCGCCGAACGATTATTCGACTATTCGACCATCCGACTATCAGACTACCTTTATCTTCTTCTCTGGCAAGGGCGGCGTGGGCAAGACCAGTATGGCTTGCACGCACGCCGTCCGTTATGCGGATGAAGGCAAACGCACCCTCATCGTCACCACCGACCCAGCCTCCAATTTGGCGGACGTTTTCGAGCAGGAAATCGGGCATCAGGTCATGCCGATTGCGGGCGTCCCCAACCTGTCGGCGATGGAAATTGACCCCGATAAAGCCACGCAGGAATACATTGACCGCGCCATGTCGCCCATCCGCGCCGCCTTCCCACCGCAAATCGTTCAGGTAATGGAAGAGCAGATGAGCGGTCCCTGCACGGCGGAAGTCGCCGCCTTCGACCGCTTTACTGATTTTTTAGATGTGCCTTCGGACAATGGAACAGCTTTTGATATTGTCATCTTCGATACCGCGCCGACGGGTCACACCATCCGCCTGCTGGAACTGCCCGCCGAGTGGAGTCAGTCCATTGACGCGGCGAGCGCGGGCAGCGGGCAGACCTGCCTGGGTCCCGCCGCCGCGATTCAGGACGCCAAGCACAAATACGAGCGCGCCCTTGCCGCCATGCGTCAATCCGCGCAAACGCAATTTGTCTTCGTCCTCCATCCCGAAGCGATTTCCATCAAAGAAACCCGCCGTGCGATTGACGAACTGAGCAAACTCGACATCCACAACTTCCGCCTGATTGTCAACGGCATCATCCCGCCTGCTGGCGCGGGGAATCCGCTCTTTGCGGCGCGAGCCGAAATGCAGGCGCGTTATCTGGAGCAAATCGAGCGCGAGTTCACGTATTCCAAACAGCGCATGATTCTGCTGGCGGATGAAATCAAGGGCGCGGCGAGACTGCGTCAGGTGGGGAAAATTTTCTTCGACGGCGAACCCGCCTCGGGGTCGGATGAAGCGGCGGAAGTCCAATTGCAGAACGCGGCTTTCGCTTCATCCCTCGACGAGGTGCGGGCGCGGCTTTCTCCAAACGGTCATCGGCGGACGGTTTTCTTCGCGGGCAAGGGCGGCGTCGGCAAGACAGTGGCGTCGTGCGTGACGGCGGTCTGGCTGGCGCGGCAGGGATATAAGACTCTGCTGTTGACGACCGACCCCGCCGCGCATTTGGGCGAAGTGCTGGATACGCCCGTCGGCGATGAGGTTGCTGAAGTGAGCGGGCAGCCGAATCTCTGGGCGGTGAAGATTGACCCGAAAGCCGCCGCGGAAACCTACAAGGCGCGCATTCTTAATGACGCGCGCAAACGCGGACGCCCCGAGTCGGCGATCAAGATGATGGAAGAGGAACTCAACTCGCCCTGCACCGAAGAGATGGCGGCGTTTGATAAATTTATTGAATATGCTTCACAAGACGAATGGCAGGCGGTGGTCTTCGATACCGCGCCGACGGGTCACACCCTGCGTTTGCTGGAATTGCCCGTTGACTGGAGCAAGCAGATTGACGTGAAGGTCTTCGCTTCGGTGGATGCGACCGCCGCCGATGACGTTGCCAAACAGCGCTTTGGAAAAGTGATTCAGATGATGTCTGACCCCGCGCAAAGCACGTTTGCGTTTGTGATGTATCCCGAAGCGACGCCGATTCTCGAAGCCTGGCGCGCCGCGCAGGAACTGGGAACGGTCGGTGTTCAGCCTGGATTGGTGGTCGCTAATATGGTCATCCCCAGCGAGCAGGCGACTACGCCCTTTGTGCAGTCGCGCCGCGCCATGCAGGAAAAATACCTGGCGGAGATTGGCAAACGCTTCGGCGTGCCGCTGGTGCAAATCCCGCTTTTGCCGCGTGAGGTCAAAGGACTGGATATGCTGGCAGAATTGGGCGAGCAAATTTACGGAGAGAAAGTAATAGCATGAGTCAGCCTGTTCTCGTTCAAATCATCGGCGCACCGATTGCCTGTGCAGAAGGCGTGAAAGATACCTGGCGCGATGTGGCTCACTGGGCAGCGGGTCAATTGAAGGCGCGTTTTGGCGATGATGTAGAAGTCAAATATTTCGACTTGTTCGACGCGGACTGTCCATCCATGCCTGCTGGAGCGCAGTTGCCGCTGGTAATGGTGAATGGTGAAGTGACCGTCAACGGCGGGAAGATTTCCGTGCCTGCCATCCGCCGAAAAATTGAAAATATCATGGAGACACAAACTGTATGAAGCGCAAAGTCTTATTTTTATGTACAGGGAATTCCTGCCGCTCGCAGATGGCGGAAGCAATTGTCAACGCGCGGATGGGGGAGGAGTGGCAAGCCGTCAGCGCGGGGACGAAGCCTGCGGGCTACGTCCACCCCAAGGCACTGGAAGCGCTTCGGGAAATTGGAATCCAGCATGAAGGTCGGTCGAAGCGGGCGGACGAGTTTCGGGAGGTGGATTTCGATGTCGTTGTCACCGTCTGCGACTCGGCGGCGGAGGAATGTCCCGTCTGGCTGGGGAAGGGGAAGCGTACTCATCACAGTTTCCCTGATCCCGCATTGACCGACAATATGGATGACTTTCGCAAGGTACGTGATGATATCGCGCGTGAAATTCCCCAACTGCTGAAGCAGGTTGGATAACTATTTGAATCTGGAGGTTCTTCATGTCTGAAGTTGCTGTGACCAAAGCCTCGGCGCAAAGCCTGAGCAAACAATTGTCCTTCCTTGACCGCTACCTGACGCTGTGGATTTTCCTGGCGATGGCGGTGGGGGTGGGGATTGGCTTCCTGTTCCCTGAATCCATCGCGAGTTTCAACGCGGCGGTTTCAGTGGGAACAACTAATATCCCGATCGCAATTGGGTTGATATTAATGATGTATCCGCCGCTGACGAAGGTCAAGTATGAGGAGATGGGGCGTGTGCTGAAAGCGCCAAAACTGCTGATCTTTGCTTTGATTCAGAACTGGATTGTCGGTCCGCTGGTGATGTTTGGGCTGGCGATCCTGTTCCTGCGCGACAAACCTGAATACATGATCGGGCTGATCCTGGTGGGTTTGGCGCGCTGTATCGCCATGGTCATCGTCTGGAACGATCTCTCGGATGGCGACCGCGAACTGGCGGTGGGCATGGTGGCGTTCAACGCCGTGTTTCAGGTGTTGTTCTACGCCGTCTATATCTGGTTCTTCATCAGTTTCTTGTTGCCCGCGCTGGGACTCGCCCAGGAATTGAACGTGCACGTCTCGATGGGCGAGGCGGCGAAGACGGTCTTCTTCTATCTCGGCACGCCCTTCCTCGGCGGATTGATCACCCGCTTTGCGTTGCTGCGTTGGAAGGGACGCGAATGGTTCGAGACAGTCTTCGCGCCGCGCATCAGCCCGCTGACCCTGATCGCCCTGCTGTTCACCATCGTGGTGATGTTCTCTCTGCAAGGCGAGAAGATTATTCAATTGCCGTTGGATGTGGTTCGCATCGCCATCCCATTGACTCTGTACTTCGCGCTGATGTGGCTGGTTTCGTTCTTCATCTCCCGCCGATTGGTGAACAATTATTCGCCGACGGTCTCGGTCGCCTTCACCGCTGCCAGCAACGACTTCGAACTGGCAATTGCGGTTGCGGTTGCCATCTTCGGCATCAGTTCGGGCGCGGCGTTTGCCACCGTCATCGGTCCGTTGATTGAAGTGCCTGTGATGGTTGGGCTGGTCAATTTGGCGATGGCTTTCCGCAAACGCTACTTTGGGCAGGAACTGGCCGCGGCATCGCCACAAGCAGCGGCGGAGGCCTTGCCCCACAAATAACTTTACGATGTTCGCCCGCGTCCTTTTTCCGACCGATTTTTCCGCCTACGCCGATGCGGTGCTGGCCTGCTTGCCAGATTTAAAGCCTGCGGGTCTTGGCGAGGTGATCCTGCTCAGCGTGATCCGCTCCAGCGACGTGCCAATGCCGGAAACGGTCAACCGCGACAGTCTTGAATACTGGCGTTGGAGCCTGGAGGAAAAACTGAACATCGCCAGGATGGCGCTGGAAGGAAAAGGACTGCGGGCATTCACCCGCGTTGAATATGGCAACCCTGCCGAGCAAATCGTCCGCGTTGCCGAAGACGAGCGCGTCGCATTGATCGTCCTGGGCGCGCAGGGCGCCACCGCCGCCCAGGAGTTGTTGATTGGCTGTACCGCCTATGAAGTCATCCGCCGCGCTACTGTGCCGGTATTGCTGCAGAAATTCGAAATAGTCCGCGAATTAGGGCATGTGAAGTGCCGCCAGGTGTGCGAGAGTCTATTCCGACGCGTTTTGCATCCCACCGATTTTTCCGATTGTGCTGATGCCGCCTTTCAGGTGGTCAAGCGCCTGAAGGCGGCCGGCACGCAGGAAGTGATCGTGCTGCACGTGCAGGACGACAGGGTGATGAAACTGCGTCCGCCGGAGCAACTGGCGGAATTCGACCGGCACGACACCGAACGTCTACAGGCGCTTTGCAAAAAATTAAGCATGTTCGGGTTGCAAGCCCAGCCTGTCTTGCGGCATGGCATTCCTTTCAAAGAGGCGTTGAAGGTTGCCGATGAAATGGATGTCTCGCTGATTGCGCTCGGCTCGCATGGGTACAGCGCCGTTCGAGAAATGCTGGCAGGCAGCACGCTTGAGAATGTGGCGCGGCTCAGCCGTCAGGCGGTGGTGGTGGTACGGTCTCAGAGGAGTTGATGATGAACGACCTTGTATATGACGATATCGAAATTGCCCCCGCCGAAGTGGTGAAACGCGCCGCGCGTGACTTTGCCGCAGCGCTGTCCGAGACGCTTTAGAAAAGATCAGACCAATGCCAGGATTGTCAAACTGTTTTCGAGGTGCGCAAGGTGCTTCATAAAACCCGTTCCATTGCCTAGACCAACAACCCTTTGTGCTCTTCGTGTCCTTCGTGATGAAAACTCAATCCACCGTCAGCGTCTTGGACAAATTCCGCGGGAAGTCGGGATCGAAGCCGCGCATGACGCTCATGTGATAGGAAAGCAACTGCAACGGCAAAACTCCCACCAATGCAGAAATCTGCGGGTCTGATTTGGGCAGCACAATCATATCGTCTGTATTGGCGCGCAGGCGGGGATCTTCTTCGGCGATGACGATGGTACGTGCGCCGCGCACTTTCACCTCATTCAGTCCGCTGATGATGAGCGGAACATCGTTCGGACCTGCCACGAAAATGACGGGGAAACCCTTGCTCACCGCGGAAAGCGGTCCGTGTTTGAACTCGGTCGAGAGCATCCCTTCGCAGTGGGCGTAGGTGACCTCTTTCAATTTCAACGCGCCTTCGAGCGCGATGGGATAGGTTGCGCCGTAGCCCAGGCAGTACAAATCGTTCCACTCGTTGAGGTCCGCCGCGATTGCTTCAACCTGCGGCGCGACCATCTCAAGGGTCTTGTCCATCAATTCGGGAATTGTGTCTAGTTCACGAGTATCACGTCCCGCCATCTTATAAGCCAGATACAAAAACGTCACGACCTGATTGGTAAATGTCTTCGTGGCAGGGACGCTGATTTCGTAGCCGCAGCACAAAGGGAGACAGAACGAAGCGGCTTTGGTCAGCGTGGAGCCGACCACGTTTGCCAATCCGAAACACTCCATGCCGCGCGCTTCTGCCGCTTCCAGCGCATTCAACACATCCTTTGTCTCGCCCGATTGGCTGACGAAGAGTCCAACGTCCTCGTGATTTACCGTCGGCGCATACTGCGCGATGAATTGCGGCGCAAGGATGGGAATGACCGCCCGTCCTGCCAGTTGCGCAAAATATACCGCTCCCAACAGCGCGGCGTGATAACTTGTGCCGCAGCCGATGAAATACAAATTGCGCGCGTTCTTCATTTTGGCGACAAGCGCATCCACCTCGCGGTTGCCGTTCAACACGTGGAATAACTCGCGCGCCACCTGACTCTGCTCGTGGATTTCCTTCAACATAAAATGCGGATACCCGCCCTTTTGCACCGCATCCATCGACTCCGTGACTGTTTCCGGCTTTCGATCAATCTTTTTCCCATCCTTGACCGACCGCACCTCGACCTTATCCGCCCACAATGTGACGATCTCCCCATCCTGCGGGCGGATGACCTCGCGCGTGAGCGGCAAAATCGAAGGCAGGTCCGACGAAACGCAGGTAAAGCCCTCGCCGATTCCGACCACCATGCCAGAGCCTTTTTTGAAGGCGTAGAGTTTGTCGTCGTCCGCGCGCCCGATGACGAAGGCGTAATCGCCTTCCAGGTCGCCGTATGCCAGGCGGATGGCGTCAATGAATTCATAGCCGCGGTTGAGGTAGCGCTCCACCGCATGGACGCAGGTCTCGCCGTCGTTTTGCGAGCGGACGGTCATGCCCTCGGCGATGAACTGCTCGCGCAATTCCACGTTGTTTACCACGTTGCCATTGTGCGCGCCGACCAGATCGCCATCCGAGTCAATGTGCGGCTGTGCGTTGACCTGCGAGGGTTCGCCGAAGGTTGCCCAGCGCAATTGCACGATGCCGCGCGAGCCGCGCAGTTCGGCGAAGCGATATTTTGCCGCCACTTCCTCCACCTTGCCCACGTCTTTGCGCAAATCAATCTTGTTTCCGTTCAGCGCCGCCGCGCCGACCGAGTCGTAGCCGCGGTAGGTGAGTCTCTTCGCCGCTTCGATGAGGATGGGACCAAGCTCTACTTCGCGTTTGGCAATGTATCCGAAAATTCCACACATTATTTTTCTCCATGTAAATTTGCGCAGGCAGACGTTCTCTAATGTCCGCCTGCGCGCATGAGAGCGCCTCCTGCGCTAAATATCAATTATCCCACGGTGCGACGCCGCGCCCGCGTTCGCCTCGCAGCGACCCGTAAACTGGTTCCGCCACGCCGGGCAGAATCTCCGCTGTAGCCGCCAGCAGACCGAAACAGCCCGCAATCATCATATCCCCGAATGGGGCGGCAAAGTAGGGGCGAAGCCGACCATTGCCGACGGACGATGGACGACGGTCGGTGGTCTGCGGTCTATCGTCTGCCGTCTGAAACATGCTCCTTCTGGGTCCGGTCACCACCACATCGAACTCGTCCCTGCCGAATTCGAGGACTTCATCGGTGTACATCAACGCGCCGTGACCCATGTCGTTGAACACGTCCTCGTGTTTGAGGGAGGCATCCGCCAATCTGCGCAGCAGCGATTCGAGTTTATTCAAATCAATCTCGCCGGTGTGATGCTCGAAGACGCCTTCGATTCCCTTTTCACCAAGCCGGAATGCGAGTGTGTGAAAATTTCCAATATTACAAATAATCAATGTCCTGCGTGTAGCCAGGCTGGGATGGTTTTGGTTGCCAGGATTCTTATAAAAATCGCCGGTATCATGGAAATTGAGTTTCGAATCAAACGTCGCGCCCAGCACCGCTGCAGGCGCGGTGTCCATCACTACCAGCGGGCAGGGCAGATCCCCCGCCGAGTCTGCGACGGATTGCAGGCGTGTCATGATTCTGGGGATGTCCGTTGAAAGATAGGCAAATGCCGACAGTGAGTTTTTTGCGCGGATGCGTTCATCGAGATAATCGAACCGAAACTGCCGGTCAGAAACTCCCGGCGGCGCATTGCCGTGATCGAATACAGCAACGGCGATGGCGGCAAGATCGTCCAGTGCAACGCCGTAATTCTTGAACGTCTTGGCGATCAACTTGAAATCAAAATCTTTCAACTCCAAACTTTCGACCTTCAACTTGAGACCTTCGACCTCTTCATCCGAAACAATCTTTATCCCCAACGCCTCCACCTTCTCCAATTCGTCGTTGATCGTCCTCGCCGCGTCGGGCGTCATGTACACCGGAATCCCCTGCCGCGCGTATTCTTCGATTGCCCATGCCGAAGGACCGCCTCCCATTTGATGGCCGCTGAGCAGGATCGGGGTCCGAAGATGAAGCGCCTGCTTGAGACGCCGGTGAATCATCATGGTGGGCGAAGGCAGGACGAGTTTGAATCCGTTCTCGAGGTCGAGATTCGAATCGAAGAGGAAAATATCCTGCGTGCCTGTGCCGATGTCTACCGTTAAAATTTTCATGGTGTTTCGTAGGACAAATTTAAGTTTGTCCTACACCTCGATCCCAAGCCACTGGCGGATGAAATACCCGATCACAAACGAGAACGCCGCCACGCTGAGGCTCAAGCCAGCCATTTCCAAAAAACGCGCCCGGAACGATTCGCCCTTGGCGACCGAGATGTAGTAGTTGAACGCCGCGATGATGATCACGGCGGTTGTCAGCGCAATGACAAGATCTACATAGAAGTTTTCAGGCATGATCAGGTAGGGGAGGACGAGCAGCGCCACAGTGATGATGTACGCGATGCCCGTGTAGATCGCGGCGCGCACCGGTTGCTTTGCGGTTTCCTCCGAGCGCGTGGAGAGGTATTCGCTCGCCGCCATCGAAAGCGACGCGGCGATGCCGGTGATCAAACCTGAAAGTGCGATCAACTTTCCGTTCTGCAGGGCAAGCGTCAGTCCCGCGAGAGCGCCGGTCAGTTCCACGAGCGCGTCGTTGAGTCCCAGCACCACCGACCCGGCGTATTGCAGACGCTCCTCGTCGAGCATGGCAAGGAGTTGCTGTTCGTGTTCCTCCTCCTCGTGCTGGAACTGTTTCGCTTCGGAGATCGCGGTCGAGACCGCGTCGTAATTCGCCTGTGCCTTCTCCTCTCCCATTTCCATCAATTTGACGCCGAAGGTGAAACCGAGGATCAGGCTGACGAGGTAATAGAACCACACGCTGAGCCAGCGCGGCTTGACCTCCTCGCCGGTGTACTTCTTCCAGCCGTTGTAGTGACGGAATTCATCCACGGCGATCTGGTCGAGTATCTTCGCGTTCTCGGGGGACTTGATCCTTCTTGCCAACCGCTTGTAGATGTGATATTCCGTGATCTCGGTCTTTTGAAAGAGGATCACTTTCTTGCGAACGTCTTCTGCCAGTTGCATGATGTTCTCCTTGAGGTTTTGGTTGTTATTTTAAGCCATTTTGGAGGCCGGGGCGATGGATGGGGGCGTATGACAATTTTAATGACTTCACGAATTTACTACCGTGCATTTGAACCGCGAAGCCCGCAAAGGGCGCCAAAAAAACCTTTTTAACCTTCGCGATCTTGGCGTGCCTGGCGGTAAAAATTGATTGATGTACGGTAGAGACTTCACGAATAAACTGTTGTTTCTGCGGCGAAAATGTTGTAATATGGTCTATAAATATCAACCATGGAGGAAAAATGAAAACCAAAAAGTCCAATCCCCTTTCCTTTTTCATCCTGATGCTGGTTCTTGCGTCGCTGGCATGTTCGGGCTTGACGCCGCAGCCTTCCCCCGCGCCCGCGCCGACGGACACGCGCATCCCGACCGCTACAATTACCGCAACGCCGACCAACACACCCCGCCCATCGCCAACGCCAAGACCCACCAGAACGCCCAACCTGGCGGCAACCCAAAAATACGAGGCGTTTGATGCCGAAACCCGGAAGTATTTTGAACTGGGTTATCTGAACACAGACAAAGGCGATATCGAAGAGGTTGACGATTTTTATTACGAATGGGCGCAACTGGGATGGTACAGTTGGCTGTCCCTGGGCAAGGATGTCAGGGACTTTTACATCAGTGCCCATTTTGCCTGGGATAGCGCCTACCGGCATGCCAACGAATCGGGATGCGGATTTGTTTTTGCAATCCAGGAGGACAAGGAACATTATTCCGTGTTTCTCGACAGGAGCAGGATCATATTCCTCGACGCCGACAATCGTTATTCCTATTCGCGGACAGTCGGTACCACACGCGGTACCGGCCGCGTGAAATTCGATATGCCCGCCGAGGCGGATTTTACCCTCATCGTAAAAGGCATAACCGCCTACGCGCTTGTGGATGGGGAACTGGTCGGCGAATATACCCTCTCGCAGAGCCGCATCCTACAGGGTGACGTGGGACTGTCCCTGCTTTCCGGCACCAACAAGGATTACGGTACGAAATGCGAGATGACGAACATCCGAATATGGACGCCGGATTAAAAACCGAGGCGCAATTGTGAACAACGGCCGGCTCGAGCATACACGCAGGCGGTGTGTGGCGCAAGAACGGCTGCCAGGCGTCAGGGAGGGGAAGAGTTTCTCTCTTGCATCGGATTGGGAAAGATTCGAATACTCTTCCCTCCCATAAATGGGGGAATGGGGTATCATATCGCACATCAGTCCGCCAATCCTTGATGGAGCCGATTTATAAATGAGCAATCCGGCGCTGGCAGAGGTGCTTGCCAGTTACGTCCCCAAATTGATCCGAAAACGCGTCGCCGCGGACCCCTCGCCGATTGAATCGCCAGTGGCGGAGGACATCCATGCGGCGGTTCTTTTTGCCGACATCTCCGGTTTCACGCGCCTGACCGAAAGTCTCGCAGAGACAGGACCCGCCGGCGTCGAGACCATCGCCAACATACTCAACGAATACTTCGGGCAACTCATTGACATCGTTCATCAATACGGCGGGGACGTGGTCAAATTTGCCGGCGACGCGGTCATTGCGGTCTGGACCATCGCTTCGGACGACGGGATGGCGGAACCTGTTTCGAGAGCCGATCAATGGCAATGGACCATGCGCGCCGCGGAATGCGCCCTCGCCATCCGCGAACGCCTGTCCAATTACAAGGTGGAAAATTCGACGCTGTACCTCAAACTTGCCGTCAGCGCCGGGAACATCACCACCGCCCACGTCGGCGGGGTGTTCAACCGCTGGGAGTTTCTGCTCACCGGCAACCCGCTCGTCGAGGTGGGCATTGCCAACAACCTGGCGCAATCGGGCGACATCCTCGTGACGCCCTCCGCCTGGAGGCTGATCCGCAACGATTGTATTGCCGAGGTGATCGAGTTCGAACTCAGGGATGCCATCGCCCAGGGCGGACGATTGAAAGGCTTGAATAAACCCTCCTCCATATTCGAGAAACCGGAAAAGAACGCCGTTCCCGACGGCGCGGAAAGCCTGTTGCGTCCCTACATCCCCGGGGCGATCATCAACCGCCTGACTGCCGGTCAAAGCAGTTGGATCGCGGAACTGCGACGCGTGACCGTGCTTTTCATCAACCTGCCGGAAATTGACCAGAAGACCGAACTGGAGGAGGCGCAAAACCTGGCGCGCCTGATCCAGCGTTCCGTGTATCGCTACGAGGGGAGCATCAACAAGATCAACGTGGACGACAAGGGCATCACCATCGTCGCGGCGCTGGGCTTGCCTCCGTTCGCGCACGAAGACGACCCGGCGCGCGGCGTGCAGGCGGCGTTGATGATCCGCAAGGAACTGGCGAAGTTGAAGGTTCGCAGTTACATCGGCATCACCACCGGGCGCATCTTCTGCGGCTCGATCGGGAACGACTCGCGCCGCGAATACACCACCATCGGCAACGCCGTCAATCTTTCGGCGCGATTGATGGGCGCAGCGGTCAGGCAGGATGAGTTGATCGAAAAGTTCGGCATTCCCATCCTGTGCGACCGCGTCACCTATGACGCGGCGAAGGACGCGGTGGCGTTCGAGCCTCTTCCGCCTCAGCAGGTCAAGGGTCGGGATGAACCGGTGGAGGTCTTCCATGCGCTCGATCAGAAGAAGAGCGTCATCCGCCCCCGCACGGAGTTGATCGGCCGCCAGGAAGAGAAAGCCATGATCGCCAACGCGTTGCAGGAACTTTCGCGCGGCGAGGAACATCAGACGTTGATCCTTCAGGGCGAGGCGGGCATTGGAAAGTCCCGCCTGTTCGAAGACCTCGTGCGGCAGGCGGAAACCCTGCGCGTGACCATGTTCATCGGCGGCGGCGATCCCATCGAGCGGACGAACTCGTACCATGCGTGGCGTCCCATTTTCAACAGGATCTTCGACATTGACGAACTGACCGGCAAAGCGGCTTCGGCGGAGGAGGCGCGCAGCCTGATCCAGCACAAGGTTCTCGCAAAACTTCGGGAGATTGACCCGGACTTGGCGCGGTATTTTCCCCTGCTCGACGTGATCCTGCCGATGCACGTGCCGGATAACGAATTGACCTCCGCCATGACGGGCGAGTTGCGGAGCAGCAACGTCCGCGAGATATTGTCGCGCGTGCTGGCTTCCATCGCCGACGAGACGCCTCTGCTCGTTGTGCTGGAGGATCTGCACTGGTTCGATTCGGCTTCGTGGGCACTGCTTGTGGACGTGCAGCAAAAGGTTCGCCCCATCTTCCTCGCCCTGAACACGCGTCCGTTATCGGACCCGGTGCCTGTCCAGTTCAAACAATTATTGGACTACCCCGGAGCGCGCCTTGTTAAACTGGAAGCAATGATGCTCGACGACGTGGAGGCGCTGGTCTGCCAGCGGCTGGGGGTTAAATCCATCCCGCCGATGATTGGGCGTTTGATCCGCGAGAAATCGGAAGGGCATCCCTTCTTCGCGGAGGAACTAGCCTATGCGTTGCGCGATTCGGGGGTTCTGGTCATTGACAACCAGGAATGCCGGGTGGATCCCCACTTCATGAATTTCGAAAGTCTTGCCCTGCCCGATACGCTCCAAGCCGCCATCACGAACCGCATTGACAGCCTCGCCCCCTCGCAACAACTGACGCTCAAGGTCGCCAGCGTGATCGGGCGCATCTTCACCTTTCGCGTGCTTCAGGCGGTGCATCCCATCGAGGAAGACCGCGCCCTGCTTCCCAATTACATGGAATCGCTGACGCGCCTGAGCCTGACGCTGGTCGAATCCGAGTCGCCCGACCTGGCATACATTTTCAAACATGCCGTCACACAGGAGGTGGCGTACAACCTGATGTTATATTCCCAGCGCAGGCAGTTGCATCAGGCTGTGGCGGAGTGGATCGAACGGAACCACGCGGAAAATCTCGAATCCTATTTCACCCTGCTTGCCCATCACTGGACGCAAGCCGCCGAGATGCCCGACGCAACGAGGAACGAACTCGCCATCGAGAAGGCGGTGGGTTATCTCGATAAGGCGGGCGAACAGGCGATACAAAACTATGCCAACGCGGAAGCGATCCAGTTCTTTACCCAGGCTCTGGAATGGGACACGAAAATACCCAAACCCGCCGACAGGCAAGCCGCGCGTCGGCGGCAGGTAAGAAGAGCGCGCTGGCACAGCCGTATTGGGCTTGCTCATTATGGCTTGGGTTCCCTGCCGGATTGCGAGATCCACGTGCGGGAGGCGCTCCGCCTGCTGGACAGCCCAATCCCCCGATCGAGCTTTCAATTTGCGTTGGGCGTGATCCCGCAGATCGTTCGACAGACATTCCATCGCTTTTTCCCTTCCCGATACATCGGCGCGGCGTCGAGCGGCAGGGAGCGCGAAGTTGCGATCGAAGTCGCCCGACTCTATGAGTTGATGTCGCGCGTGTATTTCTATTCGAACGAAACGCTTCCCATCATCTATGTGGCGCTGCGCTTCCTGAACGAAGCGGAAAAGGCGGGCGCTTCGCCCGAACTGGCGGTTGCGTATTCGAGCATGGCTGTCCTTGCCGGTTTTGCCCAGTTGCATAACCTCGCCGAGACGTATGTGGCTCGCGGGATTGACGTGGCGGAGAAGGTGAACCAGCCTTCCACCCTGATCACCGTGAATGTGGTGACCAGCGTTTACCAAATCACGGTCGGGAAGTGGGATGAGGTTCGCGCCCGGGCGTTGAAAGCCAAAGCGATCTGCGAAGAATTGGGCGATTACCGCCAGTGGGGGGATTCGACGGTCCTTCTCGCGGAAAGCGCGCTGATCGCCGGGGACATACAGTACGCGTTGGGTATCCAAAGAGTCCTGCTCAAAGACGCGCGACAGAGACACAACCCGCTGCAACAGTTGTGGGCGCTGTTCGGGGTCGCAGCGAACAGCATTCGGCTTGGGAATGAGGCGGAGGCGATACCATTGCTGGAGGAAGCCCTCCGTATCCTGGAGGAACTTCCCAACTTTGCGTCCTCCATCAATACGAACGCGCAACTTGCCCTGGCGCATCATCGCCTCGGCAATACCGAAAAAGCGCTCGACTACGCGGACAGGGTTTTGAGTTTCACGGCGAATCTTCGTCCCACAGTTTATTCCCTGGATGTGGGATTCACCGCCGTCGCCGAGGTGTATTTCGAGTTGTGGGAAAAGGCGCTTCAAAAACCGGACGGGACGGTGGACGCCGTCCGCATGAAATACTTCGCCGAAAGAGCGGTCAAACTTTTACGCGCTTTCAAGAACGTTTTTCCGATCGGTCAACCGAGCCTGCTGTATTACAGGGGATGGTACGAATGGCTGAACGGAAGACGCCAGGGGGCGGTGAAATTGTGGAGGGACGGGCTGGAAGCCGCGCGGAAATTCAGGATGCGTTACGACGAGGGATTGATCCACTTGAAATTGGGCGCGGCGCTTGCGGGGGACGCCGATCTTCGTCGGGAACATTTTAACGAGGCGATCCGCATCTTCGGGGAAATGGACGCGGTGCCGATGCTTAGGCGCGCGAGGGAATTGGCGGACCAAAGATAACGGTTTCACATTCTATGAACCGTCCCGCAGGCTTGTCCCGAGGATCAGGCTGCGGGACGATGTATATCATTACCCGTCAACACGGAGGGAAGATGTCAGCAATCACATCCAGCGATCGGGGAAGAGACATTCCGGGTCCGTCGCCTGCGCCGCTGTTGGGCTGGCTGCCGGCGCTTCTTCGATTCGCATTCCGCCCATTGGATTCGTTGATGAGCCTGCGGGAACGATACGGAAGTGTGGTGCGAATCGGGTTCGGAAAATATCCCGCCGTTCTGGTGTTCGACCCGGAATACAACCGTCAGATATTGCGCGACCCCGCCTCGTTTTACGCTTACGACCTGGACCTCGTCCCTGTGGATTTCCCAAAAGAGGGAGCGGTGCGGAATCTGACGACCGGCATGCCGCTGATGAACGGACCGCGTCACGATGACCATCGTTCGGCGTTGCTACCCTATTTCCACAGGAAATTTGTCACGCGCTATCACGACTCCTGCGTGGAAGTAACCGAACGAAAAATTGCCTCGTGGCGGATTGGCAATGTAATGAACCTGCGCGCCGAAATGGAACGTCTTGCCATGTGGCTGGGTACGGCTCCTGTGCTGGGTCTCGACCCGGAGAAGGAGGGCGAAGCCATCGGAATACAACTGGAACGCACGATGAAGATCATCATGCACCCGCTTACGTTGATGTTTCCTTATGATGTTCCCGGGCTACCCTTCCACAAGTTACTGAAGCAGGCGGATGAAATGGAACGCGTCGTGCGGATGGTGATCGCCCGCAAAAAGGAGGAGGGACTCAATGGGAAGGACATCCTCTCCGTGATGATCCAGATGCGCGAGACTGACCCCGACAGGCTGAGCGAGTCGGAATTGATCGGTCACACCACCACCATGTTTCGAGGCGGATACAACCCGAACGGCATGGCGTTGTATTGGACTATCTTCCTGTTGAGCCGGCATCCCGAAGCGTTGAAGATGGTTTTGGATGAACTCGATCAGACGATGGGCGGAAAGACGCCAACGCCCGACTCCATCGAGAAACTTCCCTGGCTCGAAGGCGCGATCAAGGAGGGGATGCGCCTTTTCCCGGCCGGCACCTGGACCGGACGCCTCGCCATGCGCGACTTCGAACTGGGCGGACACCGCCTCCCCAAAGGCACATGGATTGTGATGAGTCCCTACGTGGTTCACCGCATCCCTGAAATCTTTCCCGACCCCTATCGCTTCAAACCCGAACGCTGGCTCTCGGAATATCATTCCGCCTACGAGTTCATGCCGTTCTCGGCGGGACCTCGTTATTGTATCGGCACGTCGCTGGGGATGATGCAGTTGAAGATCGCGCTCTCGCTATTGCTCCAGCGTTATTCCTTCACGCTCAAGCCGGGCACGCGCGTCGATTGCACCGGCTTGAACTCCATCCGCCCGAAACATGGACTGCCCATGATCGTCACCGAACGCGGTGAAATTCCATCACCTGTAAAATTTGAAGGCAACATCCATAAGATTGTGAATTTTGTTTGAAGATGTAATGTCTCTTTCGTCATATTTGGAGGTGGTATGACAGATACAGCATTGGTGCAGTTGCTGGCGAGTTTTGTCCCGCGCCTGATCCAAGAGCGCGTCGTCCTGAACGGCTTGCCACTTGATGCTCCCATTCGCGATGACTATGATGCGGTAGTCATGTTTGCGGATATTTCTGGCTTTACGGCGCTCACCGAAGAACTTGCCAGGCGCGGACCGGTTGGCGTCGAGACCCTGGCGCGGATTCTCAACGATTATTTCGGTCAACTGATTGACCTCATCCATGACTACGGCGGGGATGTGGTGAAGTTTGCCGGCGATGCCCTCATCGCCATTTGGAGATTCGCTTCTCCTTCACCTACACCTGGCGCACAGGCAGGGATGGCTGATTCTGCTTCCGAGACGCTGCGCCGCCGGACAACGCTCCGCGCTGTGGAATGCGCGCTGAAGATCCGCGAAAGATTCCTCGACTATCAAACCGAGGAAGGCACCTTGTATTTGAAACTTGTGCTTTCCAGCGGTCCCATTACAGAAACGCATGTGGGCGGCGTGTTCAACCGCTGGGAGTTTACGATTACGGGCAGTCCTCTCGTGGAGTTGGGCATAGCGAACTCCCTGGCGCACGCCGGGGACATCCTCCTCAGCCCTTCCCTGCTCGACCTGATCGGGGACGGTTGCGATTTCGAGCCTGTCGAATTCGTCATTGGCGGGAAGACAAAAAAAGCCGGACGGTTGATAAAACTCAATTGGGTGTCACAACTCTCGACGGGGAGGGAGGCGATTGTAATCCCCGAAAGTGCACAAGCCGCGTTGAGCCCCTACATCCCCGGCGCGATCATCAATCGCATCATGGCAGGTCAGTCTGAATGGCTTGCCGAACTGCGGAAGGTCACGATCATGTTCATCAACCTGTCTGACCCTTCGCAGGTGACATCGCTGGAGGTGGCGCAGGAGTTGATGCGGCTGATTCAGCGGATAGTCTACCGTTTCGAGGGGAGCGTCAACAAGATCAGCCAGGATGACAAGGGCATCATGATCGACACCGCGTTCGGTCTGCCGCCGCTTGCGCATGAAGACGACCCCCTGCGCGGCGTGCAAGCCGCCATGATGATTCGCGCTGAATTGCATGCATTGGGAATCCGCAGTTCGATCGGCATTACCACCGGGCGGGTGTTCTGCGGATTGGTGGGAAACAACGATCGCCGCGTGTACACTTTTCTGGGGAATTCCGTGAACCTTGCCGCCCGCCTGATGGTGCTGGGAATCCGGCAGGAGGATGTCATCGAACGCGAAGGGATCGCCATCCTGTGTGACCGCCCGACCTACGATGCGTCCCATGACCAGGTCGAATTCGAGACGCTGCCTCTCCAGAAAGTAAAAGGCAGGGATGATGCGGTGGAGGTTTTCCGTCCCCTGCATGGCAAGGCGGGGACGGTGCGCCGACAGACACAGTTGATCGGACGTCAGGCGGAAAAGAATGTTCTGGTCGGCGCATTGCTGGAATTACAGCGCGGGTCGCCACTGCAGACGGTTGTCCTTCACGGCGAGGCGGGCATCGGCAAATCGCAGTTGACCGAGGAGTTGATCCGTCAGGCACAAGCTTCCGCGGTAACGGTCCTGGCAGGGGAGGCGGATGCGATCGAAAAGAACAATCCCTATTATGCCTGGAGGTCGGTGTTTCACCGGGTGTTCGGGATCGAGGAGATGCTCCGAAGACCCCAACTTTCGGAGGAGGAGCGCGCCTCTCTTCGGGAGATTGTCCTGGAAAAACTGGATCAAATTGACCCAGCCTTGCTCAGATATGCCCCGCTGTTGACCGTACTTTTGCCTGTCTCCATACCCGAAAATGATTTCACCTCCTCCCTGACGGGTGAAACGCGCGCGGGCAACATTCGGGAATTGCTGGTAAAGGTATTGCGCTTTGAGGCTCGCCGCTCCCGACTGTTAATCGTGATCGAAGATGTCCATTGGCTTGATTCGGCGTCCTGGACCCTCCTCCTGGATGTGTACCAACAGGTGCGTCCGCTCATGCTGGTGCTGACCACGCGTCCGTTCGAACGCGTCCCGCCGCAGGAATTCAAACTGATCGCGGACAAATCCGACACCCATTTCATCAAACTGGACGCCATGTCCCTGGATGATGTGGAGACGCTGGTCTGTCAGCGCCTGGGAGTTGCCTCCATACCTGCAGTCGTGGGCAAATTGATCCGTGAGAAATCCGAGGGCAACCCGTTCTTCGCGGAGGAACTTGCCTATGCCTTGCGGGACTCGGGGGTGCTGGTCATCGAAGGGAAACAGGCGCATCTCGCCTCCGGGTCAGACATGCTGGAGGATGTCACCCTGCCTGATACCCTGCAAACCGCTATCACCAGCCGCATCGACGGCTTGACCCCCTCACAACAATTGATCTTGAAGGTGGCAAGTGTCATTGGGCGCATCTTCGCCTATCGCATGCTGGAGGCGGTCTATCCGGTCGAATCCGACAAACCCGAGATGCGGGCTTACATGGACGAACTGACGCGGCTGAGCCTGACCCTGGTCGAGTCGGAAACACCCGACCTTGCCTATATTTTCAAGCATGCCGTGACGCAGGAGACGGCATACAACCTGATGTTGTACGCCCAGAGGCGGCAGTTACACCAGGCAGTCGGCGAATGGATCGAGGCGCATCACAAACAGGACATCGAATCCTTCTACACCCTGCTTGCGTATCACTGGACGCAAGCCGCCCGTACGCCTGACCCTGAAAACAGCGGGCAGCTCCTTGGCAAAGCCCGGGAGTATCTGGAAAAGGCGGGGGACCAGTCCCTCAACAATTTTGCGAACGCGGAAGCCATCGAATTCTTCAGGGAATTGCTTGAACTTACCGACACAAACAAGGCGGACAAACTGTATCTTGGACGCCTGTACCGCAAAATGGGGGAAGCCTATCTGGGACTGGGGAAGATCGTCGAAGCCAAGGAATACATCGTCAAGGCAATGAAGACTCTCGGACTCCCGCTTCCCTCCTCGGACCTGGGCTTGGTCGCTGGAGTCCTCAAGCATATCGCCATCCAGGCCGGACATCGCTTGTTTCCCAGCCGTTTCCTCGGCAGGACGTTTGACCCGCAGGAACGGGAGCGGCGCCTCGAGATCGTAAATCTTACCGAAAAACTGGCTATTATTCAGTTCCTCAACGGCGACCCGAATCCCCTGCCAATGCTATTCGGCGTCATCGCAGGGCTGAACGTCGCCGAAACGGTGGAGGACGCGCCTGAATTGTGGGCGATGTACGCCAATATGAGCGCCATGGCGGGGTTTATTCCGCTCCCCTCTCAGGCAAAATACTACAAGGAGCGCTGGTTTGCCCTCGGCAAAAAGTTCGACGACCCCAACATTTTCATTGATGGAGTTGCCGCGATCTGCGCTGTATCGAGCGGAAACGGCGAGTGGCAGGAGGTCAAAGAGCTGATCGAGAAGTCATCTGCGCTGTGCGAGGAAATGGGCGATCACCGCCGCAACGGCGACGCGGTGGCGTATCTTGCCGTCAATGCGCTGTTCGAAGGCGGTCCAAAACTGGCGGAACCCTACAACAAACGTGAATGGGAAATTGCCATGCGCCGCGAAAACCCCATCCATATTGCCTTTGCCTATCAGGTGGACTGCTCCGCGCTGGTCTGGCAGGGTAAATACGACGAATGCATTGCCAATGCCCAAACGTGCCTCGCCCTCTCCGAAAAAAGCTGGGTGGGAGAGATCCCTGAATACATCGTGCGCACTGCCATGTGGCTGGCAATGTGGCTCAAAGGCGAACGCGAGGGCATTTGGGATGCGGTGAAAAACGCGCTGGATAAATTCTCGAAGGCTTCCGTGATTGATTTTTCGGCGCACCTGATCAATCTGCACCTGGCGGAAGTTGCATTCCTGGCTTTGGAAGAGGGGAAGAGGAATAACCTGCCCAAGGCGCAGATGGAGGAAATCGAAAAACACGCCAAGGTTGCCCTCAAGATTCTGAAAAAGCATGCCGGGGTATTCGCCATCGGTGGACCGGCGCTGAACCGCTTCACAGGGAGCCTGGAATGGCACAACGGCAAACATGAGAAGGCTCTTCAATATTGGCGCACCTCTGCAGAGAAGGCGCATGTCCTCTCCATGAAATACGAGGAGGCTCGCGCCCGGCTCGAAATCGGACACCGCCTCGGAAGGGAAAATCCCGAACGTCAGAAAATCCTGGCGCAAGCCGCTGACTTGTTCACCGAATGCGGGCTGGAAAACTGGGCGTCAGTTGCCAAGACTGCATGAACTTGCTTATCCCAGGATGCCGAGCCAGAGTTGACGGATGCCGAAAATGAGCAGGGCAATCGCAGAGACTCCCAGCATTGCACGGTTGAACTTCGGACCCAATTCCCTCGCCAGGCTGAAGACCAGGATGATCGCGGTCAGGCTTAGCACGATGGTCGCGTAGAATCCCGCCAGAAATCCGATCCCGTTGACCGGCGTTTCGCGCCAGCCTCGCAACAGGATGGGACCCGTGACCAGGCTCCAGTAAATGTAAGGACCCGGGCTCAGGGCATTCATCAGCGCGGCTTTGAATACGCTTCCCTGCGCGCCGGGGTTTGTGGAGGGGAGATTCGAATCGAAATTTCTCCATGCCTTATACGCGCCGAACGCGAGATACAAAATGAACGATCCGCCTGCGAAATGGAGGAAACGTTCGAACCAACCCGGAACCTGGCTCAGAACAAGCAGGCAAAGCGTAATGATGGGACCGTCGCTGACCAGCGGCGCGAACGCGGCGGGCAGGGCGCGCCTCCAGCCGCGCTCCAGCGTTTGAGAGATGAGATAGGCAAGGAAGGGACCCGGCAGGACGGCGGCGGAAAACCCAAGTCCAACCCCCTGGAGGACGTAGAGCCACATGCGGGCTAATCCTCGAACACGAACCTGGTGGGGTCTTGCGTGAAGTTCGACCAGGCGATGCACTGTTTCGGGGTAAATACATACAACCCGCCTTTGTCCCACGAATCGGGCTTGGGCGCGTAGCCCATCTCCTTGTATTTTTTGCTATATGCCTTTGAGAGTTTCTTCGCCAGTTCGGGGGAGGGTTTGCCTGCGGGCGCGGCGGTCCCTTCGAGGATGATCGCCTGACTTCCACTTTCGAGGTGGAGCGATACGTGTGGATTCTTTTCGATGTTGCGCGCGTGCCGCGTCTCGGGACTGCCGTCGTAATAGAATTTATCGTCAATGAATACGCCCCAGCGCGGAACAACGTGCGGTTTGCCGCCCTGGGCGTCAGACGGAGGGGGACGGACGGAGCAAAGCCAGTAGTGTTTGGATTCGGTCAACTGCGCGGCGACCCAGTCCCAGGTCAGGATGGAGGCGGGTCTGTCTGCATAACCGGGAGGAAATTTCGGACGCGAGATTTTAGGGTCGGGCATGGGAAATCCTCCTTTGTTTGAGTTTGCCGTCCATTGTATTCCACCACAGACCGAAACGATGACCCAGCCAGCCGGTGAGGGTCCCGCCAAGGACATCCAGAATGTAATGTTGTTTGGTGAAAAGCGTGGAGAATGCAACGATGACGACGACGAAGAGCCAAAGCCGTTTGTAACGCGGATACCAGTCGCGGTAAAAGAGGGCGAGGACGACCGTGATGTAAATGTGCGCGCTGGGGAAGGCGGCGTAATCGCCATCCACACTTTGGACGAGGAGCAGGGTCTTCGAGAAGATGTCGCTCCCCGTCACTTCGGGATCGGTGACGTAGGTCGGAAACAGGAAGAAGGTCAATACGCCGAGCGTGCAGGCAAGGAAGAGACCGGCAGTTGCCGCGCGAAAACGCGGCTCGTTCGTTTTTAAAACCAGCCATCCCACACCGAACGCCCACAGCGGGTAGCACAAAATATACGGAACGACCCAAACCGCCCAAAGCGGAAAAATATCCCAGGGCAATTTGGGTTCGACGCCGCCTTGCAGGAGATGGGTGGCGGGCGCGTAATTGGATTGAATCGCGAAGACCGCGAGGATCAACAGCAGGCGTTTTTTGAGAGGAGGTTGCATGATTATCCTGTTCGGGGTTTGGTAATTCTTCTTTATGTCATGGATAGCCTTTTGCCTGTGGCACGATGTCATCCTGCGTTACGTTCGTTACGTTCGCACCCAATTCGAAATCGCACGAATGTCCTCGGGCGAAGTGCGGCAGCATCCGCCGATCAGACGCGCGCCCGCCTCGTACCAGACTTTGGCTTCCTCGCCGAACGATGCGTAAACGGGATGCCCATCCCAATCATTTTTTGCCGCGTCGTACGTTTCGCCGGAGTTGGGATATACCAGGATCGGTTTGTCCGTTGCCTTCTTCGCTTCGCGGATCAACGAGGGGATGAATCGCGGCGACGTGCAGTTGACTCCGACCGCTGCGACCTGCGGACTCGACTCGATTTGCCGGATGCACTCTTCGAGTTTCTCTCCCTCATTGACGTACGCCTCATCGCGGCAACTGAAGCTGATCCACGCGCCCACGCCTTCGAACTCGCCCAGCAGTTTGACCAGCGCCCGCGCTTCGATGGGGGTGGGGATCGTCTCGCAGGCTAACATGTCTGCGCCGGCTTCGATCAATGCCTTCATGCGCGGACGATGAAAATCCATCAGTTCCTTTTCGGTCAAGCCGTAATTCCCGCGATACTCGGAGCCGTCCGCGAGATACGCGCCGTATGGTCCCACCGACGCGGCGACGAACGGTTTTGATCTACCGACTCGATTTGCTTCATCCGCCCAGAATTCATCGCGCACCTCGATGGCGAGTTGAACCGATTTTTGAATCAGGGCAATTGCTTCGGCTTCATTCAAGCCGCGTTTCATGAAACCTTCGACAGTGGCTTGATAACTTGCCGTAATGGCGCAATCCGCACCGGCTTTGAAGTAATCGTAGTGGAGTTGCCTGATGGCTTCGGGTTTTTCGAGCAGGATCTTTGCGGACCACAGATCATCCTTCAGGTCGTAGCCGCGGCGTTCCAGTTCGGTGGCGAGCGCGCCGTCTATGACGAGGGCGGGATAACGATTCAGTATGGATGCGATGTGATTCATGCGGTGGAGGATACCATATTCCGACTGGCGATTACCCACAATACATAGGACACCGTTCTCTAACGCTGACGGGGCACATTCGACGCCGCGTGTGCGCCCTACGCCCGGGGTGTAGGTAATCCCCGGTACTCCGACCATTGACAGAAAAGAGCGAAGGGAGTATTATATATCATATACCGATATATCAAAGATTGATAATCAGGATAAACCATGTCCACAGACCCAATCTCTTACCTGCCTCTTACCGAACCGACGTTTTACATTTTGTTGAGTCTCGCGCCCGGCAAAAAACACGGCTACGCCATTATGAAGGACGTGAGGGAGTTGAGCGGGGAACGCGTCAACTTAAGTACCAGCACGTTGTACACGGCGATCGGCCGACTGCTGGACCAGGAGTTGATCGAACGCCTCTCGGACGAGGAGCAGGATGCGGGTCCGGGCTTGCCGCGCAAATCCTATGCATTGACCGATCTGGGCAGGCGTGTGCTCGAAGCGGAGCATGTCCGCTTGCAGGGAATGGTCAGGGAGGCGCGCCTGCGGCTGCGGGAGGACGGGGCGTGAAACGCCTGTATGCCCTGCTTCTGTATTTGTTCCCGAGAGCGTATCGGGAGGAGTACGGCGAGGAATTACGGATAGTTTTCGATTTGGCGCTGGACGATGCGATGGCATCGGGCAGATTTGAAGTTGCGCACGTAGCATTACATGAATTGTCCAGCCTGCCGAAAGCGATCATCCACGAACACTTGCGGGAGAGGAGAAAAGCAAAAATGGCTGGAAGATTTGGCGCTTATTTCGATTTTACCCATGGGTCGAGTCGGGAATTTCTTGCGGCGTTCTATCCCTTTTTCCTGCTGGGGGGCGTTCTTCCGATCATCAACATGATCAGCCTGTCGGGAGTGATGCGATTTCCCAACCCGCTGTTCAACGGCATTGCCATTCTCCTGCTTGCCATCCTGGGAATTCTATGCCTGATCGGTCTGTTCAAGGGGTTGCCGCGCTGGTCCCTGACGTATCTGGGCTTTTTGCTTGCCATTTTCAGCGTGTATCAAATCGGCGGCATGCTCGACCGCTTGTGGGTCAGGGCGTTCCCATCGCTGTATGAGCGTTCGTGGTTCCTGGGACAGGTGGCATATCAAGGCATATTGTGGGTGGGATTTTCCGTCGTAGCGCTGCTTTTGGTTCTTTTGATCGCATTCCTTCCCGTTCTACGCCGCTTCAAAAAGGACTGGACGCTTCTCCTCCTGCTCCTGTATGGTTCCTCCCCCTTTGCCCTGCTCCTCACCTTCGACGATTACATGAATGAAGAACTCTGGGAATTACTTGCATTCATCGTGCTTGCGGTTGGACTTTGGATGTATCTGCATACGCATAATCCGCGCAGGCAGTTTTGGGCGTTGTTTGGCGGACTGACGGTTTCCCTCTTTATTGCCGCAATTGGGAAAGCGATCATCTATCAATATTTCTGGGAGGGCACCCGACATTTCACCTGGTTGACCGAAATGATGAGCACAATCATCATGTGGATGTGGATCGCGCTGGGCATGCTGATCCCGCTTTTGCTCAGGTTGTTTCCACAATCAAAAGATCAGTTGCAGGCTGCCTGAGCGGGTGAGTTGGCATGAAGTTCATTCAGGGACTTTACGGCTGGCTTCTGCTTCTCTTCCCAAGAGCGTATCGGGAGGAGTATGGCGAGGAATTGCAGGCGGTTTTCGAATTGTCGGTGGACGACGCGTTGGAAAAAGGGGCGCTCGAAACTGTAGGTGTGGTCTTTCGCGAACTGACCGGCTTGCCGAAAGCGATCATCCACGAGCACCTGCGGGAGAGGAGAAAGGTAAAAATGACTGGAAAATCCGCCTCACGTTTCGACTTTGAGCCTGGTTCAGGCAGGGAGGCTTTTGCCGCACTGACGCCTTTCCTGTTCAGCATGGTGATGGTCCTGTTCGGGTTCCTCGCCAGGTACTGGACCGCACCCATATGGGCGTCGATTGCCTTTGTCATTCTCTTCTGGTCTGCGGCGTTTGGCTTGTTCCTGCTTGGCTCTGCCAAAGGACTGCCGCGCTGGTTCCTGCCGTATTTGGGCGTGCTGTTGACAATTGCCTCCTTTTTGCTCTTCAACATCCTTGGGAATTTTAGGCTGGATGTTTGGTGGCACAAATCATCAGGGTGGGGGGACGATTTCAATTTTGGGAACTTCCTGTGGATAGGATTGATCCTTCTGGTGTTCCTTTTGCTTGCCATATCGAGATTGGTTCCGAGGTTCCGCCCCTTATACCATCGGCTCCGGGACGACTGGACGCTCCTTTCCTTTTTGCTGTATGGGACGATTCCCTTGATGCTCTGGCTTATCTTCGACGAGTACGTAAATGAGGAGCCTTATTTCGCCCTGTCCCTCTTGATGCTTGCGCTCGGCGGATGGTTCTATCTGCGGAACAGTGAGCCGTTAAAACGCTTCGTTTTATTGCAGATTGGGCTGGCTTTATCCATGTTCACGGCGGCGGCGGGCAAGGCGGTTTTGATACTATGGTCCCGGTCCCAGGAACTCGATTTTGTGTTGAAAGATGAACTGTTCTTTACCTTGGAGACCTGGGTCTGGCTGGCGTTGATCCTGTCGCTTCCGCTTGCGCTCAACCTGCTGCCGCGTGCGAAGGAACAGCCCAAAACGGCGTAATTTATCCGACAGGAAAATAACTGACGGCAACCGGGGGTTTGCGATTGCCGTCAATCCGAGGAATGAAAACACGATCCCCGGCATCTTTTTGTTTCGGACGATCGAGAATATTTCGAACAGCAGAAGCAAAACCCCCAGTACAATCAATCTAAGCGCGATGGGGTTCATGGTCGTACCTCCTGTCCTGCTGCATCGGACATTGATGTTCCCCCCCTCAGGCAACCGGCGCCTTCGGCAACACCAACTCCCTCGCCGCTTTCACGTCCCTGCCGACTCTGGGACTGCCTCGCTCTTATCGTAAAACGTGACACCCACACGTTGAATATGTTCGATTACGTCGGGATCACTAATCGTATGATAGGTGGACAAGTCAATGGTGTAGGGCAGGAGCAGGTCGTCGAGTTCGTCCATGATTCGATAGAGCACATTCAGCGTCAACTCTGTGCCGCCATACAGGGTCAAGTCAATATCGGAGCCGATTTTGTAATTGCCTTTGGCGCGCGAACCGTACAGGATTGCCTTTTCGACTTGTGGATAGCGGCTAAGAACGGCGCATATCTTCTGGATTGTGGCTTCTGAGAGACCGTGTTTCATGTCTCTGCCTCTTTTTTCATTCCCTCGAATTTAACGCGAAACGCTTCAAATTCCGTATGGTAGGTTTTACGAATAGCAAAAACGATTTCTTTGGCTGTGCTTTCTTCATAAGTGTGCGAGGTCAGGTTGCGGCTCTGGATCATGTTCATCCACGCTTCACCATTCTCGATCAAGCCCGTTTTGAAGGCTTCACGCGTTGTATCTCTTGAGCCATATAAATCTTGAACGCCACGTTCTTCCAAAAAATCCTTTAATGTATTCCATGCCAATTCATGGGTAAATTCGAATGCCTGAATCAACCCCTGCTCTTCGAGTTTTGAGAGCTGACGCTTCTGCGCCAACTCAACTGCTTCTCTGAGTTGCGATAAGGCTTTCGTGAAATGATTAAATCTTTGAATCCAGCGAATATCTTGCTCTGCCATACAGATAATTATACAGCAAACAAAAGCCTCGGAGCATAACTCCGAGGCTTCACCGCTTACCGATAACTGATCCCTGATTTACCCATCCAAATCATACCCCTCAGGCAGCCAGCAGCACAGCACTAACTCCCTCGCTGCTTTGACCTCATCCATCCTGCCGAATTTGGTGGTATGCGGGGCAGATTTGACGAGTTCGGGCTGGGTCTTCGCTTCCTCGGCGATCTTGATCAGCGCCTCGGCGAAGGCATCGAGGGTATCTTTGTTCTCGGTCTCCGTCGGCTCGATCATCAGCGCTTCGTGGACGATGAGCGGGAAGTAGTTGGTGGGCGGGTGGAAGTTGTAGTCCATCAGGCGCTTGGCGATGTCGAGAGCGCGGACATCGCTGCCTTCGAAGCGTCCTTCCGCGACGAACTCGTGCATGCAGATGCGGTCATACGGAATCTTGTAGGTGCCGCGCAATTTCGCCTGCAGGTAATTGGCGTTCAACACGGCATACTGCGAGATGTCTTTGAGCCCATCGGGTCCGTGCATGGCGATGTAGGTGAAGGCGCGCACCATGCCGCCGCCGAAATGCCCGTGAAAGGCTTTCATGCGGCCAATCGTTTTGGCGGGTTTGACGAAGCCATACAGCGGAGGCGTGTCGTCCTCGCCTTCTTCGATGATTCCAACCAGCGGTTCGGGAAGGAAGTCCACGAGATGCGCGGCAACTCCCACCGGACCTGAACCCGGTCCGCCGCCGCCATGCGGGACGGCAAACGTCTTGTGCAGGTTGAAGTGCATCACGTCGAAGCCCAAATCGCCAGGGCGGACGATGCCGAGCAGGGCGTTGAGGTTGGCGCCATCGCCATACATCAAGCCGCCGCAGCCGTGAACGAGCTCGATGACCTTCTCGATGTTCTCGTCGAACAGACCGAGCGTGTTCGGGTTGGTGAGCATCATGCCGACGACGGTATCATCGCAGGCGGCTTCGAGGGCTTTGAGATCTACGTTGCCGCGCTCATCGGAGGGGATTTGCACAACCTGCAAGCCCATCATGCCAGTGGAGGCGGGGTTGGTGCCGTGCGCGGAATCGGGGATGAGCATCTTCACGCGCTTGTGGTC
>JABWAU010000039.1 GCA_013360875.1 Anaerolineales bacterium | reverse complement strand
TCCCAAACGATGCGCGCCGCTTCGATGAGATTCTTGCTCGGCAGACAGCCGCGATTGACGCATGTGCCGCCCAGCGTTCGCATTTCGGTCATCGCGGCGGTCTTGCCCAGTTCCGCGGCGCGGATGGCGGCGGCAAAAGCGGTGGAACCAGAGCCAAGAATTACAAGGTCGAATTGATTTTTCATTTGAACCTCCAGATCAAATTTACAATGCGAGAAGAATTGCACCAGTCACCATCAGCGCGGAAGCGGGCAGGCGTTGGGACAATCCTTTCTCTTTGAGAAAAAGAAAACTCCAAAGCAACGTCATCAGCGTGCTGAGTTTGAAAAGCGTGGTCACATACCCGACGAAACCCAGGCTGAACGCGGTGTATCCCAAAACAGGCGCGACGCCTGCGATAAGACCAGCGAGGAAAAACTCGCGGCGATGAAGGAGAAGTTTTCCGATAGATGCCCTGCCGCGCGCCAGGACTGCGGGAGTTAACATGGCGGCGAGCAACGCGTCTACGATGAACGCGGCGAGACGGGGGTTTTTGCGGATCCGTGTGCTGGATTGCCGTTTTCTCGAATAAGGGCGTGACCGCCCAGAGAAAGCCTGCCAGCAAAACGAGCGTCACGGCAGGCGTGAGCGCAAGCGATTTGAACGGCGTGAACCAGTCTGCTCCTGAACGATAATTGAGCCAATACGCGCCCGCGAGAACCAGCCCTACGCCCAGCAGTCCGCGCAGGGAGGGAATCTCGCCGAGGAAAAGAGCGGAAATCAATACGGTGAATACGGGACTGAAGATCAATAACGGCGTAACCAAAGAAACGTCCGCCAATTTCAACGCCCGCGTCGAAGAGAGATGTGCTACAGCATTCAATCCTGCCGATCCTAATACACCTAGCATAAAAAGCCAGTCAAACTTAGGAAATTGAGGAATGAAGGCAAACGCAAACAAACCAAGCAATGGCAGGGCAAGCAATGTGACGCCCCAAACCACGACGAGTGTATTCGCCTCCTTCAACATTCGTTTGTAAAGGATGGGATTTAAAGAAGTCAACAGAGCCGCACCCAAAGCGAAAACTACCCACATGGCAATTTCCGAAGAGCCGATGCCAATTATTCCTTCGCTATTTTCGATTGGCGATAATATCCGTAGGCGGTCAAGCCCAAAAAGATGAACAACACAGGAAACAGGACATAATCGAGATAGCCTGTCAGCCAGCCCAGTCCCAAAGCGCCCAGCAGAATGGCAAGGATGGGCGTGAAACAGCACAGCGCGGCAACCAGCGAACCGATGATGCCCGTTTTGAGCGGATTGAAGTTCTTGAATATTTTCGACATAAAAATCTCCTATTGGGAATGCACCGCAAGTCGGAGACTTGCGCTACGCGCGCTCGCTCACCAGATGACAGACGCAATGCTTGCCGTCCACATCATCGGTGGGAAAGGTCAAGCCGAGAGCGTATAGTTCGCGCAGGTCGCGTTCCATTTGCTGCAAGGCGCGGATGCGTTCGGCGACTTCATCGGCTTTGCGCGCCAGCCGTTCCAGCAGCACGCGGCAGGGCGCTTCGCGGCGCTCGCGCAGGGCAAGGATTTCGCGGATTTCGTCCAGAGACAAATCCAATCGCCGCGCGCCTGCGACGAGGCGTAATCGTTCCACGTCGCGCTCGTCATACTGGCGATAGTTGTTCTCGCCGCGCGCGGGTTCTGGGAGCAAGCCAATTTCTTCGTAATACCGAATCGTCTTGGCAGAAACGCCCGTGATTCTTGCCAGTTCTTGAATTTTCATCGCGACTCCGTGCTGCGATTTTCAAATCGCACAAAAGACGAGATAAATCTCCTCTTGCACCCGTACCGCGACATTCATGTCGCCCCAAAAATGCGAGATAAATCTCACGGTACGGATACATTTAGTGTACACCTTCCAGCAACTGGAAGGTCAAGAGGCAACTTCAAACAACTTCTCGCGCGGGAACTTGACAAACACCTGCGCCCCGTGCGGGAAGGTCGGCGCGGGCATGGACATGCGCGCCCGCACGCTTGCTCCGTTGACCGCCACCTGATATTCGATGTACTCGCCGCGAAAGACGCAGTCGCTCACCACGCCAGGCAGCGACTCAGCGCAGCCTTCTGACTGCACGCGGATATGTTCGGGGCGAATGGCAAAAACCTTTTGGGATGAAGTACACGCCTCGTTCTGGACGTGGAGCGGGTCGCCGCTTAAGAAAGTGGATACGCCCATGAACCTTGCCGCCGCCACACTGCGCGGACGGTGATACAACGCTTCGGGCTTATCCACCGCCACGATCTCGCCGTTCAACAACAATGCCATGCGGTCAGACATCGCCATCGCTTCGCCCAAGTCATGTGTCACGAAAATCGTAGTCACTCCCAATTCGCGTTGAATATTGCGGATGGCTTCCTGCAAATTCAACCGCACTTCGGTATCAAGACTACTCAACGGTTCATCCAACAGGAGCAATTTTGGGTTGGTCACCAGCGCCCGCGCCAACGCCACGCGCTGACCCTCCCCGCCTGACAACTGTCCTGGTCTACGGCGCTCAATGCCAGGCAGACCAATCAAATCCAACATGCGTTTTACTTCGGCGCGGATGGTTTGGGATGAAGCGCCCTGCACCTTGAGTCCGAAACCAATGTTGTCTTCCACGGTGAGAAACGGGAAGAGATACGATTTCTGGAACATCAAGACCGCGCCGCGTTGGTTTGGAGCAACCTTCAGAATGGACGCGCCATCGAATTGAATATCGCCGCTGTCAGGTCGTTCGATGCCCGTGATGAGTTTCAGCAAGGTAGATTTGCCCGAACCAGAAGGTCCCAGCAGGGCGACCATTTCGCCATCATTGACGGAAAGGGAAAAATCCTTCAACACAGGCGCAGGTTGATTGGGGTAGGTTTTGGTCAGGGAGGTAATGGTTACGGTTGTCATAGATTCCTTTCCCTCACCCCAGCCCTCTCCCAAAGGGAGAGGGGACGACTCCCTTCTCCAACGGGAGAAGGGTTGGGGATGAGGGTTCAATACTGTTCTCGTATCTCGTTGCCATGTTCATTCAATTGCCGCGCGGTGAGGGCAATCACCAGCACAGGCGGCGCGATAAATAAAAGCGACAACGCCGCAATGGTGGACGGGTTGCCGCCCGAAGCGGCAGAGAACAACAGCACAGGCAAGGTGATGACCCGTCCGCCGCCAATGAGGAGCGTAAGAAGATATTGACTCCAGGAGATCAAAAAGGCAAATAACGCGGCGACCACCAGACTGGGCGCCATCATGCGCAGGGTCACTTTTCGGAAGACCTGCCAGGGACTGGCTCCAAGCGCAAGCGCCTGAAATTCATAGTTTTCATCAAAACGCGCAAAGGCGCTGGACAAGGTAAAGATGGTATATGGCAGGGCGGGGACGATATGAGCCAACACAACGCCTGCGATAGTCCCCGCCAAACCGATTCGAAGAAATAAGATGTTCAACCCCATACCAAATGCCAGCGGTGGAATGACCGTAGGCACGAAAAAGAACAACCAAACCAATTTACGCCCGCGAAATTTTCTCAATCCCAGCACGCGCGCGGCAGGAAACCCTAGAAGTAACGAAAAACCGCTGACAAGAACGGCAATCGAGAGCCCCTGCGCGATGCCTGAAAAGGTGCGCGAATCATTGACAGCGCGCTGGAACGCGATCGTTGTCCATTCGGTGGGGAATGGTTGAGGAAAGAACCAGCGTGTGGAAAAGGTGTACGCGACAAAAAGCAATAGGGGCGCAATGAGTATAAGATATAAGACGAATCGAGATACGAGCGTGATGGATCGCTTCATCCTGCTTCCTTCTCCTTCCGCTCTTCAATCCGTAAACTGACAACGGCAACGATGAGGACGATCAGGGCAATGACCAGGCTGATGACCATGCCTTCGGAACGAGCGCGCAGGTCGGGGTCAAGAAAGAAGCGCAGGGCAAGGACGGGGAGCGCGCGCGGGTAACTGACTCCCAATAAGGCAGGGACTTCGTAACTGCTGAAGATGAATCCAAACACCAGCAAGTCGCCCGCGAGCAGGGCGGGCAGAACCTGCGGGATGGTCACGTAGCGGAGTCTCTGCCAGCGGTTTGCGCCCAGGTTTTCCGCGACAACATCGTAGCGGATGGATTGCGAGCGCAACACGGACAGGAGAATGATGGTGAGGAAGGGAATCTCCTTGCCGACGTAACTGAGAATGACGCCGACGCCGTAACGGTCGCGGACAAGGACGGGGAATTGATCTGGAGTGGCGATCATGCCAAGCGACGCCGCCCAGCGCGCAAACAATCCGCTTTGCGAGAGGAACAACAATAACGCCACCGACCAGACCAGATGCGGGAACGCCAGATTCCAGTTGAGGGCAAAGGTGTCGGCGTTGCGGTTGGGGGCAGAAAGCCATACGGCTAACATGAGCGCAATCACCGATGAGATGAATGTGGATGCAAGGCTGACCCACAACGAAAACCCAAGCGAAACCCAAAACTCCGATTGGGGCGAAAGGATGGCGCGGTAGGCGTCGAACGTGACGGTCGTTTGTCCAATGGCATTGAGGTAGCCCACGCTTTCCGCCGCCGCGTAGAACAGACTCGCCCCCAGCAGGACGAGGAGGAGCGTCAATGCTGGGGCGAGGGAAAGCCAGGGGGTGAAGAGGGGGTGGGAGCGCATGGGAGGAAGGTGTCAAGTTCCAAGTGTCAGGTGTCAGGTCAACCTGGAACGTGACACCTGACACTTGACACTTTATTTTTGCAACACAAACTTCAACCAATCCTGCTCGATGAGATTTTGGTATTCAGCAGCCGAGTCGCTGGCGAGGGATTTGGCGAGGTCGGCGGCGGGGGTGGCGGCGTCGCCCAATTTGGCGGCGGCAGTTTCGAGGTCCGAAAGAGAAGCGGGGTCGGTGACGCGGGTCACGTCAATGGCGTAGCCGAGTCCGAATCCGTTTTCGGGGAGAATCTGCGCGGCTTGAAATTCAGGTTCAAGCAGCAAATTCGCCAGGACGAGCGCGGCGGCTTTGTGCGGGGCGTTGAGCGGGATGGCGACATAGTTGAAATCGCCAATCATGTAGTTGTCGAAGACGAAGGCGCGCGCGGTTTCGGGCATGCGTCCATCGGCAATCCAGCGACCCGCGCCTGCGATGTCGTTGGTCATGCTGAAGTCCACTTCGTTGTTGGCAAAGAGATTGACGAGTTCCGATTCATCCTGCGGGTAGGTTTCGCCGTTCCGCCACAGGCAGGGCTTGAGGTCGTTGAGGTAAGTCCACAGCGCGGGTGAATGTTGATCCCAAAGCGCCTGATCGAAGGTCAGCCATTGTTGCGCGCCGCCGCTGAGTTCATAGAGCGCGCCCTTGAGGAAGCGCTTGCCGAGGAAGCCGCCTGAGCCGCTGGGGTCAATGTAGGTGAGGCGACCAGGGTGCGCGCACGCCCACTCTTTGAGCGCGGTGTAGGAACGCGGCAGTTCGTCCGCGCTCATGCGCGCCGAGTCGTAAATGAATTGAAATTGCGCCGAAGACCAGGGACTCTCCTGATTGTCCACAGGATGACCAAAGTCAAGGTTGATGGCGGGGTTATCCCAGTTGACCAGCGCGGCGTTGGGAATTTTTTGCGCCCAATCCTTGTAGAGCATATCGGCTTGTTTGAGCGTGAAGAAGTTTTCGCCGTTGATCCAGATCAAGTCCACCGCGCCAGGGTCTACCCCTGCCTGTTTCTCGCTCAAGACCTGATTGACCGCGTCGGACGTTTGGGCAATCGGCACGCGGTTGAGGGTGATGCCATAGCGTTCTTTCAAGGCTTTGCCGTAGAAGTTGTCCACGAAGGCATTGATGCTGTCTGAACCGCCCCAGATGTACCAGTTGACGGTCTGACCTTTGGCGGCGGCGAGAACGCTGTCCCAGTTGTTGAGGTCGAATTCGCCAGCGGCGTTTGGCGCGTCAGTTGCGACGGGTGGGTTGCCCTCACCCTGTCCCTCTCCCGAGGGGAGAGGGGATGCAGGCGCGCCTCCTGTCGGGGACGAGCAAGCCGCCAGCAGCATGGTCAGGGCAACGAACAAAAATACGATGCGTTTCATCTTTCTTTTTTCTCCTGAAGTTTTGATTGTGAACGTTACCCTCATCCCCAACCCTTCTCCCCTTGGGAGAAGGGAGCATGAGGCCCCTCTCCCTGTGGGAGAGGGTTAGGGTGAGGGCTTCGCAAACCGATACTTGAGATACGCCGCCAGTTCTTTTCCAAGATTTGGCAATGTGTCACGCATGAAGAAATCTGCCACTTTCAAAATACCGCTCGAAAATGTGGGGTACGGATACACCAACCGATAAATCTTGTACAGCGAGATCTTCTGGCTGATCGCCAGCGTAAAGAACGAGATTATCTCCGAGGCGGATGGTCCGACAACTGTGGCGTGCAAAATTTGCCCCGTCAGCCGCACCGCGTCCACGATGATGAAGCCGTTTTCGATGCCGTCGGTGTAACCGCGGTCGGTGTGAGTCTTGAAATCCACGCGGATGCGTTTGATAATTTGCGGGTGGCAATATTCGGCGAGTTCCTTCTGCGTCAAGCCCACCGCCGCCACTTCGGGGTCAGAGAAGGTTGCGTTGGGGAAGAGCGGCTCTTTCTTCGCCAGTGGCAGATACGGGAACGCGATGCGCTGGACGACTCTGCGTCCCTGTGCGTTGGCGGAATGGGTGAAGGCGGAAGTGGGCGTCACGTCACCGATGGCATACACGCCCTTGACGTTCGTCTCGCCATACGAGTTGACCAAAATCCCCAGCCTCGGATCAACCTTAACCCCAGCCTGTTCCAGTCCGAGCGAGTCGAGATTCCGCACCCGACCGATTGCCACTAAAACCTTGTCCACGTTGTGGAGCGTAATCAATTGTTCATCCTGCTGGATGGTCAACGTGCGCGTGGATTCGTCGAAACTTTGCGCAGTGGCGTTGTAGTACGTGGTAATCCGCCGCCGTTCGAGTTCGTTTTGAATCGCTTCGGAGGCTTCGGGGATGGCGGTCATCATGGGGCGTTTGTCCAGTGCGAACATCGTCACCTGCGAGCCGAGTTTCTGGAAAGCAAACGCCATTTCCAGCGCAATGATTCCCGCGCCGACGATGACCAGATGCTTCGGCAGGCAGGTCAAATCAAAGAGCGATTCGTTGGTGAGCGTGCGTTCGGCTGGCAAGCCAGGAATGTCAATCATGCGCGGGCGCGCGCCCGTGGCGATGACGATGTTATCCGCCGTCAGTTCATGGGACGAGCCATCGGGGTGAGTCACGCGCAATCGCTTTGGGGCGGTGAATTGCGCCATGCCTTCGATGAAGGTCAGGTTTTCAATGTGTTTGACTTCTTCGGTTTCTTTTTCGCGCAGGGCGTCGCGCTTGCGGGTGACTTCGCGCAGCAGGTCGTCCGCGTTCATGCCTGGCTTGAAATTCTTTGCCAGATGAATCAACGTCTTGGACGGCACACAGCCCACGTTGGTGCAGTCGCCGCCGACATGTTTGCCTTCGATGAGCGCCACCTGTTTGCCCAAACCTGCCAGCCCAATGGCGACGGTCATACCGCCCGAACCTGCGCCGATTACTATCGTTTGAAAATGTTCTGTCATGATGATGTTCCTTATGCAATTTCCGAAGTCTCGGAGGTCTGAATTTCCCTTTTCTTGAAAATGCGTGAAAGCGCAATGCTCACGATAAAAATCGCAAACGAAAACCCGAGGGTGACGGGATTCAATTTTGGCAGAACCCCATCGAAGGTCTCGATGGAAGCGCCAAATCCGATAAACGCCATCGTCCCAGGGATGGAGCCGAGCGCGGTCGCCAGAATGAAGGGCAGGTACTTGATCCGCAAAAATCCCGCCAGATAACTGACCGCGTCATACGGCAGAAAGATGAAGCGCATGATCATCACGGTCTCGAAACTGTTCTCGCGCATCCGGCGGGCATATTTGTCCAAGACCCTAAAGGTCTCGGAGACCTTTAGGGTCTTTTCATTGAAGATGCCTTCCCCGAAAAACCATCCCACATAAAACGCAATGGTGGATGAAATGTTGCTGGCAATAATCGTGTAAATTACGCCGAGAAATGGTCCAAACACAAAGCCAGCCGCCACGCTTAGAAAGGTTGCGGGAAATAAGATCAACGGGCGCACAGCGTAGAGAATCACGTAGATCAATACTCCCCAGGCGCCGTTCTGCATGAACGTCAGGGTTCGTTGAACCACCTGCAGCGGCGAGAGTTGATTGGAGATTGCATACCATTGATAAGCGGCAATCAATAGAACCCAGAAAATCAGCGCGCCGATTTTTTGCGCGTGTTTTTGAATCCAGGGTTTGGGCGTCGAAGCGCGATCCGATTTTTCCATTTGAAGTTTTCCTCCCCCAATAGAGATACACCCTCAAAAATTTCTTACCCCTTTTTCTACCGCGTACTGCGACCTTCAGGTCGCAGAGATGACAGGTATGACCGATGATCCTCGCAACCTGGAACCGCGCGCAAACGAAGATGCGGTGAATAATATTCTCTCGCAAATAGGGTAAGGTAAATCAGGCGATGCACCTCTAACTGAATAAAGGAGCGCTCATGTTTAGAAACTGGATGATATGGATTCTCGCGGCTGGATTTTTTCTCTCCGCCTGTTCTTCGCCCCAACCGACCGACTCCGCATCGGACTCCCCCGAGCCTGCTTCTCCCACACAAACCATTTCCTCCCCTTCGGGCGGCGGCGCCCCAACCCTGCTCCCCGAAGAACCTCCCCCCGCCCGCGCCGAGAGCGAATTCACCACCGACTTTAGCAAACACAGCGTCCCATACAGCGAAATCCTTTCGGGAGGTCCGCCCAAAGATGGGATTCCTGCCATTGATAATCCTCAATTCGTCTCGGTCAGCGAAGCGGATGAATGGCTGAGCGACCGCGAGCCTGTTGTTTTCGTCCAAGTCGGCGACGACGCGCGCGCCTATCCCATCCAAATCCTGATCTGGCATGAGATTGTCAACGATACGGTTGGCGGCGAGCCGCTGCTTGTGACGTTCTGTCCGTTGTGCAACACCGCCATCGCCTTCAAACGCACATTCGATGGGCAGGTCTTCGATTTCGGCACAACGGGACGTCTTCGTTATAGCAACCTGATCATGTATGACCGTCAGACCGAAACCTGGTGGCAGCAAGCCACAGGCGATGCCATCGCAGGCGAGCACACAGGCGCGCAACTGGAGTTTTATCCTGCCGCGATGATTTCGTTTGCCGATTTCAAAGCGCGCTTCCCCGATGGCAAAGTCCTTTCGCGGGATACAGGTCATGCGCGCAACTATGGCAGAAATCCGTATTACGGCTACGACGACGTCAACCAGACGCCGTTCCTGTTCAACGGCGCGACTCCCACCCAACTCCCGCCGATGGCGCGCGTGCTGACCGTTGACCTGAACGGCGAAGCGGCTGCCTATCCGTATGATGTGTTGAGCGAAGCGAGAGTCATCAACGATACGGTCGGCGGAGAAGAAATCGTTGTCTTCTGGACGGAAGGCGCCGCCTCCGCGCTGGATACGAGCAACATCCCCGAAGGTCGTGAAGTCGGTTCGGCGGTCGCATACTCGCGCGTGCTGGATAATCAGATTCTTGATTTCGAATTCAAAGACGGAAAGATTCTCGACGCCCAGACAGGCAGCGAATGGAATATTTTTGGTCTTGCCGTTGCAGGCGAATTGAAAGGCAAGCAACTTGACCCTGTGGTTTCCATCAATCACTTCTGGTTTTCATGGGCGGCGTTTCGCCCAGATACAAGAATCTATCGGCCATGATCCTGAATAAACGAAATTAAGTCTGACTGATTTGGTCAAGGCTGGTATTTTTCATCTATGAGCATGGAAATATCAGAAATTCCGTCAGAATCAATTATTCGTCCTTCACCGAACATTATCAGTACTTCACGAAAGCGCGTACTTGGCGTTCTCTAACGACAGGTTTGATCAGTACTTCACGAAAGCGCGTACTTGGCGTTCTCTAACGACAGGTTTGCGCTAGAGAGCGCAGACCTACGCAGGATTTTCGTGATCTACTGATTATAAATGTGTCCGAATGGGTATATTTCTGCCCCTGAGGGTCAGCCCTGTTCCCAGCGGATCTGTTATCGCAGAAGGTAATAACCGAGGAAATCCTTCAAACACCTAGAGTTCGCCAACTTCCTGAGTATGTTCTTTCAAATCTCTTGAAATTAATCACAGAACAATCGAAGGGGTCTTTGAGTTTTTACTGGAAAACGAGCGATTGCTGAATGAGTTAGCAGAGAAAGACTCAACCGCTACGAGACAGCAAGTGTCAGATCTTTTTCTCAAGATCGCTGATTATGGCCAGAGTAAATTACTGAACAGAAATGGATAAATCTTTATGCATTTCGTTCGCATTCGCTGGCCTGGGCTATAATCTAATCCAACGGCGGTTCTTCAGATTTAGTTTATAAGGTAACCCCATGCCTAACCATCTTGTCTCAGAAAATTCCCCTTACCTTCTTCAACACGCCAACAACCCCGTAGACTGGTACCCCTGGGGCGAAGAAGCCCTCGCCAGAGCCCGCACGGAAAACAAGCCGATCTTTCTCAGCATTGGATACGCAGCTTGCCATTGGTGCCATGTAATGGAGCACGAATCGTTCGAAGATCCTGAAACTGCAGCGGTCATGAACGAGAATTTTGTGAACATAAAAGTAGACAGGGAAGAACGCCCTGAAATTGACTCCATCTACATGCAGGCAACCGTCGCGATGACCGGCTCCGGCGGATGGCCCATGTCTGTTTTCCTGACACCTGACTTGCGTCCTTTTTTTGCCGGCACGTACTTCCCGCCTGTTCGGCGCTACAACATGCCTTCCTTTAAAGAAGTATTATCAAGCATTGCCAAGGCGTGGCGTGAAGATGTTCAGGAAGTTAATCGAGTCGGAAATCAAGTACTCGAACATATCCGTCCGCCCATAAACAAGCCCGAGAACAGGAATGAAATAACCGCCGAAGCTCTCGAAGCGGCGATAAAGAACCTGCTTGATTCTTACGATTGGGGATATGGAGGTTGGGGCTCGGCGCCGAAGTTTCCGCAACCGATGACCATCGAATTTCTCTTACGCCGCGCAACTACGGATACAACTCAACGCGAGCAAATAATAAAGGCTGTCACCCATGCATTAGGTGCAATGTCGCGCGGCGGGATGTATGATGTTGTCGGAGGCGGTTTCTCCCGTTATAGCGTCGATAATTTTTGGAGAACGCCTCATTTTGAAAAAATGACATATGATAATGCCCAATTAGCCCTGGCATATCTACACGGGTTTTTGGTCACTGGCAACGCCGACTATCGCAGAATTTGCGAGGAGACGTTGGATTTCGTCTTGCGAGAATTAACCCATTCAGAAGGTGGGTTTTTCAGCAGCTTGGATGCCGATTCAGAGGGTGAAGAAGGGAAATTCTATGTCTGGACTCAAGACGAACTTGAAAAAGCGCTCGGTTCGGACTTCGATTTTTTCAAAACGGCTTATGGAATTAGCCCATCGGGAAATTGGGAAGGCAAAACGATTCTGCAACGCGCTTTGGATGATTCCACACTCGCAGTCCGCTTCAAGATGGAGCAAGAAGAGCTTCGACAGAAATTGTCCAAATGCCACGCAAAACTTTTAGAAGCAAGAAATTCGCGCATCCGCCCCGCCACCGACGATAAAGCGCTTGTAATGTGGAATTCCCTTATGCTCAAAGCCTTCGCAGAGGCTGGGCGTTATCTGAACAGGCAGGATTATCTTCAAGTTGCCATTCGTAACGCACGATTCCTGTTGAATAACTTATATGTAAATAATCGGCTGCACCGATCCTGGCGGGAGGGACAGGCAAAACACAATGCCTACCTGGAAGATTATGCCGGTCTGATTTTGGCGCTTTTGGCGTTGTACCAATCCGATCCGAATAAGGAATGGTATCTTTCGGCTGTGAAACTCGCTGATGAAATGGTCGAACACTTCGTTGATCCCAATGGAGGTTTTTTCGATACCCGCGACGATCATGAAACCCTTCTTGTGCGACCGAAGGATATTCAAGACAATGCTACTCCATCTGGGAACGCGCTTGCCGCTGCTGCTTTGCTTGAATTGGCAGCGTATGGAGATCGGACGGAATGGCGCGATCTGGCCGAGGAGATGCTTTCCACAGTGTATGGAGCGATGCTACGCTATCCGACTGCCTTCGCCCAGTGGTTGTGCGCGGCTGATTTTGCTGTTGGTCCGACTCGTGAAGTGGCAATTATCGGTGACACACAGCGTTCTGAAACCAAAGAGTTGTTGAATACCCTCTGGAAAACGTTCCGACCCCGACAGGTAACAGCGATTTCCGCTTACCCGCCAGAGCCGGATGCGCCAGCCTTGTTGAAGGATAGACCTTTATTAAAGGATCTTCCAACAGCGTATGTGTGTCAAGGATTTGTTTGCTTACAACCAGTCAACTCGCCAACTGAGATGGAGACCCAACTGGCGGATATCTCAAATCTTTAGTGAGCCGTCAGACCATAACTACCGACTGATAACCGTGCTGAAAACACAACTCCGTTTGTACGATTGGGTACACCATTTCGAGAAGATGCTCTACGATAACGCCCTGCTCGGCCGCGCCTATCTGCACGCCTGGCAAGTCATGCGCGATCCGTTTTATAAACGCATCGCGGAAGAGACGCTCGACTTTGTCGCCCGCGAAATGACTCATCAACTCGGCGGCTTTATTCTTCGCTCGACGCCGACTCGGAAGGTGTGGAGGGCAAATTCTACGTCTGGACTCTCGACGAAATCCGTGAAGTCCTGAAGGACGATTCGGAATTCTTCGAAGCGGCTTACGGGATCGTCGTCCACGGCAACTGGGAGGGCAAAACGATATTGCAACGCGCCCTGGATGACGCCTCCCTCGCCGCCCGCTTCAAACTCGACCCCGAAACTGTTCCCGCCAAATTGACCGATTGCCGTGCCCGGCTTTTATCCGTCCGAAACTCCCGCATTCGACCCGGCACCGACGACAAAATCCTCGCCTCGTGGAACGGGCTCATGCTGGCAACAATCGCAGAAGCATCTCAAGTTTTGGACTCGCGAAGCTTGCTTCCGACGGCTGACCAGCAAGATGGTCGTTGCCAAATTCTAGCCGCCCGCAACGCGGAATTTCTTTTGAAGGAACTGCGTCCCGGCGGCAAACTCAAACACAGTTGGCGCGGCGGCAAAGCGATCAACGAAGTCTTTCTGAGGATTACGCCGCGTCGATATTGGGATTGCTCGAACTCTATCA
Source organism: Anaerolineales bacterium (assembly GCA_013360875.1). Classification (GTDB taxonomy): domain Bacteria; phylum Chloroflexota; class Anaerolineae; order Anaerolineales; family Villigracilaceae; genus Defluviilinea. Next base: position 25,428 of record JABWAU010000039.1, on the reverse strand, counting down.
AACCGACTTCGACGACAAATGGTTTACCTCCGCAAAGGAACTGACGGATGAGATGATCGAACTGCTCAGCGACCCCGAAGGCGGTTTCTTCGACACGCCAAAGGACGGCAAACCGCTGCTGCTCCGCCCGAAGGATGTTCAGGACAATGCCACACCCTCGGGCAATGCGCTGGCTTGCGAAGCGCTGCTGAAACTGGCTGAATTCACCGGCGAAGGGAAATATCGCGATCTTGCAGAGAAGTCATTACGATTAGTCGTGGGGATGGCAACGCGTTATCCGACTGCGTTCGCGCGCTGGCTGTCAGCGGCGGACATGGCTCTGGGAAACGTGAAGCAGGTTGCAGTCGTGTACGAAGCGGGCAGAGAGGATGAGGCGGAGAAGTTGGTTCGCTTCGTCCAATCCCAATTCAAACCGAATGTCATCATCGCCGCATCTGCTCATCCCCCGTCCGAGGATGCGCCTGCGTTATTGAAGGATCGCCCACCAAAGGACAACAAACCGACGGTGTATGTATGTGAAGGGTTCGTCTGTAAAACCCCCGTTACGAGCGTTGGGGACTTAAGGGGATTGATGTAAATCGAACGGCTCTCTTGCGAGAGCCGTTCGATCATTTGGGTTCGATATTACCGTTCGAGTCCGTTGAGTGGTCATCGCTTTTCTCGCCGCCCAATCCTTCCCGAAAGGATTTGATCCCCTTGCCGATCTCACCGGCGATCTTGCCGATGCGGCCAGGTCCAAAGAGAAGTACGACGATCACCAGCAGGATGATCAATTCCATGGGTCCAAAACGTGGAAACATTCTTCACTCCTTTTTCGGTATCCTGCTTATCGTACCACAATCGGGATTAATTCACCATTATAGTTCGCGGCGGAAGATGATGCCCTCGATGAAGCGGATGGCGCGGCGGACAAACGAACGCACCCGCCCCAGCGCGCGGTATTGCGCCGGGTACACGTGTCCCTTGCTCGGAATGGGTCCCGTCCATTCGGCGGTGAGCGCGCCCCATGTCAAGCCCGCGCCGAAGCCCACCATCACCAGTTTGTCGCCCGTTTTGATCTGTCCTTTTTCCACGGCTTCCACCGCGGCGATGGGGATGGAGGCTGTGGAGGTGTTGCCGTAGCGATCCAGGTTGACGATGAACCGGTCCATCGGCAGTTTGAGTCCGCGCGCCGCCGCCTCGATGATGCGGATGTTCGCCTGGTGAGGCACGATCCAGTTTACGTCTTCGAGTTTCAACCCGGCGGCGTCGAGGGCTTCGTTGGTCGCCTGCGCCATTACCCGCGTGGCAAAACGGAATACCTCCTTGCCGTCCATCTCGATGTAATGCCGCCCGGCGTGGACGGTGGCTTCGGTGGCGGGCAAGGCGCTTCCGCCGCCCGGCACCGCCAGCAGGTCGCTGCCGGAACCGTCCGAGTGCATGACCGCGGAATACACCCCGCCGGGTCTTTCGCTCGCCTGCAGGACGAACGCGCCCGCCCCGTCCCCGAACAGGATGCAGGTGTTCCGGTCCTTCCAGTTGACGAAGCGCGAAAGGGTTTCCGCGCCGATCACCAGCGCGTTTTTGATGGAGCCGCTTCGTATCGCCTGCGCCGCCATATTGGTGGCATAAATGAAACCGGAACACGCCGCCAGCAGGTCGAACGCGCCCGCTTTCGTCGCGCCAATCTGGTCCTGGATCAGGCACGCCGTCGCGGGGAAGATATGATCCGGCGTGGAGGTCGAGCAGATGATCAGGTCCAAATCCGTCGGGCGGAGGTTGGCGATGCGCAGGGCGTTGAGCGCAGCCTCCACACCGAGCGAGGAGGTGGTCTGCCCGTCCCGCGCGATGCGACGTTCGCGAATGCCGGTGCGTTCGCGGATCCAGGCGTCGTTCGTTTCGACCATCTTTGAAAGATCGTCGTTCGTCAAAACAGAGTCAGGCGCCGCCATTCCCCAGCCTGTGATGTGTGCGTATGGCATCCTCTTGCTCCTGATAAATGCAACCGCGTCGAAGCGGAGTTCGACGCGGCAATGGATTCTTTAACCCTCGAATTGACCGAAAACCAGGGTGGCGTTATGCCCGCCAAAACCGAAGGAGTTCGACATGGCGTGGCGGATCGCGACCTTGCGCGGCTGGTTGGGAACGTAATCCAGGTCACATTCCGGGTCCGGGGTCTGGTAATTGATCGTCGCGGGGACGATCCCTTCGCGCATCGCAAGAATGGTGAACACCGCCTCGACCGCGCCGGAGGCTCCCAACAGATGCCCGGTCATGGATTTCGTCGAAGAGATGGGAATGTTGTAAGCCTGTTCTCCGAACACGGTCTTGATCGCGGCGGTCTCGCTCTTGTCGTTCAACGGCGTGGAGGTGCCGTGCGCGTTGATGTAATCAATATCCATGACTTGCAGATCGGCGTCCTCGAGCGCCAGTTTCATGGACATCGCCGCGCCCGCTCCGTTCTCGGCAGGGGCGGAGATGTGATGCGCGTCGTCGGTCGCGCCGTAGCCGATCAGTTCGCACAAAATGTTCGCGCCGCGCGCCCGCGCGTATTCGATCTCTTCGAGGATCAGGATGCCCGCGCCCTCTCCCATCAAAAAACCATCGCGATCCTTATCGAACGGGCGCGAGGCGGTAAGCGGATCGTCGTTGCGGGTGGAAAGCGCGCCCATCACGTTCATCCCAGCCATGGCAAGCGGCACGAGCGAAGCCTCCGAAGCGCCTGCGATCATAACGTCGACAACGCCCCGGCGGATCATTTCCATTGCCTCGCCGATGGCGTTGTTTCCCGAAGCGCAGGCGGTCGCCAATGCCATGTTGGGTCCGCGCGCCCCGAGGCGGATCGCAAGCATCCCTGCCGCGCTGTCCGAGATCATCATGGGCACCAGGAACGGACTGACGCGATCCGGTCCGCGTTCACGCATGACCTCGACCTGCTCCATCAACGTACCGATGCCTCCAATGCCCGTTCCGATCAGGATGCCGATGCGGTCGCGGTTCGATGCGTCTATTTTCAAACCGGCTTGTTCCAGCGCCTCGAGGGTTGCGGCGGTGGCGAAATGAGTGAAACGGTCCATCTTGCGGGCTTCGCGGTTGCCAAACATGGACGCCGCGTCGAAACCCTTGACCTCGGCAGCAAAGCGCGTCTTGTGACGGCTGGCGTCGAACAACGTGATCGGACCTGCGCCGGACTTTCCCGCCAGCAGGGACTCCCACGTCTCCTTCACTGTGTTTCCGACCGGGCTGACGCAACCCATTCCTGTCACTACGACTCTTCTTCGCATAAAGCCAAAACTCCTTGCTGTGCAGGGAGGCGATTCCCTGCAAAATCAGGTGTTATAACACGCCCTCGCCGCTTTCGACACGCCCAGATCGAAGGCTATTCAGGGTCGCCCATGCCTGCTGGATGTGCAGGCGGTCATGCTCGGCGATGAACCCCGCCACCTCGAGAAAATTCGTGGGACCGAAGATGGCGTGCCGCGCCCTGCGCGACCATACGGCTTCGTCCGCGTTCTTTATCAGGGCGAGATTCTCCAAACGCGCCGCCAGGAACTCGTTCAGGGCGACCGCGCCGTCCTCGTGCAGGTAATCCCGTTCGCTCGCCCACACGCCGGTATCCGGGCGCGGAATGAAGGCGTCCGCCCGTTCGAGCATCAATTTCAATTGCAGGGCGTGGATCTCGCGCTCCGTGTCGCGCAGGTGGCATACGATCTCGTTCAACGCCCAGTCGTCGCGCGACGGTTCGCACCGCCATTCCTCCTGCGTGAGCGAGGACGAAATCTTTTTCAAGACCGCCGGAGTGGATTGCATGATCGCCAGGACCGCTGCGGGGGATTTGAAGGACGGCTCCAGCGTGGACAGGTCAATGGACTCGAGCCAGGGACGCAGATCCGCCAGTTTGCCGCGCCCCGCCTCAAAGCCCGGACTGGAAGCGGAATCGCCGTCTATGAAGTAGGTCTTCAGCCCAAGCCGGTGCGCGGGGATCAGGTCCCGCTCCACGTCGTTACCGATCATCAACACCGGCCCATCATGCCAGCCGAGTTGACCGAGCATCTCGGCGTAATAGGCGGTGTGCGTCTTGCTAAAGTGGAAATCCTCGAAGGTGGAAACGATCTCGAATTGCGCCGGGTCCAAGCCCGCCCAGCGCAAACGATGATGCGTTGCCTTGCGCGGAAAGAGCGGGTCGGTGGCGATGGCGACGCGATAACCCTTTGCTAAAGCCCATTCGATCATTGGTCCCGCCTCGGGCCGGCGGTTCGTTTTCGCCCCGATGCCGGGAAAGACGTTATCGTAAAAGTCGTCGAGGACGCCGATCAGATCCCGTTTTGGGATTGCGATCCTCCTGTAGAAATCCTCCTCGAACACCTCCTGCAACGTGCGCGCCGGGTCTTCGCTGTCCATCATCAATCGGGTGGCGGCGAGCAGCGCGGGGAGCAAGACTTCGGCGGAGGCGTACGGCGCAAGATGCCCGGATAATGCCTGGAAATACGCGGGAACGAACGCCTCGATGTTCGTGTCCAGCAGCGTGTCATCGAGGTCGAATAACAGTGTCAATGGCATGATGTTCGATTGTTTCCTTTATTAGATTCGAGCCCGCCGGGCGAGGAACGCGTCAGGATTTGACCTCGAACTTGAACGGCAATACGTGACATTCCCCGCATCCGACCTGCGGTTCCCTGACCGCCTTTTGGGATTTTTCGCAAAATGCCTGCACCTGCACCCGCCTCATGAATGCCGCGGAAAGCGGACGACTCACCCTGGGTCTCAATTTCATGAACTCGCACGCGTTCGCCATGCTGATCTCGGGCACCGGGCAGGAGGCGCACAGATCGCGCGTCCATTGCTCGCCTGCGGCTTTGAGAAGGCGGCATTCCTCCACGTTGCGCCCGCGAAAATAATCGCCGTAAAAATGAGGGCATTCCTTGCCCGCCGGGGTTTTCATATCTTGAATAATTATCTCACCTTACGCAGCGCCGCGAGAGCGCGGTCTCGCATTTGCCGGGCAGCATGAATGTTGCGGCGCGAGCAAACTGCGTAATATGAGTTATTATATCCTTTCAAAGAAAGGATGGGCGGGCGGCTGGATTAATTACCCAAACCGCCCGCTTTGAATTAAAACCGGGACGCGAGCGGGATGTCTCCCGTCCCATGAACCACCTTCAAAGGCTATACGCGGGTGACGTATTCGCCCGTCTCGGTGTTGACGCGGATGACGTCGCCGACCTTGACGAACTGCGGGCATTGCACCTCCAGCCCAGTTTCGGTGACGACCTTTTTGGTGACGCCGGTGGCGGTGTCGCCGCGGATGGCGGTCTCGGCTTCCACGACCTTGAGGTCCACGGAGGAGGGGATTTCCACGTCGAGGGGCGAGCCGTCGTAAAACGTGAGTTTGACCTCCATGCCTTCCTTGAGGTAGGGCGCCTTGTCGCCGAGCATCTCCGCTTTGATGGCGGGCTGTTCGAAGGTCTCGTTGTCCATGAAGTGATAGAACTCTCCGTCGGTGTAGAGGTAGGATACGTTGTGGAAATCCAGCCGCACGTCCTGAACGGATTGCCCCGAGTTGAAGGTGCGCTCGATGTTCGCGCCGGTCTGCAAATTGCGCGCCTTGATGCGGATGTTGGCGTTACCGCGCCCGGTTTTGTTGTGACTGTAATCCAATACCTTGTAGAGGCTGCCGTCCAATTCGAAGGTCACCCCTTTGCGAAGTTCGTTTACGTCTATCATGCCTGCACTTTCCTTGTTTGGGTTTTGATGGAGCAGGATGACATCCTGCTCCATGGTATTATTTTGCAAAAACAATTCCGAGCGCGAAGTTCCTGTAGCGCGACGCGCTTCACAGCATTGCCATTGGGTTGCGACTTGAAAGTCGCGTTACACCATTGCCAGAATATTTTTGAGCGGCGGGATTATACTATGAGAAGGAAATTCAGTGAGATGATTCCGATGCGGGGTCATCGCGCAGAAGTTGAACGGCATGAGGGAGGATTGGGAGGATCACCTGCAAATTTTCCACCGCGCCTTTGGGGCTGCCGGGCAGGTTGATGATAAGCGTTCTTTTCCTTATCCCCGCGACGATCCGTGACAACATGGCATGAGGCGTGATCTTGAGGCTGGCGGCGCGCATCGCTTCGGCAAGTCCGGGCGCTTCGCGTTCGATGACGGCACGCGTGGCTTCGGGGGTCATGTCGCGCGGGGCGAAGCCGGTACCTCCGGTGGTGAGGATGACGTCCATCTCGCCGCCGTCCGCCCACTCGCTGAGGGTTTGGCGGATGGCGGATTCGTCGTCGGGGAGGATCGCCTCCTTGACGACGGACCAGTTTTCGGCGGAGACAAGACGCGCCAGCGCGGGACCGGAAGAATCTTCGCGTTCGCCGCGCGCGGATCGGTCGGAGAGGGTCAGAATCCCAAATCGAATCCGCTGCCCTGCCGAGGGTGTCGAAGGGGTCATACCAGTTCCTTTCCGTACGGGCGGACGTAATCCATGAAATGCCAGCCGCGTTTTTGGTAGAAGCGTTCCGCCTCGGGGTTATCGGGCGTGACCATGAGGTAGCATTTCAGACAGCCTTTTGCGCGCAGCCTCGCTTCGATCTCGTCGAGCAATTGGGAGCCTATGCCGCGTTGTCGAAAATCCCCCGCCACCGCGAGGTGATAGATGAGGCCGCGCCTGCCGTCGTATCCGCCAATGACCGAGCCGACAATGCGCCCGTCCGATTCGACGACCAGGAATAGATCGGGGTCGCGGGTGATCTTCTTCGTGATCTCTTCCGGCGAGTCGGAACGACCGACCTGCACGCCGACTTCCATCTCCTCCCATAATTCCCTGACGGCGGGGTAATCGCGCGGGTGGCGGTATTCGCGAATGAAGGTCATTACCGGTAAAGGCGTCATTATTTCTGCAACAGTTTCAACAGGTCGTCGGGCATGAAGGGTTTCAGGATGAAGTCGTTCGCGCCGCATTGCAGACATTCCTCCCTCGTATTCAAACCCGAGGTCATCACGATGTTGATGTGGGCGTTCGCCGGATCCTTGCGGAGGGCTTCTACGATCTCCATACCGTTCTGGCCGCCGAGGTGGACGTCCATCAACATGGCGTCCGGTCTTTCACGCGAGACCGCGACGGGAATATCCGCGTGCGCGTCCAGGGCAACGACCTCGAAGCCCTCCAGTTTGAGGAGGGTGGTGAGCAGGGAGATCATGGTGCGATCATCTTCGGCGAGCAGTATTTTTGGCATTTTTTCCGTTCTCTTTGGGTACGCTCCCGCTTTTGGTTTTTGCGCCTGCGGTCTTCGCGCGCTTGTGTTTGGAATCCGGCTCCAGGGCGTATCGGATCACCTCGTCAACCGTATCCACAAGGATGAATTTCATGGATTTTTTGATCTCGTCCGGCACGTCGTCGAGGTCCTGTTCGTTGCGGCGCGGCAGGATGACCGTGCGGAGTCCGATGCGATGGGCGGCAAGCACCTTTTCCTTCACGCCGCCGATGCGAAGCACCTGTCCGCGCAGGGTGATCTCGCCGGTCATACCCAGGTTGGGTTTGATCCTGCGCCCCGAGGCGAGCGAGACGATGGCGGTCGCCATGGTCACGCCGGCCGAGGGACCGTCCTTGGGCTGCGCGCCGGAGGGGATGTGCAGATGGATGTCGGACTTGTTGAAGAACTCGTCGTCCAACCCGAGTTTCCTGGTGCGCGAACGCACGTAGGACAACGCGGCGCGCGCCGATTCGTTCATCACGTTGCCGATGGAACCGGTGATCTGAAATCCCTTTGAGCCGGGCATGGCGGTCGCTTCCACGAAGAGGATATCGCCGCCGTAGGAGGTCCACGCCAAGCCCGGCACCACGCCGGGGATGGAGACGCGCTGGTTGAGTTCCTCGCTCGGCAGGTAGATGGGATGGTCGAGGTATTCCTCCACGCGTTGCGGCGTGATGATCGCCCGCTTCAACTTGCCCTCCGCGATGCGCGTGCCGACCTTGCGGCAGATGGCGCCGATCTTTCGTTCCAGGTTGCGGACGCCCGCCTCGCGCGTGTACTCGCGGATGAGTTTGCGCAGGGCGTCCTTCTTGAAGGCGATCTCCTTTGCGCGCAGGCTGTTCTCGCGCACCTGCCTCGGGATGAGATAACCCTCCGCGATGGCGATCTTTTCGTTTTCCGTATAGCCCGAAAGGAAGATGATCTCCATGCGGTCGCGCAGGGGACCGGGGATGGTTTCCAAAGTGTTGGCGGTCGTAATGAAGAAGACCTGCGAAAGATCGAAGGCGACTTCGAGATAGTTGTCGCGGAATTCGACGTTCTGTTCCGGGTCCAACACTTCGAGCAGGGCGGAGGCGGGATCGCCGTGAAAGTCGAAGGTCAGTTTGTCAATCTCGTCGAGCATGAAAACCGGATTCTTCGACTCGATGCGGCGGAGCGATTGGAGGATGCGCCCGGGCATCGCGCCGATGTACGTGCGGCGGTGTCCGCGTATTTCCGCTTCGTCCCGGACCCCGCCGAGGGAGGTGCGGACGAATTTGCGTCCCATTGCCCGCGCGATGGACTGCCCAAGCGAGGTCTTGCCGACGCCGGGCGGACCTACGAAGCAAAGGATGACGCCTTCGCGCTCGCGGCGGATCAGGTCGTCGCTGGGGACTTTTTCCTCGTCCTGGCGTTCGAGGCGCAGTTTGCGGACGGCAAGGAATTCGAGGATGCGTTCCTTGACGTCCTCCAGCCCGTAATGATCCTTGTCCAGCACTTTGCGGGCGTGTTCGATGTCCAGGTTGTCGGGGGTGGAAACCGACCAGGGAAGGGAGACCAGCCAGTCGAGATACGTGCGGATGACGCCGTATTCCGCCGCGGCGACCGGCAGGCGCGCCAGACGATCCAGTTCGCGCTTTGCGAGTTTCTCCGCCTCTTCGGGCATTTTCGCGTCTTCGATCTTTTTGCGGAACTCCTCCACCTCGACAGCCTGCTCGTCCTTTTCGCCCAGTTCCTTTTGGATGGCTTTCATTTGTTCGCGCAGAAAATAATCGCGCTGGACCTTTTCGATCTCGCCGCGCGCTTCGTTTTGGATCTTCTGCCCCAGTTGCAGGACTTCCGCTTCGCGCACGAGCAAGCCGTTCAGTTTCTTGAGTTTTTCGGAGACCGAGTCGAGTTCGAGGATCTCCTGGGCGTCTTTCAGATCCATGCGCTGGAAGTTCGCGATGGTGTACGCCGTCTGCAACGGGTCTTCGACCGAGGTGATGGACATTTCCAGTTCCTCGGGGAAGGAGGGGATCATCTGCGTGATCTGGCGGAACTGGTCGCGCGCGTTGCGAGCCAGCGCGTCGATTTCGAGACCCTGTTCGACGATTTCGGGGGCAGGCAGGATCTTCGCCTTCAGGTAAGGCTCCTCCTGGATGAATTCGCCCAGGCGAAAACGGGAGATCCCCTGCACGAGCAATCGGACGGTGCCGTCGGGGGCGCGTAAAAGCCGATGGACGGTGGCAATCGTCCCCGTACGATACAAATCCGCAGGGCCCGGCGTTTCGAGTTCTGGATTTAGGGCTGTCACCAACCCCACCAGTTTATCGCCGGCGACGACGTCGTCCACCAAACGGATCGAGCGCGGCTGACCGACCGTCAATGGAACGGCGGTTTGCGGATATACGACCACGCCGCGCAAAGGCAGGATGGGAAGCGCGTCCGGAAATTTCGGTCCGCTTCCTTCTTCGGGCGGATCGTTCGTGGATTTGTTTTTCTGCGAACCGGGGAGCATGGAGGACGCCAGGGCTGAGAGCAGGTCGGTGTCCGTGTCTTCCATCCAGTGGAACAGGTCGGTGAAGCTGGTTTGCCACCTTGAAGCAGGCATGTTTGTCTATGTTTCCTTGGGGATGCGGATGGTCAGGAAACCATCCTTGTATTCTGCAACCGCCTCTTCGATATTTATCCGGGCAGGCAATTCGATCCCGACGGAAAATCTGCCGAACGGGATCTCCATCTGGTGATAGGCTTTCCGTTCCTGGGTATCGGAACGGTTGCCGCTGACCATCAAAAGGTTATTCTGCACCGTTACTTCGAGGTCTTCATCGCGTAACCCGGCAATTTCCATCCTGACGATGATACGCTCGCGGGTTTCGTACACGTCGGTGGGCGGGGACCAGACGCTGGGACGCGCGTACCAGGCGACGGCGTTATAGACTTCGCGACGGGTCTCGGTGACAATAGATTGTGATTTTCGAACAATGGTGGGCATGGATACTTACCTTATCTACCGATATGGAAAACCTGACGGCAACGAGCGCCCTCGGCGGGATTCGAACCCACAACCCACAGCTTAGAAGGCTGGCGCTCTGTCCATTGAGCTACGAGGGCTTTATCCAATTGTATTACGTCCTTGCAAAGCGAGCAAACCATCCCCCGAGCGGATATCCGACTACGCAGGTCTGATTCCCTTGTACACCCTCCCGCCCGTCAGCGTCCGCAGGATGGTCGTGGGAGGGCGGTTCAGACGGCTGCCCAACTCACTCGAAGACATGGGGATGTTGCCGTTGGTGAGGAACAGGCGGAAGACCGCCTCCACCAGGGCGGTTTGTTCGGTCAGGAAGTCGGGTTGTTTGACGCAATGCGACATGAGCGTGTTCTGCACACCCTCCACCGGCTTGACCTCGGCAGTGACGGAGTCCACCCAGTCAATCATCTGCCCTTCCTCCGCGTTGGCGAATGCCTCGCGGTGTTCCGAACAAAGCAGGGAGCGTAAATAAACATGCCAGTCGCGTTCGTTCTTCTTCCACCATTCGAAATCAATGTGAAAGAGCGTATCCACAGAAGGTTTGACCAGGCTGGTTCGCTTGCCTACAGACATGTTCGATTCTCTCTCCTACTCGTTGATCCTAAAATACAGGTCGCCGATGTGCTGGATCTCGGGTTTGGTCGCCAGCAGGGCGAACAGCGGGGCGGGCGGCACGCGGCGGACGATGTTGATCGCTGAATACAATTCCTGTGCGTGCACGTGACCCTGCGGCGTGAGTTTGGACGTTTCGCGGATCAGGTTGACAACCAGTTGCTCGAACGGGCGGCGCTCTTCCTGCCTCCATACCTGGTCCACGGCTTCGAAGGAGGGGATGGCAAACGCCATACGGTCATTGAACTCGGCGGAAACAGGCTGCTTCAGCATGGCGAACACCACGCCGCCGTCGGCGCCCACGATCACGGTTTTCAACCAGTCCTTTGTGGAACGATGGGTCTTTGCCTCGATGATCACCTCGCCGGGTTTTTTGCCCCTGCGAATCACGACCAGGCTGCCGGGCATGAGCGCGTTCGCCTTATACCAGTCCCGCAAGCCATACACGTATTTTTGCTGGCGCACAACCCAGCCGGGTATTCGTTGCCCGGTTTTTCCATCTACCAGCGTAAAGCGGACGCGCGGCGATTCGTAGGCGGTTGGGAACAGGGAACGGATGCGGTTCGATAAAGGCAGCGTCCCAGCCCTCAAATGAGGATAGATCAACGCGAGCGTGACCTCGCGCGCTTCTTCATGGCGGCCGGTCGAGTCGTCGTCGCTCAACTCGTCGTCCAGTTGTTTTTCCAACGCGAGCATTTCGTCATCGAGGGCGTTCCTGTCGTATTCGATGGGCGAATACCTCAAGTGCATTGGCGTTTCACGAACCTCTTCCGGTTCGAGCCTCCGCAGGCACCAAAGCACCTCCCCGGCGGGACCCACTTCGTCGAAGCGTCCATCCTCCTGCAAAGCCAGGTTGAGCGAGAATTCCGCCAGTTTGGGATTGACGCCTTCGGGAAGCGACACGTCCTTCAACAACGCATTCGTAGGGAGCGGTTCGCCTCCCGCCATGTCCAAAACTGCCTCAGCCAGATTGAGATGTCCCACGTTGACGCTTATCAGCAACGCGCGCGGGAACCAGCGTCCCGCAATGCGGAGGATGTTTTCGTCGTTTTGCAGGCTTGCTTCGAGTTTCTTATCGAGGGCGTGACCGTGCACGCGCAGGATGGCATCGGGATCGAAGTCGTTCGTTTCGACGGAGGCAGGTTCCTCGTTAAGGGCGTGAACCGCAAGTTTCGAGGCGAAGAGGCGTTTGTCGCCGTCCTCCATCTGAACGGCGATCACTTCGAATTCGCCCACGTCGGGGTTCCTGCCTGCGCGCGCCTCCAGGACCCTGCCGCGCTTCCAATCGAAGGCGGGGAAGACGAGTTCATCGCCAGCCTGATAGGTATCCTTTGGATGATAGATCCTGCCGCCCGCCTGCCTGCGTTGCTGCAACGCGAAATGTTCCGCCCGATTGCGTTCGTGGATCAATACGGTTGTGAGTTCGCGGGTGGTGAGTGGGGTTTCGATTTCAAAAAGATGGTTATGCAGGAATTCAATATCCTGCGGCGTGATTTGGAGTTCTTTCCAGTAATCGGAAGAAATGATCGATTCGACTGCCATTACAATGCCTTGACGTGATTTTTCTCATGCCGGGGTGAGCGGAGCAGGGTTATTATACCTTACTTGCAGGAGACTTCGAGATTGAAGATGTATAATCACAAACATGAGCATCCTTCTCGCGCGCGCGTTGCGCCTTTCGTCGCCTTCATGTGTTGCCTTTACGGGCGCGGGAGGAAAGACGACAGCTATGTTCCTACTGGCAAGGCAAATGCAGCCGCCCGTGATCGTCACTGCGACCACACATCTGGGAGCATGGCAGGTCGAATTTGCCGATCAACACGTCGTTGCCGACTCTCTGGCAGCCCTCGAATCCGTGGAGCATGGTTTGAAAGGCATCGTTCTGGTGACGGGAGCATTGGATGGAAACCGGACCAGACCCATCGCCGAATCAATGCTCGACCGGCTTCACCAGTTTTGCGGCTATCATTCCATTCCCCTGTTGATCGAGGCGGACGGGTCGCGTCAAAAGCCTTTGAAGGCATGGTCGGACCACGAACCGCCCATTCCCGAATTTTCGGATGCGGTCGCGCAGGTGGCTGGGCTCAGTGGCTTGGATAAACCGTTGACGGATGAATACGTCCATCGCGCCGAGATCTTTTCGGGGTTATGCGGTTTGGAGATTGGCGAAACGGTTACGACAGGGGCGCTGGCCCGTGTGTTGACCGATCCGCGAGGGGGCTTGAAGAATGTTCCTGCACGCGCCAGGAGGATCCTCCTGCTCAACCAGGCGGACTCGGCGGAACGTCAAGCCGCGGCGCTGGCGATGACCTCCTCCCTGTTGCGCGTCCACCATTCGGTCATCATCGCCAGTCTGAAGGATGGAATCGTTCACGCGGTTCACGAATCCATTGCGGGCATCGTTTTGGCGGCGGGCGAATCGTCCCGTTTTGGAGAACCCAAGCAACTGCTGGATTGGAAGGGGCAATCCTTCGTGCGGGCGGTGACGCAAACGGCTCTAAAAGCCGGGCTATCGCCTGTTGTGGTTGTGACCGGCGCGAATGCGGAAGAGGTGGAGGCGGCGGTCAACGATCTGGATGTGATCGTCGCGCGAAACGAAGAGTGGCAAAGCGGGCAGGGAAGTTCGATAAGAGCAGGGGTCCTTTCCCTCACCCCCACTTCGACTTTGGGTTTCGATTCACCCGACGAACACGGGTTACTCCAGAGACCCGTTGTTGGAGGCGCGGTCTTTCTTCTCGCGGATCAGCCGCAGATCACGATCTCGATCATTCAGGCGCTGATGGAGAAACACGCGGAGGGGTTGCATCCCATCGTCGCCCCGATGGTGATGGACAGACGCGCCAACCCGGTCCTTTTCGACCGCGCGGTGTTTCCCGATCTGTTGACCATCGAGGGAGACGTGGGAGGCAGGGCGATCTTCCATAAACATCGCGTGGAATACCTGCCCTGGCACGACGACCGCCTGTTGTTGGATGTGGATACGCCCGAACAGTATCGAAGGTTGGCTTCGAATGGAGATGTATGATCTCGGCGATCATCCCCGCTGCGGGCGAATCGAAACGCATGGGACGACCCAAATTGTCATTACCCTGGGGGAATGAAACGGTATTGACGCGCGTCGTTTCCATATTCAAGAGTGCCGGGGTGGAGGACATCGTCGTTGTGACGGGTGGGGCGAGGGAAAAGGTGGAGGCGCTCGTTTCCAATCTCAATGTAAGAACTGTTTACAACGAGGATTTTGAAAGAGGGGAAATGTTATCTTCGATCCAGTGCGGCATCCGGGAGTTAGGGCGTCAGACGCAGGCGGCGTTGATCGGGTTGGGCGACCAGCCTCAAGTCCAGGAAAGAACCGTGCGGAGGGTGCGCGGGGCATTTCTCGAAACGAAATCCAATATCGTCGTCCCAAGTTTTCAGATGAGGCGCGGGCATCCGTGGTTGCTCGCGCGCCCGCTTTGGGAGGAGGTCTTGAGGATGGAGCCTCCGCAATCTCTGCGCGATTTTTTGAGCGCGCGCCGGGCGGAGATCCATTACGTCAACGTGGACGACCCGAACGTTCTCGCCGACCTGGACACGCCCGAAGATTACGAAAAATGGCGCTCGGAATAAGGACGCGCGTACGGAATCCATGTCTCGGAATGCCGGGGAGTATGAAAAAGTTACAGCGGATGGAATGAGGTTTACGAAAGTAGTAGAATGGTCATGGCATTCCCTTGCAAAATTGTTATGCAAAAACGCACGCGCGCGTTTGAGGCGCAAAACTAGGTTTTGTAAAATGCAGAGACAGACAAGGAGCGTGTACCATGAAAATATCCAGGTTCATCTTCACCCTTTTGATGGGGTTTGCCGTTTTGGCGGCTCAGGCCGGTTCCGTTCTTGCGGCGCCAGCCTGGCAGGAGGGATTCATCACCGGCACAGTGACCGCAGTGACCTGTGAAACCGACAGCGACACGGGCGTCACCACTTTCCTCGTCACCGTAATGGGAACGGATGGGACGTCAGAGACCGTGCGGATTGACCATGCGACGGCGGTGAGTTTGGGTATCATTGCGCCCGATACGCCCTGCAGCGAGGAGGCGCTGGCGGACGCGGTCGGTCTGGAGGTTAGCATTGACCCGGCGGTCGTAATTCCCGACGAGGAGGAAGAGGAGGCGAAACACCCGGTTGGGCTGGCGCTTAGTCTCTTCTTCGACGACATCACCGACTACGAAACTATCATGTCTGCGCACGAAGACGGGACCGGCTTCGGCGTGATCGCCCAAGCCCTGTGGATGACGACGAAAATGGAAGGCGATTCCGAAACCTTCCAGGCAATCATCGAGGCGAAAAAGAGTGGAGATTACAGCGCCTTCGCATCTGAAGACGGTCTGGTGCCGAAGAATTGGGGACAGTTCCGTAATGCCCTGCTCAAAGGGGAAAAGATGAAGAATCTCGGCGCCGTGATGTCGGACAAGGATGGGGATGGCAACGGCAACGGTAACGGTAATGGTAATGGAAACGGGAACGGTAACGGTAATGGTAATGGTAATGGAAACGGGAACGGTAACGGCAACGGAAACGGAAACAAAAACAAAGGCAATAACGGCAACGGAAACAACAAGTAGATGTCCTTGCCGGGTGGAACAGGAGGCAGGTCGTTGACCTGTCTCTTTTTTTACAAACGGTAAAAATACGAGTTCGTCTCCCGCCGCTCGAAGCCCATGGACAAATACAGACGGTTCGCCGCCTCCCGCCTGGGGTTGGAGGTCAATGCGATTCCGTTCGCCCCGCAGGCGCGGGCGAAGTCAATCGCCGTTTGCATCAACGCCCGTCCGATTCCCTTGCGGCGAAAGTTCGAATCCACCGCCACGTCCTCTACGATCGAGCGCAGCCCGGTCGGGACGCGGTACAGGCTGATGGTGAGCATCCCCGCGATCGTTCCGTTTCGATCGGGATAACGCGCGAGCCAAAGCGTGGAGGCTTCCGAACGGACGAGGGCGATCAGTTCGTTCCGCGTGGGCAGCGGTTTGTGCGCGCCGAGTTCGGGAACGAGGCGGCATACGGCGGAAAAGATTTCGTCCGTGACGTCCTGCACCTTTTCGACGCGCATGTCAGGCAGTTTTCCTCATCCCGAATTTTGGAAAGAAACTCAGCAGGGCGTAATATGCCACGTACACAAACGAGGCGGGCGCGACCCATTTCGGCACGTCGGGATATTGCAACAACCCCCACACGCCGAGCGCGCCGTAGAGATAGGTCAGGACGAGAGTCAGGCGGCGCAGGCGGTTGTTTCGGGTCGGATACAGATACTTTACCGGCACAAAGACGAGAACGTTGCACATTGCCAACACGGCAAAATTGATCCACGGATCCAGCCCCAACAGCATCATGTAGATCACGAGAAAATTCCAGACCGAGGGAAAGCCTTTGAAGAAGTACGATTGCTCGTCCGTCTTTGCCTCGACCTGGGAAAACTGGAACGCCGATGTCAACAGAATGGAAATCGCCGCGATCATTTCGAATCCCTGCGGCATGAGATTGGGGACTTTGATCAATAACAGGGCTGCAACGACGACGTAATTGATATAGTCAATGATGTTGTCCATCAACCCACCGTCAATCCACCTGGCATAGGTATTCACGTCGAACCTGCGCGCGAGAATCCCATCGAACCCGTCCACGAACATCGCCACAATGATGTAGATGATCGCCAGTTTGAAGTTTTCCTCCCATATCGCAAGCAGGGTGAGAAAACCCCACACCGCGCCGGTCGCCGTAAAAAGATGCACGCCGTTCGCCAACGCCTTCCGAGCCCAAAGAGGAAGTTTTTCCATCGCGATTACACCTCATATCCAAGATGCCGCCATTATAAAAGAAAAGGCATGGCGCGGGTACGCGCCATGCCTCCGTTTTGGAATCAGCCAGTTTGCTGGCGTTTTCCAGGAGCCAGTTTGCTGGCGTCATCCAGAAGCAAGCTTTTGGATGCCAAATTACTTCCTGACCACGCCCGCTTTGACCGTCTCTCCGTCAAACGAATCTTCCAGGACGGATGCACCATCGGGCGGATTGCCAAAGACGAGACGGGTCGTCAGCGTTTCGGTGATGATGTACTCCCTGTGCGCTTCGATCGCGGACCTCAGGCCTGCCGAGGCTTCGACGAACAACTCGATCCTGTCAGCGACATCCAACTCTGCACCCTTGCGGAGGTCCTGCACGCGGCGGACGAATTCACGCGCCAAGCCCTCCTGCACGAGTTCGGGAGTCAGATCCGTGACCAGCGCGGCGACGTACGCGCCCTCCTCGGCAACCGCGAAACCTTCCTTCGCCTGTGCCTTCACCTCCACCTCTTCCGGCAGGATATCAAAGGTCTCGCCGTCCGCTTTCACTTTCAGGACTTTGCCTTCGAGCAGCGCGTGCGCGGCTTCCTCCGCATTCATCGCAAGGATTGCCTTTCGAATGGCGGGGAACTTATTGCCGTATTTCTGTCCGAGTTGTTTGGGCAGTGGCTTGACCGTGTGCGACACTGCCTCGGTGGAAGCATCCAGCAGGCGGACGCGTTTGACGTTCAACTCGTCGGCAAGCAAATCCGCGAAGGCATGTACGGCGTTACGTTCCGAAACGTTGCCCACAGAGAACGCGGCTTCCGTCAGAGGCTGTCGGACTTTGCGATTCGCCTTTTGCCGCGCGGAATGTCCCAGCGAGACGAGTTTCATCACCAGCGCCATGTCGCGGTTGAGCGATTCGTCAATCCATTCGGGCATGGTCTGGGGCCATTCGGCGAGATGCACCGATTCGGGCGCGGTCTCGTCCACCGAGCGGACAAGGTTGTGATACAGTTCCTCGGCAAGGAAAGGCATGGCAGGCGCGAGCAGTTTCGAGGTCGTGACGAGAGCCGTGTAGAGGGTGGAATACGCGGCTTGTTTGTCGGAGTCCGATTCCGATTTCCAGAAGCGGCGGCGGGAGCGCCGTAGGTACCACGTGGACAACTTCTCCACAAATGCCTCGATGGGACGCGTGGCATTCGGCACATCGTAGTTTTCGTACGCCTCCGTCACGTCACGGACAAGGACGTTGAGTTCGGATAACAGCCAGCGGTCGAGATCGTTCGCCGCTATCGGCAGTGTGGTCAGGGTGGGTTTGTCGAGGTTTGCATAGGTCACGAAGAACGAGTAGACGTTCCACAACGTGAGCGTGAAATTGCGTATCACCTCGCCCACCAAATCCGAAGAGAAGCGGCGCTCGTTTCCCGGCGGCGTCGCCGTGTAGAGATACCAGCGGAAGGCGTCCGCGCCGTGCGCGTTGATCACATCCCAGGGCGCGATGATGTTGCCCTTCGACTTGGACATCTTGTATCCATCGGCATCCAGGATCAGTCCCAGACAGATCACATTCTTGAAGGAGACCTCGCCAAATAACAATGTGCTTATGGCGTGAAGCGAATAGAACCAGCCGCGCGTCTGATCCACGGCTTCGCAGATGTAATCCGCGGGGAATTGCGACTCGAACTTCTCCTTGTTCTCGAAGGGATAGTGCCACTGCGCGACGGGCATGGCGCCCGAGTCGAACCATACGTCAATCAGGTCCGGAACGCGCGTCATCTTCCCACCACACTCGGGGCAATCCCAATGGACTTCATCCACGAAGGGACGATGTAAATCGAGGTCGCTCAGATCGCGTCCCGCCTTTTCGGAGAGTTCCTTCACCGAGCCGACGCCTTCGCGATGCCTGCACGATTCACATTCCCAGATGGGAAGCGGCGTGCCCCAATAACGTTCGCGGCTCAACGCCCAGTCAACGTTGTTTTCCAGCCAGTTCCCGAAACGGCCCTCCTTGATGTGTTCGGGAACCCAGTTGATGGTGCGATTCAATTCCACCAGTTTGTCGCGGAACGCGCTCGTGCGGATGTACCACGACTCGCGCGCGTAATACAAGAGCGGCGTACCGCATCGCCAGCAGAAGGGATAGGTGTGCGTGTACGTCTCCGCCTTGTAAAGCAGACCGCGCGCCCGCAGGTCTTCCGTGATGAGCGGGTCGGCTTCCTTGACGAACATACCGCGCCAGGGAGTCACTTCAGAGACGAACGTGCCGTCGGGCAGGACGGTCATCAACACGGGCAGGTTGTGTTCCCGCGCCATCTCCATGTCCTCCTGACCGAACGCGGGCGCCATGTGGACAAGTCCCGTGCCGTCTTCGGTCGTGACGAAATCGCCCAGCACGACGTAATGCGCGGGTTTATCGGGAGGCAGGAAGGTGAACAACGGATGATATTTCATGCCGTTGAGTTTTTTGCCCTTGAACGTGTCCACGACCTTCACTTCCTCGTCACCGAAGACCTTTTCGACCAGCGACTTCGCGAGGATCAGGTTCTCCGCGCCGCCGTTATGCGCGCGCTCCACAGTGACGTAATCCACGTCGGGATGCGCGGCGACAGCCACGTTGCCGGGCAATGTCCACGGGGTCGTGGTCCACACCAACAGCGAGGTATCGGGCTTGTCCGCCAGCGGCAGGCGCACAAAGACCGAGGGGTCGGTCGCTTCGTCGTAACCGAGGGCAACTTCATGGTCCGAAAGAGGCGTGCCGCAGCGCGGACAATAAGGCACAACCTTATAACCCTTGTAAAGCAGGTCTTTATCCCAGAAGTTCTTCAAGATCCACCAGACCGACTCGATGTAATCGTTGGTGTAGGTCACGTACGCGTCTTCGAGGTCCACCCAGAACGCGATGCGGTCGGTCAATTTCTCCCAATCCTGAATGTAGGTAAAAACGGACTTGCGACACAGTTCATTGAACTTATCTATGCCATATTCTTCGATCTGCTGTTTATTGGTAAAACCGAGTTGCTTCTCCACTTCGATCTCGACCGGCAGACCGTGCGTATCCCAGCCGCCGCGCCGCGAGCAGTGATACCCGCGCATGATCTTGTAGCGCGGGAACATATCCTTGAAGGCGCGCGCCAGTACGTGATGCACGCCGGGCTTTCCGTTCGCGGTCGGCGGTCCTTCATAGAATACGTATTCGGGTCCACCCGCGCGCTGCTCGACGGTTTTCCTGAAGATTTCGGTTTGTTTCCAAAACTTTAGCACGCGTTCTTCCATCGAAGTCACGTTAAGTTTGGGTCCCACAGGTTCGAACATGATCATCTCCTCAATACCGCAAGATTTATCTTGCAGGATGTTGCAACACAAATGTTGCGTGCGAAATTAAAACAAAAACCCTCATCTCCACAGAGACGAGAGTTATCACTCACGCGGTACCACTCTGATTTCCCAAAATTTGGGACACTCATTGAACGACGGACATCGCCCTGTTCCGATAACGGAGAACAACTCCGGCTCCCCTACTCCCCATCATCAGTCAGGGTTTCAGTTCGCAACTCCGGGAGGATTTTCAATCTGCCTCATCCGCGCGGCTCGCACCGTTCCCGCGCTCGCTTGTGACTTCATCAGATTTACTCGTTCCCATCAACGCTTTTCGATTGCGCGGATTATGCCATAGGAAGTGACCTTCGTCAACTTGCAAACAGGCTTGGATTACGGGATAATCCCAGGCATGACGACCCTCCTGCTGGATGCCGACGCGATCCCCGAAACATCCCGCCACCAAATCTTCACCGCCTCCTTCGTGGACCTGAACCTGACTCAGCCCCCCAAACGTTTCTTCCGCCACGGCTGGCAATCCTGGACGCTCGCCGCGTGGCTCGACCCGTCCGAACCGCCGCTGCCGATCCGCGCTCCCGAATTTCGCGCCAAGGACGAAGACCCGGCCTACGCGTTCCACAAGAACCACGTCAGCGCGTGGGTGGGCGCGGTGGAACTGGGCGAGGATGATATCCTGTTGTTCGGCGCATTGGATCTGAGCGGGCGGATCGAATTATCCGGCCGTATGCTCAAAGGCTTTTATGAAGATACCCGCGAAGGGGAATGGCTCCTCGCCCGCGGCAAAGAAGATGAGGTCTTCGAGAAATACGCAAACCTGCTCGAAACAAGATTCGGCAAAACGCGCTTCGATAAACCGCCGCGCGTCTGGTGTTCGTGGTATTCCCTGCTCAAATGGATCAGCGAACCGATTCTTCTCAAAGCCCTGCACGGCCTCGGCGACCTGCCCTTCGACGTCTTCCAAATTGACGACGGCTGGCAGGACGAAAGCGGATACTGGGAGGCGGGCAAAAAATTCCCTTCGGGGATGGCGGCGTTTGCAGACAAAATCAAAGCCACAGGGCGCACGGCGGGGATATGGCTCTCACCGTTCATGGTTTCCCCGAAGTCGCAGTTGGTGAAGGATCATCCCGATTGGCTTCTTCGCGATGAACAAGGGACGCCTGTTCCCGCAGGAATCACCTGGGGTGGCAATCCCCTCGCGCTCGACGTTACCCATCCCGAGGTTTTGGAATGGCTGGATGGATTGATTCGCAAAGTGGTCGGCTGGGGATATGGCTATCTCAAACTCGATTTCCTCTACACAGGCGCGGCGGTCGGCAAGCGATACAAGGACATTCCTCGCGAGGAGGCATATCGTAACGCGATGCGGGTGATGCGGGAGGCGGCGGGCGACGCGTATATCCTTGCCTGCGGCGCGCCGATCGTCCCGTCGCTGGGATTGTGCGATGGCATACGCGTCGGTCCCGATGTCGCTCCGTTCTGGCTCAACAAGCCGCTGACGGTTTGGTTGAACAACCCGAACGACACATCCACACAGAACGCGGTTCGCACGAGCCTGCATCGTTTGTGGCTGAGTCCGCTCGTCCACGTTGACCCCGACGTGATGTTCTTCCGCTCGAAATACAACGCGTTAAAGCCGCACGAAAATCAGTTATTGCAGGATTTGGGAACAATTACGGGATTCAAAGCCACATCCGATTTGCCGGGATGGTGGAAGGAAGCGGAAAGGGAAAAGGCTCGGGAATTTCTGGCTTCAGTCCCAACGATCCAGAAGGTGAAGCGTTATCAATATCGCATTGACGGGCGCGAGGTGGATTTCTCCCCAGGCGTTCCCATCCCCACGTCCAACATGGATTATCCCGTCTGGCTGGCAAGGAATTGCGGGCTGGTGAAAATTATCAGGCGGCAGGTACTTCCTGCGTTGTGGGAGTCAATGAAACGATAGCGCAGGTTTACGCCGCCAATTCATCCGCCTTTGCCGCCATGATGAAATCGTTTTTGTGCAGGCCGCCGATTTTGTGAGTCCACCAATTGACCGTCACCCGTCCCCACTCGACCACGAGCAGGGGATGATGATTTTCCTCCTCGGCAAGCGCTCCGATCTTGTTCGCAAACTCCAACGCCTGGACGAAGTTCCTGAACTTGAAGACCCGTTCCAGACGCTTCATTCCGTCCACTTCCTCCACCCGCCATTCGGGGATCTGCGGGTGCAGTTCGGCAATCTCGGCGTCGGTCAGGGTCGGCTCGCCGCCGCGGCAGGCGACGCATTTTTGGTGAGACAACGCTTCCATAAGCAGGACTCACTTCGGGGTGACGTTCGCATCCGACACAGAATCAGATTTTTCTTCGGATGAGAGAGAATCCCTGAAAGAACGGATTCCCTTTCCGATTTCGCCCATCGCCCTGGCAAGCCTGCCGGGACCAAACACCAAAATCACAATCGCGAGAATGATAATTAGTTCTGTAGGACCAATATCGAACATGTTATTTTCCTTTCACCGATAAGTCTAAAACCAACAAGTGAGAGGTGAATTAAACCGTTTGACGCATCTCAGGGAAGTCAGTCAATATGATTGTCAATAAAATACAAATAACCTTGGCGACCGCCTTCCTTGTTCCACAAAGCCACGGATTTGCGAATCCGCTTCAGGCAGTCCATGATTTCGTCAACGGAAATGGGCTTTGGCTTGGATGCGAACCAGCCCTTGATCGTTATTTTGCTGGGACGTCCCAACCGAAACTCGCATACATCCTTGACCCGGTCGTAAACCAATTGGGCGTTTTCGTTGAGCGCGGGAACCGGGGTCTCTTTCCCCACCTGTTCTTTTCGGTATTCCGTCCAAAGCAGGTTCAGGACCCTGTCAACGTCGTAATCCAGCAGGTCCTTGTGTTGGCGATACACGCTCAAGATCGCCATTTCGATGTTTTGCAGGACGTCCAGGTATTTGTCTTCAAAGGATGGCATGGGTGGTTTCTCCCGCGTGGGCAACGTTCTCCACATCGCCCCTGCGCCAGAGAGCGCAGATTACACACTTCAGGTAACTTTTCAGACACTTTCTCAGTTCGCTCATTTCGTTCAAGAGGATCCTTCGACGCAGGTTTCGATCAGATTACTCCTTCGGGACGTTCCACAGAAGGCGGGTAACTCACCCTCGTTTTCAACATTTCATCGAGATACGTCCCCAGAGGGGAAACGGGGAAATGCCGCAGAAGGGTTTTGAGGAATCCCGATTTGTCCCGCAGGAAAGGCAAAAGATGGGGATGCAGGACCAGGTCACGCGTGAGGCGTGCGGAGGCAGGAGGCTTGACCAGTTCGTAGGGATGCAGAAAGATGGAGGGACTCAGTCCGCGCTTCAGTTCCCGTTCGATGATCCTGAGGATTTGCCCGCCCATCAACCCGATGCTGAAACTCGATCCGTAAGGAAATTCGCCGTGCAAAAGAAGTTTGAAGGTGAAGTCACGGGGGGCGGCATATTGCGCGTGGATGCGCGGGTTCGTGGTGCTGACCGGAATCTCCCAAACGTTGCCGCGCTGCAACAGCAATCCCGCAGGCGCGTACATGGAGGAACTGTAGACGAAGCCATTGGCTTCGAGCAATGGGTATGCCGCCTCGCTGATCCCGACCATGGGGGCGCGATAGCCGCGCACGTTGTATTGCCTGAGCCAGTGCGCTGAGGCGCGCAAGTCCTGCGCAAGGTCATCCACGTTCTTCAATGGGCGGTGGATGTGACAATGCAAGCCGAGTTCGTGCCCGGCGGCAACGATCTTTTGCGGCACTTCCGTATACCACCCGGCAATTTCCCCGACGAGAAAAATGCTTGTCTTCGCGCTCCCCAATTGGTCGAGGATGGGATCGAGGGCGCGCAAGGTGAAACCGCCATCGAGAGCGCGGCGTTGTTCCGGGTCGGTCAGGCTGTCGTAACGGCGGAAGAGGGCGAACCAGGGTTCGTAATCTATGCTCAGGAGCACACGAGGTGAAATTGTCATCGGCGCAATTATAAACGGATGGGTTCTCTACCGTATATTTCGGAAATCGGACGCGGACGAGCGCAGATGTACGCGGAAAACCAACTCAATATCCGCGTCCTTCGCGTGATTCCGCGTCCCATAAGTGGCTTTGTACGGTAGTGAAACGGATGGGTGGCAAGAAAATCGGGCGGCTCCTCGAAGGAACCGCCCACCCATTCACCATGCCGCCGTGAGGAAAGATGGGTTATTCCTTGACGATCCAGGTGCCGGTCTCGCCTTTGAGCGCCCGCCCGATGTTCTCGGGGTTGGTGATGAGCGCCTGTTTCCCGCCGTTCTCGAGGAACCAGATAATCGCCTGGATCTTCGGCGCCATCGAGCCTTTGGCAAAGTGCGTTCCTTCGGCGAGATACTGCTTTGCTTCCGCGAGAGTCATTTTATCGAGCCACTTTTGATCGGGCTTGCCGAAATTGATGGCGACTTTTTCGACGGCGGTCGAGATAAGAAACAGGTCGGCTTTGAGCAACCTCGCCAGAAGACTGGACGCATAATCCTTGTCAATCACCGCGGCGACGCCCCGATATTCATGGTCGCTTACATCAATTACGGGGATACCTCCGCCTCCGACCGTGATGACGACTGTTCCCGCTTCGATGAGCGTTTTCACCGCTTCGAGTTCGACCACTTCCTTTGGCAGAGGCGAGGCGACGACTCTCCTCCAGCCGCGTCCTGCATCCTCGACGACCGACCAGCCCATGTCCGATTCGCGCCTCTTCGCCTCGGCTTCATCCATGAACGAGCCGATGGGCTTGGTCGGATGCTTAAAGGCGGGATCATCCTTGTCCACCAGCACCTGCGTGACGACTGTCGCAACGGGTTTCTTGATTCCGCGCCGATACAACTCATTTTGCAAAGTCTGCTGGAGGGCGTAACCGATGGCGCCCTGCGAGTCCGCGCCGCACACATCGAGCGGGACTTCGTGCATGCCCTCGACCTTCGCGGCGATCTCCGAACGCCTCAGGATGAAGCCGACCTGGGGTCCGTTGCCGTGACCGATCGCCACATCCCACCCCTGCTCGATCATGTCGGCGATGTGGAAGGTGGTCTCCCTGGCGGCTTCGTATTGATCCTCGACGGTCTTGTGTTTTTCATCCTTGATGAGTGAATTGCCGCCGATGGCGACGACTGCGAGTTTAGTCATATAGTCTCCTGGTTTTGTAGTCTTGTAGTCTTATAGTCTCGTAGTTTTGTAGTCTCATAGTCTCGTAGTCTTATAGTCTTGTAGTCTTATAGTCTTGTAGTCTCGTAGTCTTATAGTCATCGGGCTGGGAGTCAGATATCAAATGACGACACAACTTGACCATCAGACCATTTGACCATTTGACCATTTGACTATTTGGCTATCTGACTATTTGACTACCTAACTCATCGTCAACGCCATCACGGCCTTCTGCGCGTGCAGGCGGTTTTCGGCTTCATCGAACACAACCGAATG
>JABWAU010000162.1 GCA_013360875.1 Anaerolineales bacterium | reverse complement strand
CATATAAGCGGAGAACGCGCCCGCCAGGAGATAAACCGCCGTCGGCACGCCCGCCCAATTGGCATGTTGACTCAACTCCTTGCCGACGATGGAATTGAGTGTTGCCGCGGCGATAAACCCGGCGGAGGCGAGCGATTGCTGTGCGAAGAGGATGGCGGTTATCTTGCGGGCAATGGATTCTAGTTTGTTGTTCATGGAGGGGAAGTATAACAAAGGTAGAGAGGGATAGTGAACGGGGAATAGTGGTTAATGAACAGTGGTGAGTGAACAGTGATTGGTTGTCAGTAATCAGTGAATGACAGAAAGGATTGAAAGGCGCAAATGCCAGGTATTTGCATAACGAACGTGGTTTACCCATCCCTGAACGGATGCTCTCAGTTCATCGAACGCAATCTTCCCCTCACGTACAGCCCGGCGCATGGTTTTGTATTTTCGTTGAAAGGCAATGCCTTTTTGCTTCTTCAACCGCCTGTGGTCAGGGAAAAGGATAAAACCAAGAAATGGAATTCCTTCATTCACAGAGCGCGGCTGACATTTACCTTCATGCAGGGTCAGGCGATATTTGGCGGTTTCGGCGATGATGCGTTCACGCCACGCATTCAGCTCAGATTTGTCGTTCGAGAACAAAAGAAAATCGTCCACATAGCGGACGTATCCCTTGCAGCGCAGGTTTCGTTTTACGAAGTGGTCGAAGGGATTCAAATAGCAGTTCGCCCAGAATTGGCTGGTGAGGTTGCCGATGGGAAGACCGCGCGGACGGTTGGCGGCAAAAAGGTCATCTCCCTTGAAATACGCCATCTCATATTCCTCCTGCAAAACGCCCCGCCCGCTTTGCAGGATTTTTTCCACAAGCCACATGATATTCATGTCATTGCGAGTGGCGCAAGGCGCCACGAAGCAATCCCCTGGAGAATGGGGAAGTTGCTTGGGGCGAGAGAGCACCGCCCTCGCAACGACATGGAGCAGGATGTTATGGTCTATGCTCGGAAAATACTTGCGGATGTCGCAAGTCAGCACATATTTAAAGCGCCTTGCAAAATGCTGTGCGCGATCGATGGCTTTGTGGTTGCCTTTGCCGAGACGGTTGGCGTAGGAATCGAAGATAAAAGATTTCTCGAAAATGGGTTCGATGAGGTTGCAGAGAGCATGGTGAACAACCCGGTCGCGGAACGGCGCGGCGGAGATCAATCTTTTTTTAGGGTCGTGAATGTAAAAGGAGTGATACGAGCCGGGTTGATAGGTTCGATCGCGCAAATCCCCTTGCAATTGCAAAAGGTTCTCTTCGAGGCGGTATTCGAACTCCGCCACATCGGAATGACCGCGTTTGCCTTTGGCGGCTTTGCGGTAGGCGAGCAGGAGGTTATCGAAGGAATGGAGTTCGTTGGTCATGGCTCAAAAGGTGACTGTCATCTTCGAGATGACAGTCACCTGATTTGCCGCCCGGCGTGACGCGGGGTCGAGGCAGAGCGGCTCTTCTATATTCGCCTGACCCTGGCTCCCCTCGCCTTTAGGAGCCCCCTTCGGGGATGATAAGGGGCCGGGGGAGAGGTCAGCCGGGGCGTGGCTGCGCTATTTCTCCGTTGCGGTCTCGGCGGTCATCCGTGAATGAAACGCATTTCCGACCTGAGCGTACAGGCATCGCCTGTTTGCTTTCAATGAGAGAAGCATAAGACACCACGCGCACAACAACACGAAAACCAACGTTGTTGTTCCTGTTGTTGGGATTGTTCCTGTTGCGCCTCGCACAACGCAGATTCCTGCCTTCATTGTTGTACGCACCGCCGCGCAACACGCGCGCGATTCTGCCAGCCAGCCCCGCCGGATTTCTCCGGCAGTTCCCATTATAAAAGGTGGCAGCCCTGTGGGACAGGACTATAGACTTGTCCCACAGAATTACGCCTTTTTACTCCACCCGCCCAACAGCCTGCCGATCTCCTCCACCATTTTGAATACATGCTCGTACTGCCCTTTGCTAAAGAATTGCAGGCGCTGGCACAACCGCAGGTATAGTCTCAGTCGCTGCAGTTCGATGTCCGCGCTTTCCAAATGTTCCGCCTTCCTTTTGCTCAACGAGGCGGCGGTGATCTCTTCATAAAAATTGAAGGCGGCGTTTTGCACCCGCGCCGCCAGCACAAAGCGCTGCTCCTTTGGGAATTTTTGAGTGAATGGCAGCAACCACAAAAGCAAATCGAATGTCCTGACAAAGATGGGTGATTCTTGCATGGTATCTCCAATTTTATAAAAATTTTCCCGCCTTACGGCGGGAAGTTTCAGAAACCAGAAACACAGAACTCAGTAACCAGAACGATCTTACGGAGAAACAGAAGACACCACGCGCACAACAACACGAAAACCAACGTGGTCGGACCCGTCGCCGGGACCGTGCCTGTCGCGCCACGCACAACGCAGATACCAGCCTCCATAGAAGTACGCACCGCCGCGCAACACGCGCGCGATATCACCCTCAGGGTTATTATTCTGCTTCTCTTTTTCGAGATATTTATCGTAATTCTCCTGCCAACCGGTCGCGCACCATTCCAAGACATTGCCGCTCATATCGAGCAAACCATAAGCGTTCTTTCCCTTCGGGAAGGCTCCCACTGCGCTGGTTGTGTTTAATGCGGTATCAGCGTAGTTGGCATGGTCTGGCGTGATCTCATCGTTCTTCCACGGATAACGGTATTCAAGTCCGCCCCTTGCGGCGCGTTCCCATTCGGCTTCGGTCGGCAGGCGAATTTCATACTTTCCGCCTTCCAAACTCAAAGGAGCAATACTTCCATCCTTCCAAACCTGCAACGTGATTCCTTCAACTTTCAACCCTTCGGTCGCCCAGCGCGTGAAAGCAAGCGCTTCGTACCACGAAACGCCCACGACGGGATGATTTGAGAGGGAGTAAGCGCCGCCGTAGCGAACCGGTTCGTTTCTCGTTTCATTATCGTATCTGCCTTTGAAACCTTCCCTGCTCCAATAGCCCGCCGCTTTTGCCTCCCGCCAATATTCCTCCTGCAAATATCCATCCGCTTTCACGAACAAATCGAATTGCGCGTTGGTGACCGGGTAACGGGACATGAAGTAATTGTAAGGAATGTTGTACTCGAATTGCGGTCTTTCATCATCGCCAGAATCTTTATCGGTTTTGGGGCTTCCCATCATGAATTTTCCGGCGGGGATTTCGCAGAAAAGGAAGTTCAAGCCCTCATCCCCAGCCCTTCTCCCAAGGGGAGAAGGGAGTACGCCCACACGCGGGTCGCCCAATTTGGCGAGGGTATTCCCGGCTTCAGCGCGTTCGCGGGGGGTGAGGCGGCCTTGTTCCACCAATGCCACCAACGACATGCGGATGGATTGAATCAATTTTTCATAGCGGTTTGAATCCGCGCCGAGTTTCATTTCGGTGATGGCTTGACCCGCCAGCGCGAATGCCTGCCAATCTTTATCGGTACGGTCTGGCTTTTCGGGCAAGTTCATCAATAAGGTATGCAGAGCGGCAAGCGCGGTTCCCAATCCGCCCCGGCTCATCTTGCCAATGCCAAGCAGAAAGACCTCGCGCCACCAGGCGGGATCTTTCAACACCCTGTCCGAATATTCGCTGGCAGGGTCGGGCTGATCGTTGAGGTAACATGCCGCGAGGTATTCCTGAAAGGAACGATGCGGGAAAGCATAAATCCCATTTCCGCGCCCAAGTAAAAGCCCGGCGCGGGTCTCCAAATAATTGATGATAACGCGCGGATGAGTGGTATCGGGCAGATAAGGGGAAAAGGCGTCCAGCACTTCGTCGGTGCGAATGTCCGCGGGTTGATTCTGACGGTTCTGCGTATCTTCTCCCTGACGGGTATGAACGTTGAACGCCAGCGTATTCAAAGCGTGGCGCACACTACTTTCTTCAATGGAAAGCGCAACAGAGATGGATTTTTCCAACACCAGATTGCCCTGCGGGTCGCGGGCTTCACGCCAGCGCTGCCAACGGTCGAGCAGGAGGCGCACCGTTTCATCGTAAAGGTCGGCGCGGTCTTCAGGCAGTTTGCCCCAACTGGTATGGAGCGTAACCATGAGAGTTAATAGCAAGGGACGCTGGGCAAGGTCGAAGAGATATTCCTTTTCCTGAATGGCGCCATTCAGGCTTTGCGCCTTGTCGTTCGAAGTGTTCTCATCCCATTTCATCGTTTCGCGCATGGCTTGATACCAGCGTTTCACAAAACGCCCAATCTGCTCTTCGTTGAAAGGCAGCAGGGTCAGCGTTTTGAAGCGCGACAACTGCCATTTGGCGTCAGTGTAGGCATAAGGGCGGGCAGTGACGAGCACACAGGTTTCCCTGCTCATGGTGGCGCAGAATGCGCTGATTGCTTCAATCAAGCGTTCGCGGCGGTCGTCGGCTTCGGTCACTTCGTCCAAACCATCGAACATCAACAGGCATGGATTCTTGAGGATGAATTGTTGAAGTTTGGGAAAGAGGTTTTTGGCAATTTCTTCGCCGAGACGCAAGACAAGGTCGGCCCGGATGGCGTTCCAGACCACATCGGCATTGCCCTTTTTCAAGTCCGTTGAAATGTGCTGCGCTGCCACGTCGCGTAGAATCAAACGAACAGGGAAATGCTTTTTTAGTTTCCACCCTTCGGGAAAGAGATTTTCAGCGGCGGGGTCATCCTGTCCAGCCAGTGCGAGCGCAAGCGTGATGTAGTGCAAGCAGGTGGTTTTGCCAGAACCTGGATCACCTAATAGAACCAAATGATTTAGTTTGGAATCAGTCAACACCTCTAGCACGGGAACACGATGCTCGCGCTCTAAAAATACTCTTGGGTCTTCTTCCTTCATGCGGCGCTTGGTATATTCTGCATCGGTTGGCGGTTGCACATCGAGGTCAATATAAATTCCGGAGAGCGAGAGAGAGTCATCCTGCATCTTTTCAAGAAAGCGCGGGTCAACGATGCCAAGCGGCAGGCGGCTGCATTCGCTGGCAAGCGAGCGCAGATAGGCAAGAATAAGTTCTTTATCAGGAATATCCTGCGCAGGTATTCCGGCATATTGCGGGTTGACAAAGATTTGCGCGTTTGGAGAATCTTTGATTTGAATGTTCCGGTCACCCACCGCAACTTGCGAATCTTTCACATCTCCGCCAATTGTCAGGCTGACAAAATCCCTCAGCGCTGTATCCTCATTAAAAACATCCTCCAAGTGCAAAGACAAACTGCTTTCTAGGTTTTGGATCACGCGCTTTTCTTCCGGCTTTTGCAAGGCGCGTTTCACAGCATCCTGTTCGGTGTCTACTTTGCCTTTCAATTTTCCCCACAACTGCTCACCCTTCTCCCAGGCGGCATCGGCAAAGTTCTCGCCGGTTTTGGCAAAGGCGGCCTTCGCCGCTTCCTTTCCGCCCGCGATCAAATACGGCAGGAACGGAGCCAGAAACTTTGCGACCTCTGCGGCTAATTGGGGAATGTCCATGTCTCGCCTCGCTGGTTCGGATGTCAATACCTGAATTTTACCCTGTTACAGAGAGATTGCTTCGGGCGGGAGAGCGCCACCCTCGCAATGACATAGTCAACATCAAAAAGACCCCAAAGGCTTTCACCTTCAGGGTCTCATCAATTACCAATCTCTAATTCTCGAATAACTAATCCCGGCTCTTCCTCTAACGTCCCATTGCATCCATCACAGCCACCGAAGCGATCTGCACAATGGCATTGACATCATCACCGGTCTGCAACACATGCACCGGCGCTCCAACGCCCAACAGAATGGGACCGATCGCCTTGGCGTTACCGAGGCGCGCCAGCAGCTTGTAGGCGATATTCGCCGACTCGAGCGACGGGAAGACCAGCACGTTCGCATCCTTCACTGCGCTGAACGGATAACGCTCTTCAACGATCGACGGCTCAACCGCCGTATCCGCCTGCATTTCACCATCCACGAGTAAATCGGGACGGCGGGATTTAACGATCTGCACCGCTTTACTGACCTTGG
The DNA here is from genome assembly GCA_013360875.1 of Anaerolineales bacterium. Lineage (GTDB taxonomy): Bacteria > Chloroflexota > Anaerolineae > Anaerolineales > Villigracilaceae > Defluviilinea. The sequence goes on along the minus strand of JABWAU010000162.1, from coordinate 663 downwards.
TCGAAAGCGGGTGCGGCGTGGAACCGAAGTTCGAGAACGAAAGGAACGCCACATGCGGGTCGAGTTCTATCTTCCTGGCATAGTCCGCGGCAAGGATTGCAATGTCCGCGAGGTCTTCCGCCGACGGGTCGATGTTGACCGTTGCATCGGTGAAAAGGAAAACCTTCTCTTCCACGATCATGATATAGACACCAGCCGCACGCGCCAGACCTGGAGCCGTATGGTGGATCTGCAACGCCGGGCGGATGACCTCGGGATAATCGAAGGTCAAGCCGGAGACGAACGCATCGGCATCGCCCATCTTGACCATCATCGAACCGAGGATGTTCGCATCGCGGATGTTCTTCGCCGCATCGACCATCGTCATGCCTTTGCGCTGACGAAGTTCATAAAGCGCCCTGGCATAGGCATCCAATTTTTCGAAACTGTTCGGGTCTACGATGGCAGGCTTGTAATCAAAGCTTAACTGTTTGAGTTGCTCTTCGATGACAGACTGTCGTCCGATCAGCACGGGCGTGGCAATGCCCTCTTCCTGGATCTGATACGCTGCGCGGATGATCTTCTGCTCCTCGCCTTCCGCGAAAGCAATGCGCTTCCTTCCGCCCGACGAACGCGCCTTGTTCTGGAAGAAGTAGCGGATGCGCTCGCCCTTGCCCTGACGAT